>JALYHL010000006.1:0-35186 GCA_030776625.1 Actinomycetota bacterium | reverse complement strand
CCCGGGCCCCCTCCTCTCTAAGTCCGGCCGGCTCAGCCCTTGATGAAGGGCTTGACCGCCTTCAGCACCTCGTCTTTGCTCTTGGGTGTCTCTGTGTTGCCCATGAAGACCCCGCCTTCAGCCTTCAAGCCGAGCAGATCGCCGATCACGGCGGCGTGGCGAGCCTCGACGCCGAAGATCCCCGCCGCAGCCTGCAACAGCGCCTTGTCCTTGATGAACCCAGCCGCTCCCAGGTACGCCTGCACACCGGTGTTCTCGAAGACGTGCGCGAGCTTCAAGAAGCTCTCGCGGTTCTTGTAGGCCCCTCCGAAGTCGACCTTCGGCGCAGCAACGGGCTTGCCGCCGATCTTCTTGATCGTGTCGCTGAGGAGCACGACGTGTGCCTGCTCGTCGGCGCCGATGCGCTTCGCCAGCGTGCCCTCGGCACCCGACAGCAGGTTCTTTGCCAGGCCTTGCTTGTAGAACTCGGCCTCCAGGAACTCGAGGGTCAACGCGTAGTTCAGCACGTCGACGTCGTCCTTGAAATCGGACCCTTGCGCGAAGACCCAACGGCCTCCGAGCATCTGCAGAGCGACCGTTGCCGGGATGACGGCAGCGGAGCCCTTGAGGAATGACCTTCTGTCCATGTCGCCTCCCTTAACCCTTGATGAACGGTTGCGCGGCCTTCAGGACCTGCTGCATGCTCTGACTCTTCTCCAGGGGCGCCGGGAAGGGCGGGTTTCCGATCAGGTTCGCGAGCACCGCCGCGTGACGTGACTCAACACCTGCGATCGAGGCCGCTGCCATGAGGATGTCCGGCGTCTTCACCTTGGTCACCTGGCCGTGGTAGGCGGTGACCCCCAGCTCTTCGAACGTGGACGCCGTCGCGAGGAACTTGTCGCGGCTGTCGAACGTGCCGGCTGGGTACTTCGTGCCGGGAGCGGATACGGGCTTGCCCCCTAGGTCCTTGATCGTCTGCATCAGAGCCTGCACGTGGGCGGCCTCATGCGCCCCGATCGCTTTGACGAGCTCCATCTCCCTGCCGCTGACCGCCTTCGCCTGGATCCCTCTCTTGTAGAAGTCGGCCTCGAGGAACTCGAGGGTGAGGGCGTAGTTCAAGATTCCGAGATCGCTCTCCGGCACCTGCGCGCCAGCATCTGCGTCGTCGGTTGCCTCGACCGTCGGCTCCTGGCTCTCCGTAGGAGCGGCACCGGTCGCGCCGTCCGTCGGTGTGACGGTGTCGCCGCCGTCGTCGCAGGCGACGCCTCCCAGTGCCATCAAACCGCCGACACCCACCATGCCCGCGTACTTGAGGAAGTTCCTTCGATCCCCCTCGTTGTCGAACTGGATGACGGGTTCGCCGTCGAAAAGTTCCTGCTCCCTCGTTCCCACAGGCACCATCCTCTCTGTAGCGCGGAGCACCCGGTACGGGCGCTAAAGAGGGATTCGTCCGGGTTGTACGGAAAGGATTGGTTGGACCGGTTCTGTTCCGTTCGAAGAGGTGGTTGAGCTCAGATCGAATCGACGACGGGGGCACCCGTCGGCTGCCGCGAGCCGCCCTCGGGCTCGATGGTCACCAGAGCCCCATCGAACTCGTCGAACGGGCGAGAGAGCTCCAGGACGACGGCGTCGCCGGCGGATTCAAAGGTGGTGACGCCCACGAGGCGCGAGCCGTCCTTCAACCAGAGCTGGTACACCCGGCTGCCGGGGGCCTCGGGCAAACCCGAGGCAATGAAAACCGCCCGCCCATCGCGCGGAACGAGCTTCGCGAGGGCAGAGGCGCCGCTGAGAGCGATCCCCTCTTCCCGCAACAGAAGCTCGAGCGCCTGGTTCCTCCTGGTTAGCTCCTCATTGGCGGCCCGGAACCTCGACCACATAGCGGTTCCGGCGGCGACAGCGATCGCCAGCGTGACGGCCGCGACCGTCGCCGCGGCCGCGAGGCGGGAGCGCGAGCGCGCCCGCTCCCGGGGACGACCCGCGCGAGCGGTCGCCAGGATCTTCGCCTCCAGTCCCTGAGGAAACTCTGCCGCGTCGGCGGTCGCCAGGATCTTCGCCTCCAGTCCCTGAGGAAGCTCTGCCGCGTCAGCAGAGGCCAGCACGTGGATGCCCTCCTCCAGGAGCGACAGCTCCTCCAGACACTCCTGGCAGGATTCCAGATGGCGTCTCACCCGAGTCTCCTCGGCTGAGGAGGCCACCCCTATCGCGTAGGGCGCAAGCAGCCCTCTCAGCTCGTCGTGGGCGGTGGTTGCTTCGGTCACGGAAGCTCCTGGTCCTTCCGCAGGTTGATCAGCGCGTCCCGAAGTCGGGTCTTGGCGGTTCCCTCGGGTATCCCCAGCTGCTCCGCCACCTCGCGGACGGTGCGCCCTCCGAAGTACACGAGGACGATGATCTCCCGCTGGAGCTCGCTCAACTGCTCGAGAGCCGCCCGCACGTGGTGCCTCCTCACCACCCCCTCTCCGGTGTGGTCCCGCTCGTCGCTCGCGGCTGCCTCGAGCGACTGCTGCCTGCCGGAACGATCGTCCCCGTCGCGCCTGACCTCGAGGTGCCGGATCCGATCCACCGCCTTGTTCCGGGCGATCGCCAGCAGGAGGCCGCTCAACGAGCCACGCCCCGGATCGAACCGTGACGGCCGCGTCCAGAGGTCGACGAAGACGTCTTGCGTGACCTCCTCCGCGAGCGCGGGATCGTGCAGGAGGCGCCAAGCCCTGGTGAAGACGGCGGGGCCGAACAGCTGGATCGCGTCCCTGAGAGCTCCCTCGTCACCTTGTTCCAGGCGCCGGATCATGTGGATATCTCCGGCGCGTAGAGAAGAGGGCTGCAGCGGAGCGGGGCGGCGCGCGCGCAGAGCCTCGTCCGCGTCACGCCCCTTCTCGATGTCCACCGGCGCAGATTAAACGGCCGCCGGCAGAACCTCCGTCACGAAGACCAGGGCGTCGTCCTCAACGTCCACGTGCACCACGTCGCCCTCGCGGAAAGTCCCATCGAGAAGCTTCAGCGCGAGCTCGTTCTCGATGCTCCGCTGGATCAGTCGCTTCAGCGGACGCGCGCCGTAGGCCGGGTCGTAACCCTGTCGCGCGAGGTGGCGCTTCGCGTCGTCCGACAACCGCAGCTCGAGGTTCCGCGCCGCAAGACGCTTCGACAGCCCTTCCAGCTGGATCTCGACGATCCGTTCCAGGTGCTCCATCGACAACCGGTGGAACACGATGATCTCGTCCACCCGGTTGAGGAACTCCGGCTTGAAGTGATCGCGGACGGTCGCCATGACTTTGTCTTCCATCGACTGATCTGACTCGTCGGCCGACAGGATCCACTGCGACCCCAGGTTCGAGGTCATGATGACGACGGTGTTCTTGAAGTCGACCACTCGGCCGTGGCCGTCCGTGAGGCGGCCGTCGTCGAGGATCTGCAGCAGGGTGTTGAAGACGTCCTGGTGCGCCTTCTCGATCTCGTCGAGCAACACGACCGAATACGGCCGCCGGCGAACCGCCTCCGTCAGCTGGCCGCCCTCGTCGTAGCCGACGTAGCCCGGAGGCGCGCCGATCAGGCGGCTCACCGTGTGCTTCTCCATGTACTCGCTCATGTCGAGACGGATCATGGCGCGGTCGTCGTCGAAGAGGAACTCCGCCAGCGCGCGGGCGAGCTCGGTCTTTCCGACACCCGTGGGGCCGAGGAATATGAACGACCCGATCGGCCGGCTTGGGTCGCCCAGCCCGGCGCGGGCACGCCGGATCGCGTCGGCTACCGCTTCCACCGCCTCGTCCTGCCCGACGACGCGCCGGTGAAGCCCGTCCTCCATCTTCACGAGCTTCTCGACCTCGCCCTCCATCAGCTTCGACACGGGGATGCCCGTCCAGCGCGCCACGACCTCGGCGATGTCTTCCTCGTCGACCTCCTCTTTCAGGAACTTGCGCTCGCTCTGTAGCTCGGCAAGCTGCTCGTTCGCCACCTGCAGCTCACGGTCGAGCTCGACGAGCTTGCCGTAGCGGAGCTCCGCAGCCCGCCCCAGGTCGCCGTCGCGCTCGGCGCGCTCGGCATCGCCCTTCACCTGCTCGATCTCTGCCTTCAAGGACCGGATGCGCTCGATCGCCGTCTTCTCTTGCTCCCAGTGCGCCTTCATCCCGTCCATCTCTTCGTGGAGCCCCGCGAGCTCTTCCTCGAGCCGCGCCAGCCGCTCCTTCGACGCCGCGTCGGTCTCCTTGGCCAAAGCAGCCTTCTCGATCTCGAGCTGCTTCGCACGCCGATCGAGCACGTCGATCTCCGTCGGCATCGAGTCGATCTCGATGCGGAGCCGCGAGGCGGACTCGTCCACGAGGTCGATCGCTTTGTCGGGAAGGAACCGCCCGGTGACATAGCGATCCGAAAGCACCCCGGCCGCGACGAGCGCGGAGTCCTGGATCCGGACACCGTGGTGCACCTCGTAGCGCTCCTTCAGCCCGCGCAGGATCGCGATCGTGTCGGGCACCGACGGCTCTCCGACCAACACCGGTTGGAAGCGTCGCTCGAGAGCGGGGTCCTTCTCGACGTGCTTGCGGTATTCGTCGAGCGTCGTCGCGCCGATCATCCGCAGCTCGCCTCTCGCCAGCATCGGCTTGATCATGTTGCCCGCATCGACAGAACCCTCGGCGGCCCCCGCACCCACGACCGTGTGCAGCTCGTCCAGGAAAGTGATGATCTCGCCGTCGGAGTCCGCGATCTCCTTCAACACAGCTTTCAGTCGCTCCTCGAACTCACCGCGGTATTTGGAACCCGCCACCATCGAACCGATGTCAAGCGACACCAGCCGCTTGTTCTTGAGCGATTCCGGCACGTCGCCCGCGACGATCCGGTTCGCCAGCCCCTCGGCGATCGCCGTCTTACCCACGCCGGGCTCCCCGATCAGGACGGGGTTGTTCTTCGTGCGGCGGGACAGAACCTGGATCACGCGGCGGATCTCTTCATCCCGTCCGATCACCGGATCGAGCTTCCCGCGCCGCGCTGCCTCGGTGAGGTCACGCCCGAACCGCTCCAGAGCCTGGTACTTCTCCTCCGGCGTCTGGTCGGTAACGCGGTGCGATCCACGCACCTCCTTCAGAGCAGCGAGCAGCTTCGGCTTGTCGACCCCAGCCTCTCTCAATACCTGCGCGCTCTCGTCTCCCTGCTCGATCAGCGCGAGCAATAGGTGCTCCGTCGAGACGTAGGCATCGCCGAGACCTTCCGCCTCGCGGAAAGCGGCCTCGAGCAACGACCGGAGGCCCTGGGAGAGGTAGATCTCTACCTGTCCGTACACCTTGGGGACGCGGTCGAGAACGGCGTCGAGCCGGGTCTTCAGCGTCCGCGGCGCCACGCCGAGCTTCTGCAGGATCGGGAAGACCACCCCCTCCGGCTCGCCGATCAGTGCCGCGAGCAGGTGCGCGGTCTCGACCTGCTGGTGGTTCAGATCCCCCGCCAGCTTCTGAGCCGCGGCGAGAGCCTCTTGAGATTTCAGCGTCAGCTTGTTGATGTCCATCGGTCGTACCTCCGTGCTCCTATTCCGTCGCGACCGGCGGCACCGCGAACGTGCGGCGGCGCCCGGCCTGGTCGAGGAAGTCGGCCTTCATCGCCCGGCGGACCCGGCGGACGTCCCGCAGCGGCACCAGCGAGTTCCTGTCGCGGGCCCCGATCGCTTCCTGCACCTGCTGTCTGACGTTCTCGAGCTCGTCTAGCGCGTCCTCGTAACGCGCTTCCGTTCGCTCGAGCCTTCGCTCGAGCTCGATGATCCGCATCACACCCGCCAGGTTTATGCCCTCCTGGGTGAGCTCCTGGATCCGCCGCAGCCGAGCTATGTCGCGCTCCGAGTAACGGCGGGTGTTCCCCTCGGTCCGGTGCGGTTGCACGAGGCCTTTACGCTCGTAGACACGGAGCGTCTGCGGATGCACCCCCGCCAGCTCGGCCGCGATCGAGATGACATACATCGCTTGATCGTTGCGATCGGCCCCTCTTGCCATCTTGTCCTCCTACGATGCCTTCTGACCGGTGGCTTGGTTGATCTGGTCTTCGAGGTGGCGGCGGGGCGATTCCTCGTGAACCTCTGCGAACTGCTCGAGCAGTTCTTTCTCACGCCGGTTCAAGCGAGATGGCACCTGAACCTGGATCTTCACCAGGAGATCACCCTTGCCTCCGGCCGAACGCGGGCCCCCGCGGCCCCGCACGCGCAACGTCTTGCCGTTCGGCGTGCCCGGCGGAACCTTCACCGTCACGACGCCATCGAGCGTGGGTACCTCCACCTTGGCGCCGAGGGCGGCCTCGGTGAAGGTGACCGGCAGGTTCACGATGAGGTCACCATTGCGCCCGCGTGCAAACACAGGATGCGGCTCGACCCTTACGCGTACGAACAGGTCGCCTTTCGGGCCGCCGCTGGGTCCGCCGGCTCCTCGTCCCGCGACCTTGATCCGCGCACCGTCACCGACACCGGGCGGGATCTTGACCTTCCCCCCTTGCGGGACCGCGACCGTCGCACCGTTGACGGCATCTTCGAAGCTGAGCGTGATCTCGGTCTCCAGATCATCGCCGCGAGCCGGCCCGCGCGGACGGAACCCGAAGCCGCCCAGCAGATCGTCGAAGATCGTGTCTGCACCCGCGGCACCGTCGCCGAAGAGGTCGCCGATGTTGACGCGCACGTTCCCGCCACCTCCGGGCGCGTTGTAGAAGCGGCGGCCGCCAGACTCCATGAACTGGCGGATCTGGTCGTACTCCGCGCGCTTCTCCTCGTTCGACAAGATCGCGTGGGCTTCGGAGATCTCCTTGAAGCGCGACTCCGCGCTCGCGTCGCCCTTGTTCGCGTCCGGGTGGTACTGCTGAGCGAGCTTGCGGTACGCCTTCTTGATCTCATCCTTCGACGCGTTCTTCGTCACGCCGAGGACCTTGTAGTAGTCCTTCTCCGCCCAATCGCGCTGAGCCATGACTAACCCTCCGCTGCCTCGGCCCCGGACTCCGAAGCGTCTACCGGCCGCGCCACCACCACCATGGCCGCGCGCAGGACCTGGTCACCCAGCTTGTAACCGCGTCGATAGACCGAGCGACAGATCGCCTCCTGCACCTCCGGGTCTTCGCGGGAATCGACCGCTTCGTGCACGTGAGGATCGAACGGGACACCCTCCGCAGGGATCTCCTCGAGCCCCTGTGCCTCGAGCGCCGTCTTCAGCTCTTTGTAGACGAGCTCCATGCCGCCGGTAGCCTCGTCGTGCTGCAGGCCCCGCTCGAAATTGTCGAGCACGGGCAACAGCGACTCCAGGACGCGCGCCGTCGCGCGAGCGGCAGTAGCGGCCTGCTCCCTCATCATGCGCTTGCGATAGTTGTTGAAGTCCGCCTGCAGTCGCTGCAGATCGTCGAGGAAGTCGCGCTTCTCCGCTTCCCCGTCAGCGACTGCTGGAGCGACGGGCTCGCCGACCACCTCGGGGAAATCGGGCTCGTCACCGCCTGTGGGCGGAGCCTCCGCGGGCTCTGGAGCCGTCCGAGTGGAGGCATCGTCGCCAGGACCCGGATCGCCGTCGCCCGCGCGTCCGGTAGGCGATGTCTCCGCCGACACGGGATCCGAAGTTTCGGATGGCGGGGCCGATGCAACGCGCTTGTCAACTACCGGGATCCGGCGAGGCTCGTCCATCAGGCGCTCTTCTCCTCGCCGCCCTCGTCGACGACCTCGGCCTCTACGACGTCGTCATCGCCTGGAGTGCCGCCGCTTCCGGCGGCACTCTGGTCGGCCTGACTGCGCTGGTACAGCACCTCGGCGAACTTCTGCGACGCGGTCATCAGCTGCTCGCTGGTGTGACGGATGCGGTCGACGTCGGAACCCTTCATGGCCTCACGAGCATCCTCGAGGGCGTCCTCGACCATCTTGCGGTCGGCGTCGTCGAGCTTCTCGCCGTGCTCCTTGATCGTCTTCTCGGTCTGGTAGATGACGTTGTCCGCCTGGTTGCGGACCTCGACCTCTTCGCGCCGCTTGCGGTCCTCCTCCGCGTGCGCCTCGGCCTCGCGGATCATCTTCTCGATGTCGTCGCTGGCGAGCTTCGTTCCGCCGGTGATGGTCATCGATTGCTCTTGGCCCGTTCCGAGATCCTTCGCCGAAACGTTGACGATCCCGTTCGCGTCGATGTCGAAGGTGACCTCGATCTGCGGCATGCCTCGCATCGCCGGCGGGATCCCGACGAGCTGGAACTTCCCGAGCGACTTGTTTCGGTAGGCCATGTCGGCCTCTCCCTGCAAGACGTGGATCTCGACCGACGGCTGGTTGTCCTCCGCCGTCGTGAACGTCTCGGATCGCTTCGTGGGGATCGTCGTGTTGCGCTCGATGAGCTTGGTGAAGATGCCGCCTTTGGTCTCGACACCGAGTGACAGCGGCGTGACGTCCAAGAGCAGGACGTCCTTGACGTCGCCCTTGAGGACGCCGGCCTGGATCGCGGCGCCGACGGCGACGACCTCGTCCGGGTTCACACCCTGGTGCGGGTCCTTGCCGCCGGTGAGGTCCTTCACCAGCTGACGGACCTGCGGCATCCGGGTCGAACCACCGACCAGGATGACGTGATCGATCTTGTCGACGGAGATGCCCGCGTCCTTGATCGCCTGGTTGAACGGCCCCTTGCACTTGTCGAGCAGGTCTTCCGTCATCCGCTCGAACTCGCTGCGCGTGAGGTTGACCTCCAGGTGAAGTGGCCCCTGCTCGCTGGCGGTGATGAACGGGAGGTTGATCGTGGTCTGCTGCGCGGAGGAGAGCTCGATCTTTGCCTTCTCGGCCGCCTCCTTCAGACGCTGCATCGCCATCTTGTCCTTCGAGAGGTCGATCCCGTTCTGGTTCTTGAACGTCGTCACGAGGTGGTCCATGACCCGCTGATCCCAGTCGTCACCCCCAAGGTCGGTGTTGCCCGAGGTGGACTTCACCTCGAAGACGCCCTCGCCGAGCTCGAGGAGAGAGACGTCGAACGTGCCGCCACCGAGGTCGAAGACGAGGATGGTCTGGTCCCCCTCGCCTTCCTTGTCGAGTCCGTACGCCAGAGCCGCCGCGGTGGGCTCGTTGATGATCCGGAGCACCTCGAGACCCGCGATCTGCCCCGCTTCCTTCGTCGCCTGACGCTGCGCGTCGTCGAAGTACGCGGGAACGGTGATGACGGCTTCGGTGACCTTGTCGCCGAGGTATGACTCCGCGTCGGCCTTCAGCTTCATGAGGATGCGGGCCGAGATCTCCTGCGGGCTCCAGCCCTTGCCGTCGATGTCTACCGTGTGGCCTGTTCCCATCTCCCGCTTGATGGAGCGGATCGTGCGGTCGGGGTTCGTGATCGCCTGCCGCTTGGCGACCTCTCCGACCAGGATCTCGCCACCCTTGGAGAAGGCCACGACCGAGGGCGTCGTGCGCTGTCCCTCGGCGTTGGTGATGACCGTGGGCTCACCGCCCTCCAGCGCGGACACGACCGAGTTGGTGGTCCCTAGATCGATTCCTACTGCCTTTGCCATGATTCCCTCCCGTGGCTCGGGTTCATCTACATGTGAGTGCCTCTGATTATAGAATCTGAGTGCATCACTATCAACCTTGGGAGGGCGGTCAACATTCCAGACCTGCGGATCGTTCTAGTGGGACGCGACCTGAAGGATCGGGATCGTCTGTGGCGCGGGACCGAGCACCTGGAGCCGCGGACGGTCGCGGGCACGGGTCCGGACCGGATCGTGGAGTTCCTAAGAGAGAACGCGCCGGTCGACGTCGTGGTGCTCGACCTGGACGCCGGGGGCGCAGAGCTCCTGGAGGGGGTGGAGACGGCGAGGCACGAGGGCCTCCTTCCCTCTCGAATCCTCGGCTACTTCTCGCACGTCCGCGAGGACGTCGGTGCGGCCGCGGCCGCTGCCGGCGTGCACGCCTACCCCCGCAGTCGCTTCTGGCGAGAGCTTCCGTCCCTGGTGGAGGGGGTCGGCAACTAGCCGCGGCGTCGGCTCAGGTGCGGGGGCTTGCCCCCGTGCTGTCTTCTCCCCGCTCGCCGTAAGTTTCGCGGTCCGTCGATTCTGCGGCGTCGCCGACGGCAACCGCGGCACGCTTCTCGTCGCCCTCTACGCCAACGGCCTGATCCGCCTGGTTCAGGATCTCGTCGAGGCAGCTCGGGCACACCATCTTCTTGACCTCGCTGCCGCCCTCGTTGACGAAGACCTCTTTCTTCTCGCCCTCGCGGTGCTCGTTGCCGCACCTCTCACAGACAAACGTCGCGTCGCTCATGACTCACCTCCTGGTTGGTCCTGACTGGTCGAGCCCAGGTCCGTCGCCTCGCCTTCCTCGCGCGCGGGGCCGTCGGACGGCCCTTCGGTTGCCGGCTCGCCGTCGCCCTTCATGTCTCGGTCGTCTCGTTCCATCTTGCGCTCCTTTCGCCGCCCCCAAATGTGCCACATGAACCTCCGGAACAACCCTTCCTCGATACGTCAGGCGCCGCGCCTGAACGGGCGCTCTCGTCCCGTCTGCTGCAAGGAGCGCGCGGACGTGGCCAACGCGATGTGGGAGAAGGCCTGCGGGAAGTTCCCCACCTGCCTCTTCAGGCCGACGTCGTACTGCTCTGCCAGCAGACCTACGTCGTTACGCAGCGTCAACAACCGCTCGAACAACGAGCGCGCGTCATCCAGCCGCCCGAGCAGCGACAGGCAGTCGACAAGCCAGAAGCTGCACAAGAGGAACGTCCCCTCCCCCGGCGGCAGCCCATCGGGCGTGTCCTCGCGATAGCGCAACACGAACCCGTTCGACGACAGGTCGCGCTCGATCGCCTCGATCGTCGCCCGCATACGGGGATCGGTGGCCTCGATGAACCCAACGAGCGGCAGCATTAACAGGCTCGCGTCCAGACGGTCGTCGCCGTAGCAGCGCACGAACGAACCGACCCGCTCGTTGAACCCCCGCTCGAGAACCTCAGCCCGGACCGTCGCCCGTGTCTCCTTCCATCTCTCCACCGGCCCGCGCCTGCCGAACTGCTCCACCGCTTGGATGCCGCGGTCGATGGCGACCCATGCCATGACCTTCGAGTGCACGAAATGTTCCGGACCCGACCTAACCTCCCAGATCCCCCAGTCGGGCTCCGTCCACCGCTCGCAGACGAAGTCGACCAGGCCCACCTGCAGGTCCCACAGCTCAGGGATCGGCTCGAGGCCGGCACGCCGAGCCGAATGGAAGGTGTCCATCACCTCTCCGTAGACGTCCAACTGGAACTGGTGGACAGCGGCGTTGCCGACGCGGACGGGGCGCGAGCCTTCATAGCCGGCCAGCCACTCGAGCTCGTGCTCCAGGAGCTTCCGCTCCCCCAGCACGCCGTACATGATCTGAAGGTCCTCAGGATCGCCCGCGACGGCACGCAACAACCACTGGCACCAGGCGGCGGCCTCTTCGGTGTAGCCGTGATCCAGCAGCACCTCGAGGGTGAAGGTCGAGTCGCGCAGCCAGCAGTAGCGATAGTCCCAGTTGCGAACTCCCCCGATCGCCTCCGGCAGCGAGGCGGTGGGGGCGGCGACGATCCCGCCCGACGGCGAGTACGTCAGGGCCTTCAGCGTCAGCAACGACCGCACGATCTCGTCGCGCCATCGCTCGTCGACGCGGCCGCGCCCGATCCACTCGCGCCAGAAGGACTCGGTATCGGCGATGAGCCGGCGGCAATCGCCGGGACCATCAGAGGTCTTCGGCGCGAGGTGCGAGGGGTGGTACGCGAGAAGGAAGCCCAGCTCCTCGCCGGCTGCGATGTCGAACGTCGCCTGCACCTGATGCCCTTCGAGCTCGACCTCCACCGGTGCCAGCAGATCCAACGCGTCCGGTCCACCTACAGCTTCGACCGCGTCGCCGTGCCTGCGGAGCCACGGGACGATGTCACCGAAGTAGAAACGAGGCGCGTACTGCATCTTCATCGTGACGCGGCCCTCGACCCCCGTCACGAGGCGGACCAAGAGGTCCTGCGGCGCCGCGACGGACTCTCCGGTCAAGGTCGCGCCCTCGACCGCGAGGCAGTCGGTGAGCGTGACGCTTCCCGAGGCGGTGTGGAAGGTGGTGTCGAGGATCATCGTCTCGCCGCGGTACCGACGCGTCGCCTCGACAACGTCCTCTTCGGGCGCGATCCGCCAGCGCCCGCCCGTGTCCTCGTCGAGCAAGGCCGCGAAGCAGGCCGGCGAATCGAAGCGCGGCAGGCACAGCCAATCGATCGACCCATCCCGGGACACCAAGGCGGCCGAATGCGTGTCGCCGATCAAGGCGTAGTCCTCCAGGGGAGGCATCGCGACTACGCCCTCAGATGTGATCGAATCGAACCCGCTCTCACGGGAGCGTTATACGTCGCTCGGCGGGGTAAGTGCTGCGGTGGCGAGATGCCGTAGATGATCCGTCGAAAGGACAGTGCTCGTGGCCGTTCGCGCTCCCTCCCGCCGTACCCGGACCCGCCCCCTTCAGCCGCCGCCCCCCGTGACTCCGCCGGAGGTCCCCGGTGTCACCCACCTGAACGAAGACCAAGCCGTCTTCCAGAGACGGGCCGTCCTGGTCATCACCGTCGCCCCTCTGGTGGGCTTCCTCGTGGCCATGGTGACGCTGTGGGGCACGGGGCTAAGCCTGGTGGATCTCTCGATCATGATCGTCACCTATTACTTCGCGGGCCTCGGCGTCACGATCGGATTCCACCGTCTTCTGACCCACGGCAGCTTCCAAACGAAGCCTTGGATGAAGGCTCTGCTCGCGATCGCGGGCTCGTTCGCGATCCAGGGCTCAGTCATCAGCTGGGTTGCCGCCCATCGACGCCACCACGCCTTCTCGGACAAAGAGGGCGATCCGCACTCGCCTCACCTCGACGAGGGCGAGGGGATGGCCGGCATCCTCAGAGGGCTGTGGCACGCACACATCGGGTGGCTCTTCACCCCCGAGCTCACCGACCTCGATCGCTGGGCGCCCGACATGGTCAAAGACCCCGTCATGAAGAAGGTCGACCGGCTCTTCCCACTATGGGTCGTGTTGTCTCTCGCGCTGCCGGCGGCGCTCGGGTTCGCCATCACCCAGACGCTGGAAGGAGCCGTCACCGCGTTCCTGTGGGGCGGGCTCGCCCGGGTGTTCCTGCTCCATCACGTGACCTGGAGCATCAACTCGATCTGCCACTTCTACGGCAAGCGACCCTTCGAGACGACGGACCACTCGACGAACAACTGGCCCCTCGCGATCCTGTCGTTCGGTGAGTCCTGGCACAACAACCATCACGCCTTCCCGAGCGCGGCCCGACACGGGATCCTGAAAGGGCAGATCGACACCAGCGCCGGGGTCATCTCGCTGCTCCAGAAGCTGAAGCTGGTCGAGAACGTGAAGGAGCCGTCTACCAAGCAGCTGGCTGCGAAGAAGGCGGAATAGAACCAGAACCCCAACGGTTAACAGCTATGTGCTAGCGTGGCACGCAAGGGAAGCGAACCTCGCTCTCCCGTGAGGTTTCAGAATCCGGTTCCTCCTCAGGTGTCGGTACCTAGAACCTCTTCCGATACCAACGGCCGTTCCCCACGGCCGCGAAGGAGTTGAACGCAAGTGATGTCATTTGCTGAATTAGGCGTATCCGAACGCGTCATCGAAACCCTCGGGCGACGAGGGATCGAGGCGCCGTTCCCTATCCAGGCCCTGGTCATGAAGGACGCCTTGGCGGGGCGCGACGTGCTGGCGAAGTCCCGCACGGGCTCCGGCAAGACGCTTGGGTTCGCGCTGCCGATCATCGAGACCATCGATCCGAGCGCCCCCGCGCCGGCCGCTCTCGTGCTGGTTCCCACTCGGGAGCTGGCGGAGCAGGTCAAGGACGAGTTCACCGACATCGCCAAGGCGAAGGGCCTCAGGGTCCGCGCCGTCTACGGCGGGGTGGGCATCCCGGAGCAGGCGAAGTTGGCCGCGCGCGCCCACATCGTCATCGCCACACCCGGCCGCCTGCAGGACCTCATCCAGCGCCGGTTGCTCTCGCTGAAGGACGTCAGGATCCTGGTCCTGGACGAGGCCGACCGGATGCTGGACATGGGCTTCCAGCCGCAGGTCGACCGGATCGTAGATCGCCTCTCCGACGACCGGCAGACGATGTTCTTCTCGGCGACCCTGGACGGCGAGGTCGGTCGTTTGGCCAAGGCCTACACGCGGGACCCTCAGATCCACGAGGTCGTCAGCAAGATCCAGACGGTCGACGAGGCCGAGCACCGGTTCGTGCCGGTAACGAGTGGAGACAAGGGCGGCGCGCTGGTGGAGCTCCTCCAGCACGAGGACTTCAGCAGCTCCCTGGTGTTCGTCCGCACCAAGCGCGGTGCCGACCGGCTGGCACAACGGTTGGTGAAGAGCGGCATCAAGGCGGTCGCGATGCACGGCGACCTGACTCAAGCGGCTCGCCAACGCGCCCTGAAAGGCTTCGACGAGGGCCGCTACACGACCCTGGTAGCCACCGACGTGGCGGCCCGAGGCCTCGACGTCGACGACATCGACCTCGTCGTCAACTACGACCCGCCCGAGGATCACAAGGCCTACCTGCACCGAGTGGGGCGCACCGCTCGCGCGGGGCGCAAGGGCACCGGCGTGACCCTGGTGATGCCCGACCAGCAGTACGAGATGAGCCGCATCGTCTCGCGACTCGACCTCGACACCGAGTTCAAGAAAGATGGGCTGCAGGTGCAACCTCCCCGCCTCGCGTATAGCTCGCACAAGGGGAGAAAATCGATGATGCGTCCCCGCCCCAAGCGCAAGTTCTGAGCTAAACGCACCTGCCACCCGCTTCAGGTAACGCCGGCTGCTGCCGATGGGGCCCCTAGGAGCAGGAATCCAGCGAAACTGGTCAAACCAGCCGTGACCTGGTAAAGATTTACTGACTCTGGACTGGGAGGGGCACGTGCACTGGACGGGAGGGACGGCAACTCTGCCGCGGACCACGGTGGATCCGCGCCATCAGATCGCCCTGGCTCTCGCCCTGGTGGCAGCGCTCGCGATCCCTGCAGTTACTCCGCTGGCGCTTCCGAAGCTCTTCCCCACCGCATCGGGAGCGGACAACACCTGCTACAAGTTCACCGCCGCAGAGCGCGGCTTCGCCTCGAAGATGAACCAGGAGCGCAAAGCCCGCGGCCTCGGCACGATGAAGCTAGACCCCGAGCTCGGGAAGGTGTCGGCGCGCCACACCAAGGAGATGACGAGCATCAACACCTTGGTGCACAGCACGACGACCCAGCTGACACGCCGCGTGACGAACTGGACCAGCCTCGGTGAGAACGTCGGCGTCGGGGCGACCGTAGACTCGCTTCACACGGCTTTCATGAACTCGCCCGCCCACAGGGACAACATCCTGCACGGACCCTTCAACAACGTGGGGGTGGGCGTGAAGAAGGACGGCGGCCGCATGTGGGTGACCGTCATCTTCGAGACGAGGGGCAACCCGGGCACGCGTCTCGCGATGCCCTCCTGCTAGGCGGTAGCCGCTCCGCGATCCAGCGCCGTTTTAGGCGCCGACCGCTCCCTCTCCCGCATCCGGATGCTCGCGCCGGTCTATCGCCCTGAACTCCGTCCGTAGCGCCTCGATCTCCTCGTCGCCGTCGTCGGGGAAGGTGACGGAGCGACGTGCGACGTCTCCCTCTGCCACGTGGAACCTGCGCTCGACCAGGAAGCTCTCGATCCTCTGACCGAGGCGCTCCACGAAGATGTTCGCCCCTTCCCGCGCCGTCTCCGGCAGCACCACGGCGAAACGGTGGCGCTCACCATCGAAGCCGTGAACCGCGCGGTCCACGGTGCGGACGGCCTCCTTGAGAAGCCGTCCCAGGTCCCTGTAGAGGGCCGATCGCTGCCGGCGCGACAACGCGTCCAGGCCCGCGTCCGGAAAGCTCACCTCGACCACCGAGAAGATCGTCTGGTACCGCTTCGAGCGCGACAGCTCCAGGTCTGTGTCCTGCACGAAGAAGCGGGCGTTGAAGAGCCCGGTCGCATCGTCGATCTGGTCGTAGAGCTCCAGCTTCGTGAGCGATGACGCGAGCTGCCGGTTGGCCCAGCCCCCGATCAAGCCGAAAGCGAGGTAGGCGAACGAGCGGGACAGGATCAGTCCGGAGAAGCGCTCGAACCCGACGGCCTCGATCGCTGGATAGCGGAGCGCGGCGTAAGCCGCCGCGGCCAGGATCGCCGCGATGATTCCGCCTCTCAGGTTCCAGAACACGAGGGCGATGAAGACCGGGATGAAGAGCAAGGTCCCGACGACCTCAACGGTCTCGACACGACGGATCAGCATGACCGCGGCGGTGAGCAGGAGCACCAGGAGACCCGCGCCCAACAGCAACTGGCGCGCCCGGTCGTAGCTCAGCCGGCTGAGGCCCGAGGTCATCACGGGCGGCATCTTATGTCGTGGACATAGCCGGGTCCTGGTTTAGGCCCTATCCTCTGAGGCATGCCATCCGCGTTGCGATCGCGCCTCGCGCTCTTCGCGCTGCTGGGCGCATTCCTGATCCCGATCGGCATGTCCTCGCTGCGGGGCCTCACGCACGTCCTCACCTGTAAGCAATCCGCAGAAACCCCCTTCACCTTGATCACACCCGAAGGGCTGGAGCCGCAACTGCTGAGCTCCACGCGGATCACGAAGGAAGACGACGCTCTCCTCTGTGCGGACGACGAGGGGGGCGGACTCTCGCTGAACATGGGTGCTCGGTCCGAAGGGCCGGGGAAGGTCTCGATGATCCTGCCGATCAGCAACCGCTCTAAGTTCCTGTGGCAGGGCACGGTGACGCTCGTGGTGGGCGGCACCTCGATACCCGTCGACATCGGTGAGATCCCCGCCGGCGAGACCCGCCAAGACATCGTCCCCTTGAACCTCGAGCCGGGCTCGCTCGAGGTGAGCGGCTCGCTGCTGATCGGCCCCTGAACCCTAGTCCTCAAGAACCACCTCGCGTAGTCCTCAAGAACCCCCTCGCGTAGCCCGAAATACTCGGAAGGAATGAACTTCCAGGAATAGGTTTGTGGGCGACGACGGAGGGTAGGTAGTCGCCCACGCAGAGGGAGCACGGCTTCCGCGGGGGAAAGGACGCTCATGGATCAGGGGCTGAAGGGGTCGCGGATCCTCGCCGTGGACGACTCCGACGCGAACCTCCTGGTGCTGTCATCGATCCTCGAAGACATCGGCTACGACAACGTCCTTACCCTCAGCGATGCGGCCAAGGCCGTGGCCACGTGTGAGGCGTTCGACCCGGACCTCCTCTTGCTCGACCTCCACATGCCCGGCGTCAGCGGCCTCGACGTCATGGCGGCCGTGCGGGAAGCGACCTCCGACACCTACCTGCCGATCCTGATGCTCACCGCCGACGCCTCGTCCGAGGCTAAGGTGCGAGCTCTTTCCACCGGCGCGAACGACTTCCTGACGAAGCCGTTCGATCGCACCGAGGTAGAGCTCAGGATCAAGAACCTGCTCCACACCCGCCATCTCCACCTCGCGCTTCGGAGCCAGAATGCGCTGCTCGAACAGCGTGTCGCGGAGCGGACCCACCAGCTGGAGGCGACGAAGTTCGAGATCCTCGATCGGCTCGCGATGGCGGCGGAGTTCCGCGACGACCAGACGGGTCAGCACACGAAGCGGGTGGGGCGCAGCGCAGCTCTGATCGGCGAGGCGCTGGCCCTGCCGCCCAAGCTGATCGAGGGGATCCGGCGCGCCGCCCCCCTTCACGACGTCGGCAAGATCGGAGTAGCAGACAGCATCCTGTTGAAGAACGGGCCGCTGACGCCTGCCGAGCGGGAGCTGATGAAGCAACACACCGCGATCGGCGCCAAGCTTCTCGCGAACAGCGATTCGATGACGCTCCAGCTTGCCGAGCGGATCGCGGCGACACACCACGAGCGGTGGGACGGGACCGGCTACGGCAGCAAGCTCGCAGGCGAACACATACCGATCTGTGGACGGATCGTGGCCGTCGCGGACGTGTTCGACGCCCTAACACATGACCGCCCCTACAAGAAGGCCTGGCCGCTCGATCAGGCCATCGACGAGATCCGGGAACAGCGGGGACGGCAGTTCGACCCGAAGGTCATCGACGCCTTCCTAGATGTGCAGCAAGACGTAGATCTCTCCTCCACTGGAGAGGTCGAGAAACATCTGATCGGCTAGCGGCGCCCTCCGCCGCCACTACGCCGCCGCAGATACCGCCCGGCCCTCCCGTTCCGCGGTTAAGTGATGCCCGCAGGGCAGTGAGTCCGCGAGATCAACGAGCGATCGGAGGTTCCCGATGGGTGGTGCTGTCGCGATGGGCGGGGTCATCCTCGTGATAGTCGGCATCACGATCTACCTAGCGGGAGCGCTGGTTCGCAGCATCCAGGAGGAGAAGCGAACCCGGATGCGCCTCTGGAAGAACTTCGGCCTCAGCCTCGGGTTCTGCGCGCTCTTCTTCCTCAGTTGGGTCGGGCAGGCCGCGGCCGAGTGGCAGGTGTTCACGGACGAGCAACGGGAGCACAACGAGAAGCCCGAGGTCGGAGACTTCCTGGCGCAGTTCTCCCAGTCGACCCTGGAGAACTGGCAGTCGGAGTTCCTTCAGCTGTTCTCGTTCACGATCATGTCGGCGATCTTGATCCACAAAGGCAGCGCGGAGTCTCGGGATTCGGACGATCGCATCGAGTCCGCCCTCAAGCGGATCGAGGACCAGCTAGCGACGGAGCCGACGCTCCCAAAGAAGGATCCCGTACGAGGCGGCAAGGATCTCCACGTCGTGCCGGACATCGAGCAGGCGTGGGCGCTGAAGGACGAGAGCTCCTACGAACCCGAGGGCTACTTCGATACCCAGGAGGAGGCCATAGCGGCCGGGCGCCACCTCGCGAGCGTGAAGAACGTGAACCTGATCATCCACTCCCCCGACGGAACCCTGCGCCCATCAGAAGCCTGACCCCACGATGATCTGCTCGGAACATCTTCTTTAGCGGGCAGCAGCGCCAGCTGCAGGGTGGTCTAGATGGCGGTCTCGAAGCTGGCGACACTGTTGACGCGACGTTCAGATCCGTCGCCTCATAGGTTGCAGCGAGGCTCACCTTCAGACTGACTCCGTCCGCGCTCGGGGCCTCCCGGCCGGGCACCGACGACCCTCGCGTCCTAGGCAGGCCAGCTCCGCAGGCGTGGTTTCAGCCGGCGAACGATCGGACCCCCCAACAGGAAAAGAAGGACCAACAACGCGAGGAGCGGCAGCGCAACTCCCGCGACGAGAATCGCGCCCGAGGCGATCCCGAGCGTGATCGCCCGGGCGGTGCCAAGTGCCCGTTCGACGACCGGTTCCTTCGGCAGTGGAGGTGGCGGGGTGGCCGTAAGTGCGACGTCGACCTCAGAGAAGGCCAACTCAGAGCCCAGGTGGGAAGCCTGTCGACCAGCTGTGCGGAGTTCGGTGCGTGAGGCCTGCAGCCGCTGTCGCAGCTTGAAGCTCAGTGCCTCGTCGTTCGTGGCTTGGAGTCGGGAGATCAGGGTCCCGGTTCGGTCGCGAGCGCGTCGAACGGCGTCGCGCGCCTGGAGCAGCTCTGGATTCATGTCTTCACCGGACAGCTCCTGGCGTGTGACCTCGCCGATACCACCGAGCTTCGCGACCACGTGCTCGAAAGCCGTAGACGGCACCTTGACGAGCACCCGGGCCGATCCGTGGCCCACTTCGGTGTCGAACACGGACGAAACCAGGAAGCCCGCGACCTCGGGGCCTGTAGCGAGATCGACCACCTCCTGCGTAGCGGAGTCGAGATCGCTCCGGGGGACCCTCATGGCCGCGAACGCTGACTTGGCGACCGCGTCGGCTGCGGCGGCCTCTTCGGGAGCTCCTATCGGCCGGTCCAGGGAGACACCCGGGCCGCCGTCCTCGCTTCCATCGCCTCCGCAGGCCGTACCGAGAAGCAGCACCGCGAGCAGGGCCGTGCCGAATGTCCGCCGAGCCATAGCGTCCCCCTCTCCCGAGGGCGACCCTGCTCCGTCGAAGGATCATCCCTACTACTAATGTAGTACTACGGCACATAGTAGGCCGTAGGCGTCGAGATGTCCAGAGCCAATCGACGCTGCATCGAGGAAACCGACGACCTACCTGCGGAACAGATGGTGGGCGGTACTGGGATCGAACCAGTGACCTCTGCCGTGTGAAGGCAGCGCTCTCCCGCTGAGCCAACCGCCCCGGGGCACCGAGTCTACCGGCGAGGCCACTCCACGACGCGGGCTGCTACGACATGTGACGCTGTAGACCATGGCTGACCTGGACACCGCCGGGCCCGACCGAACCCGCTCCCCTTCTGCCAAGGCCGGGGGTTCAACGAGGAACATCCTGCTCGTCGCACTGACGGGCATGGTCGGGGGCCTAGCAGGACTGGGGTTGGTGCCTTCGATCGCCCACGAGCTCGGCCCTGCCAACGTCGCACTGCACGCAGCGGTCGGGACGAGCCAGACCAATGTGCAAGTCCCCCCGCTGGGCACTGTGTCGGCGCTGACGCACCCCTCTCCATTGAGCGTCGAGCTGTCATTCCGAACGGTCGATTTCGAAGAGCTGGGCCCCCTGGCGACCACTCCGGCCGGCCGGGACGAGCTGCGCGCGCAGATGAACCAGGACCTCGAAGGAGTGATCCGGCAAAGCGTGGTTCGGCTCTTGGCTGGGGGCGTGGTCATCGGCGCGGTGGTGGCGGTCCTCGTGTGGGGCCGCACCTGGCGGTCCCTGGCCGCGGGTGGGGCCGGAGCCTTCGTCGCGGTGGCGGCCCTCCTCGGGGTCACCGGGATGAGTTACGACATCGGGGCCTTCGAAGAGCCCCGCTATTCCGGAACCCTGGCGCGGGCGCCTGTGGTGATCGAGACGATCAGAGAGCAGGCGGGGGTACTAGACCAGCTCGGCTCGCGCTATGACACAGCTACCGAGCGGCTCTCCGACCTGCTGGTGCTCGTCGCAAAGCCCGATGTCGATCCGCGTACCGATACGACCGCGATCCTGCACGTCGGCGATATCCACGCGAACCCGCTCGGCGTCGAGATCGTCGAAGACCTCGCGGAGGCGTTCGACGTGGAGGCCGTCATCGACAGCGGAGACCTGGGTTCGAACACCCTGGACACCGGGTCTCTTTCGTCTCTAACGGGCCCTATCGATCGCAGGCTCGCCGATGTCATCGATCGGATCGATGCTCCGTACCTGTACGTGCGGGGTAACCACGATGCTCCGCTGCTGCTACGCATCTTGACCACCGTAGACAACGTGCGCGTTCTGCAGAACGAGACAACGGAGCTGGGTGACCTGCTGGTCCTCGGGTGGGCAGACCCAACCTTCACGACCGACAGCAGCGTCACCCCAGAAGAGAAAGACGAGCAACGCTTGGCCGAGGCCTCCGATGTGGCCGCGTCCGTGGAGCTATCTCGGCCCGATGTTCTCGTTGTGCACGACGAGAGACTGGCGAGCGGGTCGTACGGCTTGGTACCGCTGATCCTCGCGGGCCACACTCACAGCCGAGCCCTGGAATACGTCGAAGGAACCCTGGTGCTTACGGTGGGAAGCAGCGGTGCTACGGGGCTTAAGTCCCTAACCCTCGAGACAGACAAAGACTACGAAGCCCAGGTCATCTACTTCCGCGAAGACGAAGCGGTCGCGGTCGACTACATCACGTTCCGAGGGATCTCGAACGACTTCGAGGTCGAACGCACGACGCTCGAACCGACACAGCCCAGTCTCGACTAGCCCGCTTTCCGAGTCCGAGTGACGCGCGCCATGCTCTTGCGCGCCGCGGCAACTTTCTTCTTCGCCGGCGCCACGAGCAGGGGCTTCAGGTATTGGCCCGTGTATGACCGAGGCTCGGCCGCGACTTGCTCGGGGGTCCCGGTGGCGACGATCTCTCCCCCGCTGGCGCCACCCTCGGGCCCTAGGTCGATGATGTAGTCCGCGGTCTTGATGACGTCGAGGTTGTGCTCGATCACCAGCACGGTGTTGCCGGCTTCGACCAGTCGATGCAAGACGCCCAGGAGCTTGTGCACGTCGTCGAAGTGCAGCCCGGTCGTGGGCTCGTCGAGGATGTAGAGGGTCTTGCCCGTAGCCCGCTTCGAGAGCTCCGTCGAGAGCTTCACGCGCTGCGCCTCGCCGCCACTCAGGGTCGGCGCCGGCTGCCCCAGCTTGATGTAGCCGAGGCCGACGTCGCGCAACGTGTCCATGTGGCGGGCGATCGGTGGGATCGCGGAGAAGAACTCGCACGCCTCCGCCACGCTCATCTCGAGCACCTCGGAGATGTTCTTGCCCTTGAAGCGCACTTCCAGCGTCTCGCGGTTGTAACGCCTGCCCTTGCACACCTCACACGGGACGTAGACGTCGGGGAGGAAGTGCATCTCGATCTTGATCGTCCCCTCGCCGGCGCAAGCCTCGCAACGTCCGCCGCGGACGTTGAACGAGAAGCGGCCGGGCTGATAGCCGCGCCGCTTCGCGTCGGGCGTCTTCGCGAACAGCTTGCGGATGTGGTCGAAGACCCCGGTATACGTCGCCGCGTTCGAGCGCGGGGTCCGCCCGATCGGCGACTGGTCGATGTCGATCACCTTGTCGACGTTCTCGAGGCCCTGGATCGTCCGGTGCTTCCCCGCGACGAGCCGTGCGTTGCGGTTCAGCATCTGGTGCACAGAGCGGTAGACCACATCGTTCACCAGCGTCGACTTCCCCGACCCCGACACGCCCGTGACCGCCACGAAACAGCCGAGCGGGATGGTGACGTCGATGTCCTTGAGGTTGTGCTGGCGGGCACCCAAGACCACAAGCTCCTGTCCGTTGCCCCGCCGCCGCGTCTCGGGGACCGCGATGCTGCGCCGGCCCGCTAGGTAGTCGCCGGTCAGAGACCCCTTGTGCCGGAGGAGCCCTGACAACGGACCTGCGTAGACCACGTCGCCACCGTGCTCGCCGGCACCTGGGCCGATATCCACGATGTGGTCGGAGGCGCGGATCGTGTCCTCGTCGTGCTCGACCACGATCAACGTGTTGCCGAGATCGCGCAGCCTGACGAGGGTGTCGATCAGCCTGCGGTTGTCCCGTTGATGCAGCCCGATGGAGGGCTCGTCGAGGATGTACAGAACACCGACGAGACCCGAGCCGATCTGGGTCGCGAGCCTGATCCGCTGCGCCTCTCCCCCGGCCAGCGTCGCCGAGCCGCGCGCAAGCGTCAGGTAATCGAGGCCAACGTCCAGAAGGAAGCCGAGGCGCGCGTGGATCTCCTTCAACACCCGCTCGGCGATCACCGTCTCGCGGTCGTCGAACTCGAGCTTCCGCAGGAACTCGTCGATCTCGCCGATGCAGGAGTTGGTGAGCTCGTGGATGTTGCGGCCGCCGACCGTCACGCTCAGCGATTCCGGCTTCAGGCGCGCGCCGCCGCAGCGCGGGCACGGCACCTCGCGGAAGTACTGCTCGTAGCGCTCGCGCGCGTACTCCGAATCCGTCTCCTCCCGTCTCCGCTCGAGCCACGAGATCACTCCCTCGAAGTTCGTCCAGTAGGAGCGGATGCGGTTGAACCTGTTGCGGTACCGGACGTGGACCTGCTGGTCCTCGCTTCCATAGAGGATGATGTCCCGCGCCTTCTTCGGGAGCTTCCTGAAGGGGACATCGGTCTTGAACTTGAAGGTCTTGCCCGCGCTGTCCAGCAGCCGGTCGAAGTACTCGAGGCTGCGTCCCGACCACGGTGCGATCGCGCCCTCGTCGATCGACAGGTCCGGGTTCGGGATCACGAGCTCCGGGTCGACCTCGAGGTGCGTTCCCAACCCGTCGCAGTGGTCGCAGGCGCCGTACGGCGAGTTGAACGAGAAGTTCCTGGGGGCGAGCTCGTCGAAGCTGATGCCGCAGAAGTTGCAGGCGAAGTGCTGGCTGAACAGGATGTCTTCGGCGGCATCATCGACGAGCTCGATCGCCGCGGTCCCCTCCGCCAGCTTCAGGGCCGTCTCGATCGAGTCGGTGAGGCGGCTGCCGATGCCCTCTCTGATGACGAGACGGTCGACGACGACGTCGATGTCGTGCTGGAAGTACCGGTCGAGCCGGATCTTCTCGGACAACTCCTTGACCTCGCCGTCGATCCGGGCGCGCACGAACCCGCGGCGGGAGAGGTCCTCGAACATCGAGGTGAACTCGCCCTTGCGGCCGCGCACCATCGGCGCCAGCACCTGGAAGCGGGTGCCGTCAGGGAGCCCGAGCACCTGGTCGACGATCTGCTCCGGCGTCTGACGGGCGATGGCACGACCGCAGTTGTGGCAGTGGGGGCGCCCGATCCGGGCGTAGAGCAAACGGAGGTAGTCGTAGATCTCTGTGATGGTGCCGACCGTGGAACGCGGGTTCCTCGACGCCGATTTCTGATCGATCGAGATCGCCGGCGACAGTCCCTCGATGAAGTCGACGTCGGGCTTGTCCATCTGCCCCAAGAACTGCCGGGCGTACGCGGACAGGGATTCGACGTAACGGCGCTGTCCCTCAGCGTAGATCGTGTCGAACGCGAGAGAGGACTTTCCGGAGCCCGAGATCCCGGTGAAGACGACGAGCGCGTCGCGGGGGAGTTCGAGGCTCACGTCTTTGAGGTTGTGCTCGCGGGCTCCCCTGATGACCAGCTGATCCGAGGCCCGCCCGCCGTCGGCGCCCATCGGTCGAGCCTAAAGGACGCGCTTGTAACTTCGGGAGAGGACGGCCTATCTGAAGCGGTGACGCAGCGCGAGAACGCTCCGGACGTACGCCTTCTGGTAGCCCGCGAGCTTCCGCCGGAGGTTGCCAGGTCCGGAGTAGTAGGCGGCGAGCGCCCTTCTCCTCGTGCGCGTGGTCTGCAGCATGTGTCGCAGGTAGACGACCCCCAGGTGGACGTTGTCGTCGGCCCGCCGGAAGTTGAGGCCCGGGTGGCCGAGAGACCGCTTGACGTATCGCGCGGTCCCCGGCATGACCTGCATCACACCGACGGCTCCGGCGCTGGAGCGGACGTCTTGCTGCCAGCCACTCTCCTGCCACGCGACCGCCTTCACCAGGGCGGGATCGACGCCGTGAGCGACAGCCTGGTTGTGCAGCGACGCCGCTATAGAGCCTGCTGGCACCGATACCGACCCGGACACTTTCGCACCGCCACCAGACGAACCCCCGGCGGGGATCCGAAGCCGTTGCCCCACGACGATGAGGTTGGGGTTCTTGATGTCGTTCGCCCGAGCCAGGCGCGCGGCAGAGGTGCCGTAGCGGGCGGCGATCTCCGACAGCGTCTCACCAGAGCGGACCGTGTGCCTCCTCGCTGCACCTCCCCCACCTCCGCCGCGTCCGGGCACGCGCAGGCGCTGCCCCGCCACGATCAGGTCCGCATCCGACAGATCGTTCATCCGCGCAAGACGGGCCACTGAGGTCCCGTGCCGTGCCGCGATCTCCGAAAGCGTGTCGCCTCTACGGACGGTGTAGGTGCCCGCCATGGCGGGAGTCGCAACCGACATGGACGCGGCCGCGGCCAGCACCACGGGGCCGGTCTTCTTCGGCTGGGGCCGCAGGTGGCGGCCTCGGTAGCGCCGTAGCCTCACGTTTCCTCCTTAGCTACAAAAGGTCACAAAAGCTAACAGCTTCAACAAACCTGTCAACCCGCCGGCCGGCGCCTCAGGCACGCTAGGCCACGTCTTGATCGGGGCAGCTTCCGGGCTCGGACCGGCGAGTAAGCCGTCGATGCCCCCGCACGCCGCTGCACTACTCTCGGCGGATGCCGGAGCTGGCGTCTTATCGAGACGAGTTCCCCGTGCTCGCCGAGCGCACCTATCTCATATCCGCCTCGCTCGGCCCCCTCTCACGCCGGAGTCGCTCGCTCGCGGAGGAGCACCTCGACCTGTGGCAGCGCTACGGGCCGGAGGAGCTGTGGTTCGACCACGGCCTCCCCAAGCTCCAGCAGTGCCGGTCGCTGTTCTCGCGCCTGATCGGCGCGGACGAGGACGAGGTGGCGATCATCCCCTCTGTGTCCGCGGGCCTGTCGGCGATCGCGACCTGTCTCGACCTGCAGGCGCGGCCGAAGATCGTCCTGTCCGAGATGGACTTCCCGACGAACCACTACGTGTGGCTCGCTCAGGAGAGGGCGGGGGCGAAGCTGGACGTCGTCGGGTCGCCCGATGGCATCCGGATCGAGAGCGAAGACGTCGTCGCGCGGATCGACGAGCAGACGGCGCTCGTGAACACGAACCGAGTCCTGTTCCAGTCCTCGTGGATCATGGACATGCAGCCGATCGTCGAAACCGCGCACGAACGTGGCGCACTCGTGTTGATCGACGACTTCCACGGAAGCGGCATCGTGCCCATCGACGTGCACGAGATGGGCATAGACCTGCTGGTGACCGGCGCGCTCAAGTGGCTGTGCGGCGGCCAGGGCATCGCCTTCCTCTACTGCCGCAAGGGCCTCATCGACCAACTGCACCCCAGAGTCGTCGGCTGGTTCGGCACCAAGGACCCCTTCGACTTCGACCGCTCGGAGCTCCGTCTCAGGGACGACGCCGGTCGCTTCGAGACGGGGACCTACGCACTGCCGCAGGCGTTCACCGCCGCCGGCGGGCTCGAGATCATCCTGGAGGTCGGCGTGCCCGTGATCAGGGCGCGCAATCAGGAGCTCTCACGGCACGTGCTCGCTGCCGCCGACGACGCGGGACTGGACGTGCTGTCGCCGCGAGACGACACCCGCCGCGGCGGCCTCGTCCGCATCCGGATACCCGGCGGTCGGACCGAAGCGGAACGCGTGCTGCACGAGTTGTTCCGGCGCGACGTCGTGCTGGACAGCCGCAACGACACCCTGCGGATCTCGGCGCACTTCTTCAACGACGAAAGCGATATCGACCGCTGCTTCGCGGAGCTGAAAGCGGTGCTGGGTCGCTGACCCTTCTCCCCGACGCCAGACGAAGGATGACCTAGGCCGCAGTCCCGCCCGTCCACCCGGGGCCGCGGAACCGATAGAGGCCGGTTCCCGCCCGCAGCGCGATCCAGAGGGACATCCCGACGACGAGACTCCATACGCCGGCGTCGGCTCGGTGGAGCGCGAGCATCGAGGCCACGAAGACAGCCGAGGATCCCACCATCGCGAGCGCGAGGAAGCCGGTGTCGGAGGCCCCGATCAATATGCCGTCAAGGGTGAAAGCCACCGCGCCCAGCGGCTGCAGGAGGGCGAGCCAGATAAGGAGCTGCGTCGCGAGAGGGGCGACGTCCGGGGCTTCGGTGAACACGCCGCCGAGTGGCGAGGCGGCGATGAACAGCAACAGGCCCAGAGCGCTTCCGACGTAGAGGCCGAGGCCGATCAGCCTCTGGCCGACGGCGCGGGCGCGTGATTCGTCTCCGGCGCCGAGCTGCGTCGCAACCAGAGCCTGCGCCGCGATCGCGACCGCGTCCAGCGTCAGCGACAGCAGCAGGAACAACTGCATGGCGACCTGCCAAGCAGCAATCGTCGTCGTTCCGATCCGGGCGGCGACGGACGTCGCGATCGTGAGTCCGGCGAGCAGCGACCCGCTCCGCAGCGCCAGCTCCCCGCCGACCCTCAGGAGCGACCGCATCACGACCGGCTCCGGCCGCCACCGAAGAGAAACCATCGTGCGCCTCAAGATGACGAGGAACGCGGCCGCGGCCCCCGCCTGACACAGGACCACAGCCCAGGCCGCCCCCTCGATCCCCCAACCGAGGACAAAGATGAAGACGTAGCCCACGATCACGTTCGCGGCGGCTCCGGCGACAACGACGACGGTGGGCGTTCTGGTGTCGTGGGCTCCGCGCAGGTAGCCCTGGCCGACCTGTGCGATGAGCACAGGGATAGCTGCCAGCGCTCTGATGCGCAGGTACGGCTCCGCATACCTGACGACGTCGTCCGACGCGCCGAAAGCCCTCACGACAGGTCCCGCCAGGAAGAACCCGATCGCGCTGACCGCGCCGCCGAGAAGCAGGGCCAGGAGCAACGCCTGTATCCCGACCCGGGTCGCGTCCTCCGCCGACCCCGCCCCGAGCGCGCGCGCGACGCGGGGCGTGACGCCGTAGGCAAGGAACGAGAAGATCCAGAAGGACGCTGTGAACGCGGCCACCCCGATCGACAGACCACCCAGCTGTGCGACCCCCAGATGTCCGACGAAAGCGGTGTCCACGAGCGAGTAGAGCGGGTCCGCGGCAAGCGCCCCCAGTGCGGGCACGGCAAGAGCCGCGATGACACGGTCCTCGGGATGTCGCCCCGGCAGGACGCGGCTCGACGCCGCGGAGACGCTCACAGCGGGTTCAGCGGTCATCGCGACGCGAGCACTACCCGCCGGTGTAGCTCGTTTGGCACGGAACGATCAGCCGACCTCGCGGAGCTCTCGGCGGAGGTCGGCGATCTCGTCTCTGATGCGCGCGGCGTACTCGAACCGCAGGTCTTCCGCGGCCGTGTGCATCTCTTCTTCGAGCTGGAGGATCAATCGTTTCAGCTCGTCAGGTCCACCGCCGACGGGATCCTTCCGGCGGCTCTTTGACTTCGTCGGCACTGTGTCGCGCTTGCGACCGAAGCCTTCGATGAGGATGTCGCTGACGGCCTTGCGGATCGACTGCGGGTCGATCCCGTGTTCTTCGTTGTAGGCCATCTGGATCATGCGACGACGCTGCGTTTCGTTGATGGCCCGCTGCATCGAGTCGGTCACCTCGTCCGCGTACATGATGACCTGGCCCTCCACGTTGCGCGCGGCCCGTCCGATCGTCTGGATCAACGAGGTCTGCGAGCGCAGGTACCCCTCCTTATCGGCATCGAGGATCGCGACCAGCGAGACCTCCGGAAGGTCGAGACCCTCGCGCAGGAGGTTGATCCCGACGAGGACGTCGAACTCCCCGAGGCGCAGGTCGCGGAGGATCTCGATCCGCTGCACAGTGTCGATGTCCGCGTGCAGGTAGCGGACCCGGATCCCAGACTCGACGAGGTAATCCGTCAGGTCCTCCGCCATCTTCTTGGTGAGCGTCGTGACGAGCACCCGCGCATCCGCCTCCGTCCTCTTGCGGATCTCCTCCATCAGGTCGTCGATCTGTCCCTTCGTCGGGCGGATCACTACCTCCGGATCGATCAGGCCCGTGGGCCGTACCAGCTGCTCGACCGGCTGACCCGCGTGACGTAGCTCGAATGGGCCCGGCGTGGCACTCATGAATACGACCTGATTCACGGCCTCCAGCCACTCGTCGAAGCGCAGCGGCCGGTTGTCCATCGCGCTCGGGAGCCGGAACCCGTGCTCTACCAACGTCCCCTTGCGGCTCATGTCGCCGTGGTACATGCCGTTCAGCTGAGGGATCGTCACGTGCGACTCGTCCAGCACGCACAGGAAGTCCTTCGGGAAGTAGTCGATGAGGGTGTTGGGCTTGCTACCGGGCTCCCGTCCCTCGATGTGGCGGGAGTAGTTCTCGATCCCGGAACAGAAACCGACCTCCCGCATCATCTCGAGGTCGTACTGCGTGCGCATCCGGAGCCGCTGCGCCTCGAGCAGCTTTCGCTCGTTCTCCAACACCTTCAGTCGATCGGCCAGCTCTCGCTCGATCGCGCCGATGGCCCGCTCCATCCGATCGCGCGACGCCACGTAGTGCGAGGCGGGATAGACCGTGACGTGATCCAGCTCTCGGACGATCTCGCCGGTCAACGGGTCGAACAGGATGATGCGATCGACCTCGTCGCCGAACAGCTCGACCCGGACCGCCACCTCTTCATATGCAGGAAAGATCTCGATCGTGTCGCCCCGGACCCGGAACTTGCCGCGGATGAAGTTGATGTCGTTGCGCTCGTACTGGATGTCGACGAGCTTCTGTGTGATGAAGTCGCGATCCGCCGTGTCCCCGCGGGCGACGCTCACCACCTGGTTCAGATACTCCTCGGGCGAGCCCAGGCCGAAGATGCACGACACGCTCGCGACTATGAGGACGTCGTCCCGCTGCAGCAGCGCGCTCGTAGCCGAGTGCCTCAATCGCTCGATCTCGTCGTTGATCGAGGAGTCCTTCTCGATATAGGTGTCGGACGACGGCACGTACGCCTCGGGCTGGTAGTAGTCGTAGTAGGAGACGAAGTACTCGACGGCGTTGTGTGGGAAGAACCGCTTGAACTCGTTGCACAGCTGCGCCGCCAGTGACTTGTTCGGCGCGATCACCAGCGTCGGCTTCTGGATCTGCTCGACCGCCCACGCGATCGTGGCCGTCTTACCCGTCCCGGTCGCCCCCAGGAGTGCCGTATAGCGCTCGCCCGCGCGGACGCGGTCGACTATCTGATCGATAGCGGCGGGCTGATCGCCGGAGGGCGAGAAATCCGACTCCACCTTGAACGGAGGCATAAAGCCAGTTTAGTTAGGGGGTGAGACGGTTTCTGCGAGGCGCCTGACGGGTTAGGCGCCGGCGGCGGCGTCTTCGGCGACCCGCAGTGTGAAGTAGAAGGTCGCCCCTTTGCCGACCTGCGATTTGACCCAGATGCGGCCGCCCATCGCGTGGATGATCGCCCTGGTGATGAAGAGCCCGAGCCCCGTCCCCTTCTTGGTCCATCCCGGCTTCGGCAGCATCGCGAACTTCGCGAACACCCGCTCGGCGTCTTCAGGCGCGATGCCGATGCCCTCATCCCTTACCGACACGCGCACGAAACGCTGCCCCTGCTCCTCGACCTCTTCAGCGTCGATCGTGATGTAGGTGCCCGCGGGCGAATACCTGGTGGCGTTCGTCAGGAGGTTGATGATCACCTGACGGATCCGGTCCTTATCCGCCATCACCTTCGGCAGATCCTTCGGCAGCTCCGCCGTGACGAGATGATCGACCCGCAGCGATGTGTGCACCACTAACAAACTGTCGATGATCTCCTGCAGCTCGGTGGGTTCGAGCTCGTAGCGGAGGGTTCCGGCCTCCATCCGCGTGACGTCCAACAGGTCGTTGACCAAGCGCGACAGACGAGCCACCTCTTTGTTGATGATCTCCAAAACCTGCTCGCGCTTCGCGTCCTCCAGCCGGTCCCACTGCTCCCGCAAGGTGTGGCTGAAGCCGAGCACCGTCGTCATCGGACCCTTCAGCTCGTGTGCGAGCATCGAGACGAACTCCGACTTCGTCCGATCCGCATCCCGGAGCCTGCGAACGAGGGCCTGCTCGCGGGTGCGAGACAGGTGACTCTCCAAGATCGCGCCGATCTGGCGTCCCAACAAGGACGCGTAGTTCGTCTCGACCTCATCGAATTGACCGTCGCGGGCATTGATCAGCTTCAATACGCCTACGGGTCGCGGCCCGCTTGCGAGCGGCACGACCAACAGCGACTGGATGTCCAGCAGTTGCTGGGCGGTCTTGCTGACCCAGGCATCGCTGGGCGCGTCGTTCGAGCTCATCGGCGTGTTGGTTCGGAACACCGTGCTTCCCATGGAAGGCTCCGCGACTGGAAGCCTCAGCGCCCGAAGCTGTTCCGGTTGGATCCCGATCGCGGGACGTTGCGCGACCAGCTCGTCTGACTCCTCGTCGTACAAGAGGAGGGCGATCTTGTCGCAGTCGATGAGCTCGGCCGTGATGCGGATGCTCTCGTCGATCACCTGCTCGAGCGGGACGCCGGAGGTCAGCAACCTCGACAGGCGCTGCAGGCCCTCCAGCTCGCCCACCTGTCGCTGGAGGCTCCGGAGGAGGTGCGCGTTCTCGAGCGTGACCGCGATGCGGTCGCCGAGGATCGACAAGACGCGGAGGTCGTCCGGCCTGAAGGACCCGCGCAGTGAGTTCACCCCCGCGAGAACCCCCAGAACCTGGTCTCCGAGAAGGAGCGGCGTGGCCACCACCTGGTAGGCCCCCGCCCTCGTCCTGAGCTGGGCGTCGCCTTCTTCTTCGTCCGTGAGCTGGTTCGTGAGCTCGGCCGACCGTCCGTGGAGGACCCGGCTGATCAACCCAGGCGTCGACGCGGGGAACGGATCCCCCTGCAGGCCCTTCTCCTGGTGCAGACGCAGCTGGGCGGTATCCGAGTCATAGGTGAACAGCAGCACCCGCTCGGCCGCTATCACCTCCCGAACGATGTGAACGATCCGGTCGATCAAGTCGGACCGGTCGCCGCGTGACGCGCTGAGTGCAGCGATCTCGTAGAGCGCCGCGAGCTCGTCGTAATGCCTCTCGCCCTTCGCGAGCGTCGGGTTCAGTGAGTCCGGCATGGCTAAAGCTTCGGGATGAGCGCGGGCAATTCCTCTAAAGATCCGATCGACGGCCACTGCGAGCCCGCGTATCGGCCGACGCGATCGAGTAGCACCGGATTCATCCCTGCTTCGCGTGACGGCAACACATCCATCGCGACCGAATCTCCCACGTGCACCGACAACGCGGGGTCGACCCCCGCGCGCTCTATGGCGAGCCGGTAGATCTGGGGGTCCGGCTTCTCCACGCCCTCGAGCCCCGAGATGACGCTGACCTCGAAGGTCTCGCCCAGCTCCTGTTCGACCAGGATCTTCTGCAACCAGCCCTCGAAGTTCGAGATCAAGCCGATCCTGTAGCCCTCGTCCTGCAGCCGTTCCAGACTCGGGAGGACGTCGTCGAAGACCTTGTACGAGGTGCTGTCAGAAAAGGTGTCGTAAAGGTCATCTGCTAGATCCTGCTGGTGGATACCGAGCTCTTGCAGGAACCGCCGGTACAGGAACGTCCAGAACGTGCGGGACGCGGCAGGGTCTAGAGAGGGTTGCGTTACTCCGGTGTCCTCCGCGAGGTCGATCAGATGAGGCGCGAGACGCTCTTGTACCTCCGCCACCAGTGCGGCATCTATGTCGACCCCACGGCGGCGACAGACGATCGCGAACAACTCGGGGAACGACGGGTGTGGATGGATCAAGGTCTCGCCCGCATCGAAGAAGACCATCTGGATACGGCTCATGCCGCACGCGCGCAGAGATCGTCCCAGACCCGGTCCGCCTCCCGCGCCAGCTGCTCCAACGTCGCGTCGTTCATCACGATGATGTCCGCGTGCTCCAACAACTTCTGACGTGGCACCTGTGCCGCCATGCGCGCCTCGACGTCGACGGCCCGCATGCCTCTCGAGGTCACGAGGCGCCGCACCCGCTGGTTATCCGGCGCATCCACCACGATCAGGACGTTCAAGCCCTCGTGCAGCCCGAGCTCGACGATCAGCGCCGCGTCGATGACCACTATCGAGTCGGTTCGAGAAAGCCGCTCGAGCTCGTCCGCGATCCCGCGCACGATCACGGGGTGCGTGATCGCGTTCAGCGCCGCTAGCTTCTGCGGGTCGTTGAAGACGATGGCGGCCAGCCGCTTCCTGTCGATCTGCATCGTTCCCGCGGCGAGCACCTCGTCGCCGAAGCTGTCGACGACCGAGTGCCACGCCGGTTTCCCCGGCTGCAAAGCCTCGCGCCCCAGGTGGTCCGCGTCGATGATCTGCGCTCCTCTCTCCGCTAAGAGCGCGGCAAACGTGGACTTACCGGAACCTATTCCTCCGGTCAGACCGGCGGTGAACACGCGCGGTGGTTAGTCCTGCCCGCGCTCGCGCTTCAGGTCCTGGACGATCGCCTCGAGCGACTCTTCTCTTCCGGTGTCCTCGGGGTCGAGCGACTCCCCTTCGACCCGTGACCCCTGCGGAGCATGCGCGGTGACGTCCACCGGCGTCGGGGTCAGCTCGTCCTGCCCTTCGGTCGATGTAGCCGCGAGCTCGTCTGCGATCGCGTCGATGTTCTCGCCGGGCGCGGCGCCCGGGTCCGGGATCTCGCGGTTGAGAGCGCGGTCGAGCGGACGGATCTTCGTATCGGGGATACCCACGTCGGCGCGTGCCGCCGGATTGTGGTCCGGGGACATCTGTGCGATCAGCTCGGCCTGTTCCTTCTCCTCGTCGGGCGCGATCTGCGCGGCAGCCACGGGATCGTCGGCAACCTCCGGCGCGAGCGCCTCGTCGGTCATCTCCGGCATCATCTGCGCGGCGGAGATCAGCTCCTCTTCCGGCTGCGGGCGCTGGATCGTGCTCTCGGTCGTCATCCCTGCGGCCTCGGTCGCCGCTCGCACCTCGACCTCCATCTCGACCTCGGAGGGCTCGAGCTCCATCTCCGAGGCGTCGGCCGGCGCGGCGGCGGCTGTGTCGCCATCACCGGCTGTACCGGTCGCCGCATCCGTGCCCGGGAGGCCGTACTCCTCGCCAGTCCCCTTCATCGCTTGTTTGCGCGACAGGCTGATGCGACGCCGGTCGAGATCGATGTCGATGATCTTGACCTCCACCTTGTCGTGGACGCCGACCTCGTCTTCGGCCCGCTCCACGTGATGGTCCGCGAGCTCGGAGATGTGGACGAGGCCTTCGATCGCATCGTCTACCTCGACGAAAGCTCCGAACGGGACCAGCTTGGTAACCCGCCCGTCGATCACGTCGCCGACGGCGTGGCCGCGGGCGAACTGACGCCATGGGTCTTCCTGCGTGGCCTTCAGCGACAGAGAGACGCGCTCGCGGTCGAGGTCGACGTCGAGGACCTCGACGGTGACCTCCTGGCCGACCTCGACGACCTCGCTCGGGTGGTCGATGTGCTTCCAGGACAGCTCGGAGACGTGCACGAGGCCGTCGACGCCACCGAGGTCGACGAAGGCACCGAAGTTGACGATGCTCGAGACCACACCGCTGCGGACCTGGCCCTTCTGCAGCGTCGCCAGGAAGGTGCTGCGCACCTCGGACTGGGTCTGCTCCAGCCACTGGCGGCGGGACAGGACGACGTTGTTGCGGTTCTTGTCCAGCTCGATGATCTTGGCCTCGAGCTCCTTGCCGACGTACGGCTGGAGGTCGCGCACGCGGCGCATCTCGACCAGCGATGCCGGCAGGAAGCCGCGCAGGCCGATGTCGAGGATGAGACCGCCCTTGACGACCTCGATCACCGTGCCGGTGACGATGCCGTCCTCCTCCTTGATCGTCTCGATCGTGCCCCAGGCGCGCTCGTACTGCGCGCGCTTCTTGGACAGGATCAGACGCCCCTCCTTGTCCTCCTTCTGCAGGACCAGGGCCTCGACGGAGTCGCCGACGGAGACGACCTCGTTGGGGTCGACGTCGTGCTTGATGCTCAGCTCGCGCGAGGGGATGACGCCCTCGGTCTTGTAGCCGATGTCGAGCAGGACCTCGTCGCGGTCGACCTTGACGATCGTGCCCTCGACGATGTCGCCGTCGTTGAAGTACTTGATCGTCTCGTCGATGGCGGCGAGGAAGTCGTCCATGCTCCCGATGTCGTTGACGGCGACCTGGGGGGTGGACGGGGTCTCGAGGGTGCTGGTCAAGGAGTCGGCTCCGGCGTGGATGGGGTCGTGACCCGCCCCTGCTGGGCGGATCGGCGGCACGCAGCGGGCGGATCGTCGAAGCC
>JALYHL010000005.1:172370-265070 GCA_030776625.1 Actinomycetota bacterium | reverse complement strand
GTCGTGGTCGGAGCTGCCGTCGTAGTCGTCGGAGCAGCCGTCGTCGTGGTCGGCGCGGTCGTCGTCGTGGTCGGCACCGTCGTGGTGGTCGTGGTCGGGGCGGTTGTCGTGGTCGTGGTGGTTGTCGTGGTCGTGGTCGTGGTCGTGGTCGTCGGGGCCAGGGTCGTGGTGGTCATGACGTCCTGGTCGTAGCAGAAGCTGATGTGGCTGATGCCGGGACCCCCGCCGGTCAGACCAATGTCCGATATGGCCTCTGGGTCGTACACGTACCGGAGACCGCCATTCGCAGCCTTGACGATGACCTGGTCGATTCCCGTGGTGTAGGTGAAGCCGGCAGTCATCACCCAGCTGAACGTAGTGGCTTCGTTGGGACCGGTCTTGCCCGCAGTCGTCGTGATCGTGATCGATACGCCGCCGGGCCCGGTGAGGATCGCGGTGCCGCCTACGGTCGTCGGGACATCCTGGGAATCGAACTTGATCTCCTGATAGCCGGCGGGGCAAGCCTGGTTCCCAGTAAAGGGGATGGGAGTGACGTGGGCGGCGTAGGACGGCACTAGGGCCATGACGAGAATGCTGACTGTGAACACCGTCACCATCACGGCAACTACGGAAGTGTTACGGGCCCTGCGGCCTAGTACGTAAGCCATTCCGCCCTCCAGACACCCCTAGCCGAACCCGCGAAAGTTCGGTCCTGAGTGACCGTACCAGGGGGTATAAGCCCCCCGCAAGTGGGAGGCACGTCCCTCGAACGTGTAGTTCTACTGGTTCACCCTGCCTCCCGGATGCTGCCACAGCCCCGCAAACCGACCCAGATGCTGGTAAATCGGCCAGCCCGCAGCGAGGCCCCCACGAAGAGGCGGCATAGCCCGCTCACCGACAGACCGAGGGGGTGGCGGACGGCTTGGGAAGCTCGATCGGCACCAGCTGAACCACCCTCTCCGTCTGGAACTCCCTTTTGCCGACGATCACCGCGACGTCGATGCCCGGGGCCAGCCGGCGCGGTTGGATCTGGGTCCCCGGCACCGCGGCCGCCACCAGCTCGGCCATCGCCTCCGTCTCGGGTTTCGCGCGGTCGTAGAAGATCACGTGGCTCTTGTGGTTCAAGCGCGATGCGTTCACGGTCTCTTCGATCTCGACGGGGCCACGCCCGGCGTCGGTCGCCTCTACCAGCGCGGCGGCGGCTCGCTCCGCGGCTCCGTCTATCCCACTCCCGTTGTAGACGCCGACGCGGACCGTGGAGGGGTCGATCCCGGGTACGCCGTCCGCCTCGGCGGGCGACTCGTTGTTCGCCACCGCCTCGAACAGGACCTCCATCGCCTCGGTGTCGGGCAGCACGACCGAGGCCCCGTCGATGTTGCCGATGCCGAGGTGGGGTGCGACGTAGGCCTCGTAGCGCTGGGGGTCGAACGAGCGCAGGCGCTGGGCGAGCTTCCGCAGCCCCAGGATCGTCGTGTTCTTGTCCGTCTTCAGGTTGTCGCCCGCCACGTCCGCCAGCTCGAGCAGTCGCCCCGGGCTCAGCAGCGTCTCGGTCGACGTGATCTTGTTGATCGCGGCGGCCACGAAGCGCTGCTGGTTCTGGATGCGTGCGAAGTCGCCCGAGGGGAAGTTCCTGGAACGCACGAACCGCAGCGCCCGGTCGCCGTCGAACTTCACCATCCCGAGCTCTTCTTCCGCGACCTCTATCCCCGTCTTCGGATCGAACGGGATCGGCTCGGTGATGCACAGCTCGACCCCGCCCAGCGCGTCGACGACGTCGCGGAAGCCCGCGATATTCACCTGGACGTACTGGTTGATCTCCAGTCCCGTCAGGTCCTTGATCGTACGGACGAGATGGTTCGGCCCCCGCTCCAGAGCCGAGTTGATCTTGTTCTCCCCCATGTCCGGGATCGGGACGTAGAGGTCGCGCGGGAACTGGACCATCGTCACCCGGTTCGCGGCGGGATCGATGTGGGCCAGGATGATCGTGTCGGCCCGCTCCCCCTCGACCGCATCGGCGCCGAGTTCGAATTGTTCCTCTTCCGTGAGGTCGCCGCGGGAGTCCGAGCCCACGAGCAGGGCGTTGAACGGCGCCAGCTCTGCCATGGGTTGGACCTCGGGAACATCTACCTGGACGTCGCCTTGCGTCTCGTAGTACTTGAACGCGCCGTAGCCCGCGACGGCCGTGATCAACAACAAAGATGCAAGTACCGTCCAGTGCCACCAGGGGTGCTTGCGCTCGCGCACCCGGACACCCCGCAACACACCGTCGTACCGGCTCGCGGCGAATGGATCGGGGTCTCGCTTGAACGGGTTCCTCATCGTGGTCGATTATCGAGCCGCGCTAGAACAACAACGCCTGCAAGTTGTGATGTTTCTACTGAGAAAGGCTCAGTCGGCGGCGGTGGGCCCGGTCATGTCTTCGGGCTTCACCCACTCGTCGAACTGCTCGTGGGTCACGTACCCCAGCTTGACCGCGGCGTCCCGGAGGCTGATGTCTTCCCGGTGAGCCAGCAGAGCTATCTCGGCCGACCGCTCGTACCCGATGTGGGGATTGAGCGCGGTAACCAGCATGAGCGAGTTCTCCAGGTGGTCCTGGATCACGTTGCGGTTCGGCTCGATGCCCACGGCCGCATGGTCGTTGAAGGAGCGAGCGGCATCCGCCAGCAGAGAAGCGGACTCCAAGACGTTGTGCAGCATCAGCGGCTTGTAGACGTTCAACTGGAACGCCCCTTGAGAGCCGCCGAAGGCGACGGCGGCGTCGTTTCCGATGACCTGCGCGCAGACCATCGTCATCGCCTCCGACTGCGTCGGGTTGATCTTGCCCGGCATGATCGAGGACCCGGGCTCGTTCTCCGGGATCTTCAGCTCCGCGATGCCGGCGCGCGGCCCCATCGCGTAGTAGCGAACGTCGTTCGCGATCTTGTAGAGCGCGATCGCGAGCGTGCGGATCGCGGCGCTGACATCGACCATGGCGTCGTGCGCGGACAGCGCGGCGAACTTGTTCTCCGCGGCCTTGAACGGCTTCCCGGTGTCCTCCGCCAGCTTCGCTGCGACCAGGTCGCCGAAGCGCGGGTGCGCGTTCAGCCCCGTTCCCACGGCGGTCCCACCGATCGCGAGTTCGCAGACGCCCGGCAGCGACCGGCGGATGCCTTCCAGGGCACCGTCCAGTTGCGCCACCCACCCGGAGAACACCTGCGACAGCCGGACCGGGGTCGCATCCTGGAGATGGGTCCGGCCCACCATCACGACGTCGTCGTAGCCGCTCTGTTTGTCGTGCAGGGTGTCGCGCAGCGCCTGAACCGCCGGGATGAGGACATCCTCGACCTGTTCGACGACCGCGACGTGCATCGCGGTCGGGAAGGTGTCGTTGGAGGACTGGCCGCGGTTCACATCGTCGTTCGGGTGAACCGGCTTCTTCGAGCCGATCTCGCCGCCCGCCAGCTGGATCGCGCGGTTGGCGATCACCTCGTTCGCGTTCATGTTGGATTGCGTGCCGGAACCGGTCTGCCACACCACCAGCGGGAACTGATCGTCCAGCTTCCCGGAGATCACGTCATCGGCTGCCTTCGCTATCAGCTCGACCTTGTCCTGAGATAGCTCGCCCAGCTCTCCGTTGGCCAGGGCCGCCGCCTTCTTCAGCAGCCCGAACGCCCGAATGACGGGGCGGCCCCAGACGAAGCGATCGCGGCCGATCGGGAAGTTCTCGATGGAGCGTTGCGTCTGCGCCCCCCACAGCACGTCGGCGGGTACGCGCACCTCGCCGAGACTGTCCTTGTCGGTCCTGAAACCCGTCACTCCAGAACTCCTAGGGGCTGGTTACGTAGTCGCCACACAGAAGCGGCAGATCGCAGCGGTCGACGGCGTCGGCGGTTCGGGCGAGAGCGAGGCTGGTCAGCAAGACCCCAAGTCCTAGAGCCAGCGACCACACGACGACGGGCCGCCTGAACCCCGTGACGTTCGGCTCGATCCCCTTGCTCTCGGCCGCCGGGCCCTCGAACGACACCTCGGCCATCACCATCCGTGCGTCGACGAGCTGACGCTGGCGCACCATGACGGTCGCCGGCGCCCACGGGTTCGAGCCGCCATACAACCAGGCACCCGGAGCGGAGCGGTCTTTCACGACCCGCACCTCCACCCCCGCTTCGGAGAGCCGCCCCGCTACGAGGTGGGCCTCGATGTCGTTGGCCGCCGTCAGCAAGCGCACCCAGCCGGAGCCCCCGCCACCTCCCTCGTCGCCCGCGTCGCGGGCGGGGGGAAGCGAACCGGTACCTCCTACTGGCCTGCCCGCCAACATCGTCGTCATACATCCAGCCTATTCCCGCGTCTGCATCGATAAAGCGGCGGCCGACGCCAGGAGTCGTGAACGCCTTCGGTGTTTACTGCCTCGGCTGCAATGACTTCAACGTCTGCGTCCACTCCGCGTGGTAGCGAGCGCCGCCGGAGTCGACATCCTGGACGTAGTGCTCCTTGACCGTAAGACCTGGCCCCGGAGCGAACCACACCTCCGCGTTGACCTGACCCTCTTGCTCACCGCGGAGATCGATCACATAGGTCATCCCCCAGACCTCGACGCGTTCACCCCCGATAGCCATCGATGTGTGTTCGAACACCTCGCTCGCGTAGCTCCCATACGTCTCCCCCGTCCACTCGCCGTGCCACTCCAAACCGACGCGAAGAGAGCGCGGCGCGGCCAACATCGGCGGGCTGAAGTCGATCTCGGACTCCCTGGTGACGGGGCCGAAAGTCACCTTGTTGCGCTGCTGCGTGATCTCGACTCCGGTTGAGCCCGCCCGGAACGCCGTCCAGATCTGGCGTTCATCCGAGAAGTAGTGGTGTTGGTTCCAGGTCTGATCCTGGCCGACGGTGATGATCCGTTGTGTCTCAGCCGGGAACTCGCGGCGTGCGCCACCGACCTGCTCGTGACCTTCCGTCGCCCACGAATACACCCCCTCTTCCGGCGGGGCTACCCCGTGCTCGACACTCCCTCCCGTGGCGCGGGGTGATCGTCTAGCGGTGGTCGGATGCTGCACGCGCGATGACGCGGTCGAGCCACCGCCCGGACGCAGCCGCGTGAGAGGCGCCGCCTTCTCCGCCTCAGCGCGGTCCGGCTTGCGGCGAGGTGGCTGCTGGTTGGGTGCGTCCTGCGGGCCTTCGGAGCGTCCACCGACAGCTAGATCGGTGCGCTCCGCCCGGAAGAGGTCGATGGCATGAGAGCGATCCACCGGATTGACCGCCGTGATCCAGCGGTAACCCGCGATGGTGGTGACGGACATCACCGCCACCGCCAGGACGGCGAGCTGAGCTTGGATCCAACACCTCCTGCGCTGGCGGCGCTGTTGATGGGTGAACCCCCCGGGTGGCTGGCTCCACACGCTCATGACCCCTCCTTCACTGAATGACGTTCAGTAGATACTGAATGACGTTCATTCATATGTCAAATCGGGAGGCGGAACCCGTTCTTTGCTACCGTGCTGAATATGGTTCAGTCAGATCCGGCCCCGGAAGGCCGCGCTCTCGACCAGGCCCGCCGGCCACGCGTGACCAAAGCGCCGGATCAACGCCGGCGGGAGATCCTCGACGCTGCCACGCAGCTGTTCCGTGAGCGGGGCTTCGACGTGACCACGGTGCAAGCGATCGCGGGGAAGGCCGGAGTAGCGGCGGGGACGGTCTATCTGTACTTCCCGTCCAAGGAGGCCATCCTGGTGGCGCTGCAGGAGGACTTCGAGACGGGGCTGCTGGATCGCTTCGCGGAGGTAGCCGCAGCGGTGTTGGCCGAAGAAGAGGCAACCGGTCAGATCGTCGACTACCAAGAGGTCGTCGAACGTCTTCTGGATGGGACCGTGGATTACAGCCTCGGCCGCCGAGCCGTCTGCGAGGTCATGGCTCGGCACGCCGGGCGCGCCGGCATCGCGTCCGATGACGCGCTGCTGACCGGCGGTCTCACCGAACTGTTGGCTCGCGTCATCCGCGAGGGGGTACGCCTCGGCTACATCCACACGTCCGACCCCGAGATGGCCGCCTACCTTTTGAACCTTGCCGCCGTGAACGGGATCGGCCATGCGATCGCGTTCGAGGGCGACGAGATGCTCGCCCGAGTCGTGCGTCAAGCCAAGGAGCTCTACATCAAGGCTCTCGCGCCTTCAGGGGATCAGACGCCGGAGACGACAGGCTCTTAGACCTTGCCGAAGATCTGGCGAGCGATCACCACGCGCTGGATCTGGTTCGTCCCCTCGTAGATCTGCGTGATCTTCGCGTCGCGCATGAAGCGTTCGACCGGGTATTCGCGGATGTAGCCGTAACCGCCCAGCGCCTGCACGCAGTCGGTCGTCACCGCCATGGCTACGTCCGATGCATAGCACTTGGCGATCGCGGCCCAGTAGGAGACGTCCGCCGCACCTTCGTCGACGGAGGAGGCGGCCTTGTACACCGCCATCCGGGCCGTCTCGATGCTCATCGCCATGTCGGCGAACATGAACTGCATCCCCTGGAAGCCGGCGATCGGCTTGCCGAACTGCTCGCGCTCGCGGCAGTAGGCGACGGCGAAGTCGAACGCCCCCTGCGCGATGCCTAGAGCCTGCGCCGCAACCGTCGGACGGGAGAAATCCAGCGTGCGCATCGCGAGACGGAAGCCTTGATTCACCTCGCCCACCACGTTCTCGGCAGGCACCCGAACGTCGTTCAGGAGCACCTCGCGCGTAGGTGATCCCCTGATGCCCATCTTGTCTTCCTTGCGGCCGAGCTCGAAGCCGTCCATGTCACTCGAGACGAGGAAGCACGTGATGTTGCGGCCCTTGGGCGCGTCCGGATCCGTCACCGCGAAGTACGTATAGAGGTCGGATGCTCCGGCCCCCGTGATGAACCTCTTCGAGCCCTTGAGGATCCAGTCGTCGCCATCCCGCGTTGCGCGGCTGCGCATGGCGGCCGCATCGGACCCCGAGCCCGGCTCGGTCAGGCAGTAGGACATCCGATGATCTCCGTTGGTGAGACCGGTGCAAACCTTCTTTTTCTGCTCGTCCGTGCCGGCGAGGAGAACCGGGATCGCGCCCAGCTTGTTGACGGCGGGAATCAGTGACACGCCGGCGCAGACGCGAGAGATCTCCTCGACCAGGATGCACAGCTCTACGGCTCCTCCACCCGCCCCGCCGTACTCCTCCGGATAAGACACGCCGGCGAACCCCGCTTGTACGAGCGCCTGATCCACGTCGTGTGGGTACTCGTCGGCCTCGTCGATCTCGGCGGCTCGCGGCGCGATCTTGTCCTGCACCAGCTCGCGCACCGATTGCCGGAACATCTCCTGCTCTTGGGTCATGTGGAAAGACAAGCCCTCGGTCATGACGGTGATGCTACCCGTGCCTGCGCTTACAGTTTCGGCCTCATGAAGACGCCCGGGCGGCCCCTGCGCATCGCGCTTCTCACGTATCGCGGCAACCCATACTCGGGGGGCCAGGGCGTTTACGTCCGCTACCTCTCGAAAGCGTTCGTCGACCTCGGCCACGAGGTAACGGTGTTCTCGGGGCCGCCCTATCCCGATGTCCAAGAGGGCGTGGAGCTCGTCACCGTGCCGAGCCTGGACCTGTATAGGAGCGAGGATCCGTTCAGGGTGCCGGCCCGCCACGAGTTCCGCGACGCGATCGACTACCTCGAGTTCGGGATCATGTGCGGCGCGGGGTTCCCGGAACCTCTGACGTTCACGCTTCGAGCGGCGCGGATGTTGATCGAACAGCGTCGTCGGTTCGACATCGTCCACGACAACCAATCACTGGGTTACGGCTTGCTGCGCGTCCAAAACGCGGGCCTCCCCGTCGTCGCGACGATCCACCACCCCTGCTCGATCGACCGCGAGATCGAGCTCACCCGCGCCCAGACCTGGAAGAGGCGCGCCTCGCTCAGGCGCTTCTACGGCTTCACCCGCATGCAGGCGAGGGTCGGAAGGCGGCTTCCGCGGGTGATCACGGTTTCGGATGCCGCGCGCCTAGACGCCGTCCATGCGTTCGGCCTCGCCTCCGATCGTGTGACCGTGGTGCACAACGGCGTCGACGTCGACCTGTTCCGGCCCGCTGCAGCCGACGTATCGATCCCGGGGCGGATCGTCACCACAGCGAGCGCAGACGTCCCGCTGAAGGGGTTGGTCTACCTGATCGAGGCGCTCGCGAAGGTGCGGACCGAGCACGAGGATGCGCATCTGGTGGTCGTGGGGGCCGCCGCCGTCGGCGGGCCCGTGGCGAGGGCGATCGAGAGGTTCGGCTTGAAAGACGTGGTCACCTTCGAGACACGCGTCGACTGGCTGAGGCTCGTCGAGCTGTATCACGAGGCACAGGTCGCGGTCGTCCCCTCGTTGTACGAGGGGTTCTCGCTACCCGCCGCCGAGGCGATGTCGTCCGGGACCGCCCTCGTCGCGACGGACGCGGGCGCGCTTCCGGAGGTGGTGGGACCCGACGGCGAGGCCGCATTGGTGACTCCCCCGGGAGATCCCGGTGCGCTGGCAGCAGCGATCGGCAGGATCCTGGACGATCGCGAACTTCGCCGCCGGCTCGCCGACGCGGGACGGCAACGGATCCTCGACCGGTTTACGTGGCGTTCGTCGGCGGCGGCGACCACCCGCGAGTACGAGCGGGTGATCGGCTGGTGCTGACGGTCGACCTCGACCTCCTCCAGGTGCAACCGGGTGAAGACGTCCTCGATCTCGGCTGCGGCGCCGGCCGTCACACCTACGCGGCCCTCGAGCGAGGCGCGCGCGTCGTCGGGGTCGATCTGAATCGGCGGCTGCTCGAGGAGGTGGCGTCGATCTGCGCCGCGCTGCTGGCCGAGGGGCGGGTGCCTCCTTCCGCGGCCGCGCAACTGTTGTGTGGCGACGCCACCCACCTGCCGTTCGCCGACGCCACCTTCGACCACGTCATCGCCTCCGAGGTGCTGGAGCACATCCCCGCCGACACCGCCGCCATGCAAGAGATAGAGCGCGTGCTGAGGCCGCACGGGAGCGCAGCCGTCACGGTTCCGAGGTGGTGGCCGGAGAAGGTCTGCTGGGCGCTATCGGACGAGTACCACTCGAACGATGGCGGACATGTGCGCATCTACCGGGCGGAAGATTTACTGACGAAGCTGAAGCGGCAGGGACTGAGCGCCCGGCGGACCGCGCACGCACATGCCCTGCACGCGCCGTACTGGTGGCTCAAGTGCGCGAGCGGCGTCCGCGACGAAGACGCACCGCTTCCCAAGCTGTACCACCGCATGCTCGTGTGGCAGATAGAAAGCGGCGCTCGCTCGCTGGAGCTGCTGGAGCGGGCGATGAACCCGCTGCTCGGCAAGAGCTTCGTCGTCTACGCGGAGAAGAACCTTGCTTGAGGTCGTTCCGGCGCTAACGCGGGTCCAGCTCGATCAGACCGTGCAGGCGATCGGATCGGTGCAAGCCCGCGACGGCGCCATCCCGGAGCTGCCGGGGGGCGTCACGAACCCGTGGAATCACGTCGAAGCCGCGATGGCACTCGATGTCGGGGGCTGCAGCGACGCTGCGACGCGCGCGTACGAGTGGCTGGCGCGAACGCAACAGCCGGATGGGTCGTGGGCGGCCGGTTACCTCGGCAGCGAGATCGTGGACCACACGCGAGACTCCAACTTCAGCTCCTACGTCGCCTTCGGGAGCTGGCATCACTTCCTCGCGACCGGCGACCGCTGCTTCCTCGAACTGATGTGGCCGGTGATCGAGCGGGCGCTGGAGTTCACGCTGGCGCTACAGCTCCGGACCGGTGCGATCGCATGGGCGCGAGACGCCCGCGGCACGATGTGGCCGAGCGCGCTGCTCACCTCGTGCTCCTGCATCTACATGAGCATCAGAAGCGCACTGTTGGTCGCGGCCGCTCTCGGCCGCAACCGGCCGGAGTGGGAGCTGACGTTGGCAACGCTGGGCAAGGCCATCCGCGGGGCCGGTTCTGAGTTCCAGCCGAAGGACAGGTTCTCGATGGACTGGTACTACCCGGTCCTGGCGCGGGTGGTGCAGGGGGCCGAGGCGCGGCTGCGACTGAACGAGCGGTGGGAGTCGTTCGTGATCCGCGGGCGCGGCGTCCGCTGCGTCTCGGATCGTCCTTGGGTGACGGCGGGAGAGACGGCGGAGCTCGTGTTGGCTCTGTGGGTGGCGGGCCTCCACGTCGAGGCGAACATGCTTCTGGAGTGGGTGCAGCATCTACGCGAGGACGACGGGGCTTACTGGATCGGGGCGACTTTCCCAGACGGCACCGTGTGGCCGCGCCAGAAGCCGACCTGGGGCTCCGGAGCCGTGGTGCTCGCGGCCGACGCTCTGGCAGGAGGGATCACGGCACGCTGCCTCTAGCCTCGGCGGCTCACGACCTGCGCAGAACGCGCAGGCTCCCCTGCTCGGATAGCTCCTCGAAGCGGCCGGACTCCATCGCCTGCCGGTAGATCTCGAACGGTGGCCGTCCCCCTTCCTCCGGATCAGGGAAGACATCGTGGATCGCGAGCAGGCCCCCGGTGACGACGTGACGCGACCACCCGTCGTAGTCCCTCTGCGTGGTCTCCATGCTGTGGCCGCCGTCGATGAAGACCACGCCCAGCGGCGTCGCCCACGCCTGCGCGACCACATGCGAGTGGCCGACCACCCCAACCACGACATCACCAACGCCGGCGCGTTCGATCGTGTCGCGGAACACCGGGAGGGTGTCGACCCTGCCTTCGCTGTCCACCAGCCTCGAGTCGTGATACTTCTCCCCGGGTTGATGCTCCTCAGACCCCCGGTGATGATCGATGGAGAACACCACCGCGTCCGCGATCGAGTCCCGCACCGCCGCGGCTAGATAGAGGGTCGACTTCCCGCAGTAACTCCCGATCTCGACTATCGGTCCCAGCGGCGCTGCCCGCAGCACTGCGTCGTAGAGCGCCATCCCTTCGTCGTCTGGCATGAAGCCGATCGCCCGCTGCGCAGCATCTCGAAGCCGGGGGTCCATGTGGAAGATCAGACCAGACCCAAGTCAGCGGAGCGGCGACGTCACCACGACGTAGGTAAAGGAGCGGTCGATACCGCTCACACGGCGGAAGTCTGCGTCGCCAGCTCAGGGGCCACGGCGTTCTGCATCACCAGCGCGGCCGCCTCGAGCCGAGAGTGCACTTCGAGCTTGCGCAGGATGTTCTGAACGTGCGTACGGGCGGTCTGCACGCTGATCGTCAGCTGAGCAGCGATGGTTCGGTTGCTCGCGCCGTCGGCGAGCAACGCGAGCACCGCCCGCTCCTGCTGTGTGAGCCGGGCGGTCAGGTCGGTCACTCTGTCCCGCTCCTTCCGATGCTGCACGAGCCGCGCCAGCAGCGGACCCAACATCGGACGCGGGATCTGACTCTCGCCTTTGTAGGCAGCGCGTGCAGCCTCCACGAGCTCACCTAGCGCGGCTTCCTTACTGACGTATCCGCTGACGCCGGCCTCGATCGCGAGCGCCAGCGTTTCTCCGTTCTCCTCCGCCGCGATCATCACGACGCGGCACGTTCTGTCCGTCTCCCGCACCAGCCGCGCGGCATCGATCGCGCCGCAGTCGGCGATGTCCGCATCCAACACGATGACATCGGGGTGGACGCGGCCCGCTTCGGCGACGACTTCGCGTCCAGAATGAGCGCGCCCTACGACCTTCAAGTCAGCGTGACGGTCGAGAGCGTGCCCGACGGCGGACGCGAATACCGGCAGGCCGTCGGCCACGAGCACGCGGATCTCGCTCGTCGGCTGGCTCACGTGGACCTAGCGAGACGGCTGCGGCTCGAGTTCGCGTCGCGGGTGTTCACGGAGACCACCCCGTAGCGCACCGCCTGCGACGCGGCCTCGACCCGCGAATGGACCTGCAGCTTCGTGAGGACGTTTTGTACGTGTGTCCGAACCGTGTTCGGTCGCAGGGACAGGCGACGCGCCATCTCCTTGCTGCTCGCTCCCTCGACCAGCAACGCTAGGACGTCCCGCTCACGGGCGGTGAGCTGGGCCGCCAGCAAGCCCATGGCACCCTCATCCGGCACCGCTCTCCGCCGCGTGTGAACCGCTGGCTGCCGCATCACTCCGCCCGACCGCACCTCGTCGAACGCGCTGATCACGTCTGAGAACGTCCCGCTCTTCGTCACAAATCCGTGGAAACCTGCGTCAAAGGCAGCGGTGGCGGTAGACGCCTCGCTGCTGCCGGTGAGCATCACGACCTTCGTTTCTGGGGATGCGGCGAGGATCTGCTTGCCCAGGTCGATCCCGTCAAGATCGGGCAACCTGTAGTCGATCAGCGCCATGTCCGGTTGGGTCCGGCGGACGAGCTCGATCCCTTCCCGGGCGGAGGCGGCGACTCCGACGACCGTCACTCCTGGCTTGTCCTCCAGCGCCATCTCCATGGCTTCTCCGAACAGCTTGTGGTCGTCAACCACGGCGACCCGCAACGGAGGCTCGGTCGTGGATTGCCGCGCGAGTACCGCGTGGTCCGGATCCGACGACGTTGCGTTGCCACCAGCCATGTCCAGTAGCCCTCTGTAGTCGTTCACGTACGTTACGCAATTGTGACCGTATTAGAGGGCAGCGACCAAAAGAAATCAACCCCGTCGGGGGAAGAGACCCCCCCTTTTGGAGGATGGAGCCAGCTGACCACCCCTCCGGTCGGGCTAGTCCGTTGTGGGTGCCGGCGCGCGCGGACTCTGGACAGGTCGAGCCTGACCTCTAGGCGCTTACCAGGAGACTAGCGAGCGAGGACCCGCGCCTCCGACAGGGTCGGGGCGATTCCGACTCTGACGTCGCGGCCGCCGCACCGAATGACGGCGTCCTGCATCCCCCCATCGACGGCAAGCACCTCTCCCGGGCGCGTTTTGACGCTTGTCACGCCAGGAAAGCTCGCCCTGTACCAGGCGCGCATGGACCGGCACAAACTCCGGTTGCCGGCTCGCTGCACGAGGGCGAGGCCGACCGCGATCGCCCCCCGCTTCGTCCACGCGTTCAGCTCTCCACCCGACCACGCTGCGGCTCGGTCAAGCGAGTGGTCGAGAGAGCGGGCCTCGTCGCCACTCGGCGCCTCGAACAGCCACAGCAGGTTCGCTGCCCCGAAGACATCGTCTACAACAAGCCGCCACGGCGCCGGCAGACCGGCGAGATCGCGCGGATCCCCGCCCTCTTCACCTGAGCGGTAACGACTGGGAAAGAGGACCTGCGCGCTCTCCGTCGGCGGGTTTCGATGCGCGGCGTCGACCGCCTTCCACCCTCCGTCTCCTAGGAGCTCGCAAACGAATTCGAGCCCCCGGTCGTAGGGGAAGGACCCCTGTCGCTGGAGGTAATGCGGAAGGTCGCGCAGGTCGGCCGTCGGGTTGTGAGGGTGAGAACGGTTGCGCAAGATTGACATGCGATCGGCGGTTGAAAGCGCATGGCTCGCATAGCGGTGCATCGTCAACGTCGCGTCGCCCTCTATGACTGCGAGTCTTGCAAGTCCCGCATCCTGATCATGCAGTGAGGTAGCAGCCAGCCCCAACAGATCGCGCTGGTGAACGAGGGCGTGGTTGAGCTCGTGAGCGAGCACGAAACGAGTGCGCGGAGACAGCCCCCGCTCGTCGCTCGTCCGGACCAGAAGCTTCTCGCTCGCCGGGATGTAGAGACCCTCGAGCCCTTCGCTGGTGACGCGGTGCGAGATCTGTTGCAGATCCATCGACGAGGGTGCCGCGCCGAGCGCCGACAGGAGCCGGCCGTGAAGCGCGAACGCGTCTGAGGCCGTCCACGACAGGAGCGGGTCGGCAAAGCGATAGGTGAAATCCTTAGCCGCAAGGAACTTTGGGCGAACCGGGTGGCGGAACTGGAGCCGGCGGATCTTCTCGACGGCTGCGGCGACATCGTGCACGGCCCTCCTCCCGCCCCACTCAGCAGGGGTGTCGGACCCATCCGGCGCTGGGGAACTGGGCTTCCCGGTGAGGAGATCGTCGTTTCCGGTGCACTCTGCGAGCTCGTTGATGCCGCGTCCGCCGGTCACATCCTGAAGCCACGCTCGCACCACTTCGTCGACGGGTTTTCTCTCGGCCGCGCGAGGTCGGTCGGCGCTGGTGGTAAAGGACGTGCTGCAAGCAGTAAGCAACGGCACAAGGAACAGCGCCGCCCTCACCCGATATCGGTCTCGCCCTGTACCCGCCTGACAGCGTTCGAACATCTAGATCGCCGACATCAGCGATTTCATGATGTTGATCGCGGCCGGCCCCACGAGAACCGTGAACAGGGTCGGGAAGATGCACACGAGCAGAGGGAACAACAGCTTCACGGGAGTCTTGGCGGCCTTCTCCTCGGCGATCTGGCTGCGCTTCTGCCGCAGCTGGTGGGCCTGAACGCGCAGGACGCGCCCGACCGAGATCCCGAAGGCGTCCGCCTGCCCCACCGCAGTGATGAACTGGTCGAGATCGTCTACCTCCGTCCGCTCGGCGAGATTCCGGAGAGCTTGCTCGCGCGGGACCCCGATCCGAAGCTCCTGGAGCATCCGGTAAAGCTCGTCGCTGAGCGGCCCCGGGATCGCGCCGGTCACGCGCGCGAGCGCGGAATCGAATCCCAGCCCCGCCTCGATCGCGATCGTCAACAGATCGAGCGTGTCGGGTAACGCGAGCCGGACGGCCCGCTGCCTCGCTTCGACCTTGCTCGTCAGCCACATCTTCGGGAGAAAGCCCGTCACCGGGATGATCAGCCACAAGAGCGGCGCCACGCGCCCAGACGAGCTCAACGTGACGAGAAGGGCGAGCGCCATGAGCGGGAACCCGACGGCGATGGCGAAAAAGGTATCCACGTCGAGGCGCTCGGAGACGCCGCCCAGCACCAACCGCCTGCTCGTTTGCTCCGCTAGGCCCTTCGGTCCGAACCGATAGACCAGACGCGCCGCCTTCTTCCCCAGCGGACCGATGACTCGCGTGCTGAACGGCCCTCTCATCGTCGCTTCCCTACTCGCGGCGACGGCCCGATTGTCCAGCAGCGCGTCTTCGAGGCCTGCGCGGATCGTTGCCCGCTGCGCCCGCGTCCTCATGACGTTGTATGTCACGGCACTGACCCCGGCGAACGTCAGCGCGAGACTGGCCAGCTTCATCAACTCAGGCGCCATGTCAGACCTCGATCCTGATGATCTTGCGCATCCAGAAGAACCCGATCGTCATCATGAACGCGGACCCGGCGATCATCAGAAGTCCGATCGCGCTGTTGAAGAGCGGCTGCAGATAGCCGGGGTTCGTCAGGAGCAAGAAACCGGCCATCAAGAACGGCAGGACGCCCAACACCACGGCCGAGAGCCGCCCCTCGGCCGTCAGTGCCTTGAGCTGGCCGCGCAGGCGCTCGCGCTCGCGGATCGTCTCTGAGATCGTCTCGAGAACCTCGGCGAGGTTGCCCCCCACCTCTCTCTGGATCTCGATCGCAAGCACCGTCCATTGGAAGTCGACGATGGCGACCCGCTCGGCCAACGCTTTCAGCGCAACGTCGAGGGGGTTGCCAAGCCGGACCTCCGCCATCGTCCGGCGGAACTCCTCGGACGCGGGCGGTTTGACGTCCTCGCCGACGGCCCCAATGGCTTGCTGAAGGCTGTATCCCGCTCTCAGAGCGCCACCCATCACCAACAGCACATCTGGAAGCTGCTTGTAGAAGGCGCTGCGGCGACGGGCCGCTTTGATCTTGACGATCACAGGCATCGTCGCTGCCCCCACCAGGAAGAGCAAGAACGCGAGGAAGACTCCTCCGAACGAGAACGCCAGCAGCCCGGCAATGAAGGCGACGACTCCGCTGATGACGAGAACCTCGCCCGCATGCCACCTCATGCCAGCCACCTCGATCGCCCGTTCGAGACGCTGTAGGTGACCCGTCCGACCCGCCACTTGCGTGGCGAACTCCTGCGCCCTCTTGAGAACGGCGGCGTTGATCAGTGCTTCTGAGTCCACCTGTTCGCTGCCGTCGTCGGCGTACCACATGACTCGTTGTGCGGGAGACGAGCGTCTTGCCCGGAGCTGCTCCGAGGTGATGAGGGCGAGCAGCCCCGCCGCAAGGAACACGACAAGGAGAAGCACCGGAAGCGGGATGTCCATCAACGACGGGAACAGGTTCCCGGCGGCCGACGGCGCGGGCATGAGGCGGAAGGTCTTTGACCCGGTCACGGTTCCCGCTTCCTCATGCACCGAGACCTCGACCTCGACCAAGCTCGCCCCGGGGTCGGGATCGCGGACGCTGACCGTGTAGCTGCTGACGAGTTCCGTTGCAAGGCTCTCGAAGAGGTCTGACAGCTTCGAGGAATCGGCCGTGCGGAACAACCGGCCGCCTGTCTCGGTCGCGAGGGCCCTGATCGAATCGGCGGAGAACTCCGGGCTCTCCAGGGCTACCGCGAAGACCGTCGCCTGCGCCGACTTCGCCCCCTCAACCGCTGCGTCCAGCGTCGCCGCGCTCGCGGTGTCGGCGCCGTCACTGAGCAGGACGATGTTGCGGTGCTGCGGGGGCCGGGCCTTCACGAGCTCGGCGGCGGTGATAACTGCGTCATACAAAGCGGTCTCGCCGCTGGCGGTCAGGGATCTCACCGCTGAGACGATGCGGCTGTGATCGTCGGTAAACCTCGACGCTATGGACGCCTCGCTTGCGAACGGGACGAGCGCGAGCTGGGTCGTCGAGGCCATGTCGGCGACGAAGGAGGTGATCGCCTTCTTGGCCTCGGCGATCGGGCGTCCTTCCATGCTCCCGCTGCTATCCACGACGAGGGCGACTCCTCCCGGGCTGGTCTCGCTCGAGTCGGCGATGGCCACCACGCCGTCGGTAGCAAGGCCGTTGATGGTGACGTCGAAATCGCCCGACGTCAGCAGCGGCCCGCCGGGGGTGCTCACGGTGAAGGTGATCCGGCCGTCGCTGCGCTCCGCGTCGGCGATCGTGGCCCTCTCCGCCGCCGTCGCGGGAGAAAGCCCGAGCGCCAGCACGATCCCTGCCGCGACGAGGGCCATTGTCTTGTGCACCCCTAGCTCCTGTCCGCGGCCGTCAGAAGACTGTCCTCGATGAACATCGCGGGTGAGAGGTGGATGCCCTGGTCGGCGAGCTTCTGCACGAACTTCGGACGAACCCCGGTCGGCTTGAGCTGTCCCAGAAAGCGGCCGTGGTCATCGAGACCTTTGTCGAAATCGAAGAGGAAGACGTCCTGCAGAGTGATGATGTCGCCCTCCATCCCCTCGATCTCGGTGACGTGCGTGATACGTCTCGAGCCATCCTTCAGCCGGGACTGGTGGACGATCAGATCGACCGCCGCCGTGATCTGCTCGCGGATCGCCCGCATCGGCAGGTCCATTCCCGCCATCAACACCATCGTCTCGAGACGAGACAGCGCATCCCGCGGCGAGTTCGCGTGCAGCGTCGAGATGCTTCCATCGTGGCCGGTGTTCATAGCCTGGAGCATGTCGAGCGCCTCCGCCCCTCTGACCTCGCCGACGACGATCCGGTCCGGACGCATACGTAACGAGTTCCTGACGAGGTCCCTGATCATCACTGCTCCGGTGCCCTCGATGTTTGGGGGCCGCGACTCGAGCTGGAGGACGTGAGGCTGATTCATCCGAAGCTCGACCGCGTCTTCCACCGTCACGATCCGCTCGTCTTTCGGGATGTAGGAAGAGAGCACGTTCAATGTGGACGTTTTGCCGGCCCCTGTGCCTCCCGAGATCAAGACGTTCAGCTTTCCCTCGACGCAGAGCCTCAGGAATTGAGCGACGGATCTCGTGAAGGTCCCGAAGGAAACGAGATCCTCGTCCGTCAAGGGATCGGCGGAGAACTTCCGGATAGTGAGAAAGGGGCCGTCGATCGCCAGAGGGTGGACGACCGCGTTCACGCGTGAGCCGTCGGCGAGACGGGCATCGACCATCGGAGAAGACTCGTCGATACGTCGCCCGACGCGGGCGACGATCCCATCGATGACCGTGCGGAGATGGGCGGCGTCGGCGAATCGTTGGTTGGTCTTGTAGATCTTTCCTGCTCGCTCGATGTAGACCTGATCGGGCCCGTTGACCATCACCTCGGTGATCTCCGGATCCTTGAGGAACTCCTCGATCGGTCCATGACCCAAGACGTCGGATTGCACGTCGGTGAGTAGCCGCCGGCGCTCCTCAGACGACATCGGCGTCTGTTCGTCACGCAACAGCCGCGCCAGCTTGTCGCGCACGTGGTTCGATAGCTTTTCGGGTTCGAGGTCCTGCTGGTAGAGGACCGTCCCGAGCTCCTTCGCGAGCTTCGCGTGCAGCCGCCGTCTGGCGTCGTACAGCTCGGGTCGAGCGGCTTTACCATTGCCTTCCCACACCTGTTGCTGCGCGGACGCGCCGTCTCCGTTCGTCATCGTCGGGGTCTGGTCCGAGACAACACCGCTCTCCCGGCGGCGGTCGGCGAGTAGCTTCGCTAGCTCAGACATGGCTCTCCTTCTAGGACTCGGCCGGCCGCGGCTTCATCGCGCGTAGCAACGAGCGCGATTTGGGAGCATCTGCTGCAGGAAAGAGCTCTGCCTGCAGATCCCTTGCGAGTTTCGATATCGCTTTCGAGGCGTGCGCTCTGGGATTGTGAGAATGCAGTGGCTCCCCGTTGTTGAGGGATCTCGGGACGGCGACATCGCTCGGGAGCTCCGCCGCGATCGGTCGCTGGAGCGCCTTTGCGACCTCGCTCGTAGGAAACCCGACCTTCGAGTCGGCGCGGTTCAGGACGATCCGAACCTTGCCGGTATCGATGTGGAGACTTTCCAGAGCGGAAAGCGCCAGCTTTGCGTTCTTTACCGCCGGAAGGTCGAGGCTCGTCACCAGAAAGGCGAGGTCGCATGCTTCTAGCGCTGCAAGCGCGTGCTGGTCCAGGCCCGGAGCCGTGTCGACGATGACGAGCTCCGCGGTCGTGCGAAGGGCACGGATCGATCTCCCGACTACCGCTCCATCCAGTCGCTGCGGCGTCAACGGATCTGTGGCGGAAGCGAGCACTCTGAGCCCCGAGGGATGCAAGCTGAGGACACCCGCCAGCGCGGACTCGTCGAGCTCGCCCGTGATCCCGGCGATCTCGCCCAAGGTCCGCTCGGGACGAAGCCGTAACGAGGCCGCGCAGTCGCCATAGCTCACGTCTGCATCGACGAGAGCGGTGTGGATCTTCGCTTCGGCCGCCAGCACCGCGAGATTGGTAGCGAGGACGGTCTTCCCGGTCCCGCCCTTCGGCCCGAACACCACGACGACGCGTCCCGAGCGCCGGGTCTCGCTGTGCCTCTGCGCGACGATCTCGGTCTCGACCATCGCGTGAGCACGGATGACGGCGGAGGGAAGCTCCCGCTCACCGTCCTCGACAGCGACCACGTCTCGGATCCCGTGACGCATGGCGTTCTTAAGGGTCACGGCGTCGGCGGCGTCGGCAACGAGCACGAACGCGGTCCCGGGATAGTCGCGCCCAGCAGCCAAACTCTGCTGCAGATCGCTCTCGCTCGCGTCCGGTCCCAGCACCACCACCGACCTCGCATGAAGGGCGATGTTTCGCTTGACGTCCGACCAGTCGGCGCTTGCTCGGACGGCGAAGTTCCCGTGCCGTCGGAGGATCTCCTTCAGGATCGAGGCGATGTGCGGGTCGGTATCGAATATGACGACGTTGGTCATGCCGTTTCGCCTCCCTGTGGCACGAGCGTGAACCACAGCTTGGCCTTCTCCTGCGCGTGGATCAGAAGGGCAGCTTCCTCGGAGGTCACCGCCAGGACGATGCTGCCGGTTGCCGTTGCTCCGCCGGCACTGCTGCTGCCCTCAGCCGGCGTCTTGACCTCCTGCACCGGGAGGTTCTCGAGAAGCAGCATCGTGACGCCGCCTTCTCCCGCGTTGAAGACGCGCGCGCTGGAGGGGATACGAGACTTCTTGATCATCTTCCCCGCGGCCTTCTTCGCCTCGGCCGTGACGTAGGCGTTAAGCCTGTCGCCCGCCACGATGTGACCCGCTACGCCTCGCACGTATTCGAGCGGCAGCGACAGCGCTTCGGTGCCCTCCGGGAACTCGGACAGGAATGCGTCTTGTGGCGACGTCTTGAATCGCTGCGAGGTGAGCTGCTCGCCGCTGGCGATGTCGTCAGCGAGCGTGAGGCCGGCAAAATCGTCGGGCGAGCTGAAGGCGCCTGGGAGGGCGTATCTCTGGGGGACCGTTTGCACCTCGAACGCCTCGGCGTCGATGATCTCCCGGCCCGACATAGCCGCGGGCAGCGAACGGCTCGCGACCAGAACCGAGCGCGTCCGCTCCCCCTCCAGCGACTTCTTCTCGACGCCACTGACATAGCTCGACACCAACAGGACTGCGCTGCCGCCCATCACGAGCGCCAGCATCAAGGTCAATAACCTGCTTTTCATCGGGTCTCCTTGTCCTTCCTGTCTCTAACCTGCAAGCTTCACTACGCACACACCGTCTTTGTCCGTGCAGGCAGTCCCATCCAGTTCTGCGTTCGCGCTGTCCAACGCGCGAAGGAAGAGACCTTCGACCGGGAGGCCCGGCGGCGGTCCCGGACTGGTGATGTAGAAAAACGCCAAGCGGCGGAGCAGCAGGGGCTTGCTCGACCCTTTACTAGGGGGAGCGAACCGCCATTGGTCGTTGTTGTCCGCGTCGATAGCGTCGGTGTGCTGGAACTCGATGATGCGCGAAGCGCCCGGGACGTCGGTCTCGACCGCGCCGTTCACCGGGTCGACGTGGACGGTCAGAAGGATGCCGACAAGGCACGGGTTGTCGTGGTCGAGGATCTGATAGATGCCGTCGCCGTCCCTATCCCGGACCGTCGCGTTGAAGCTGTCTTCGTTCGCGCAGGTCAGCGTGCTGACCCCGCGGTCGGACAGGCCCTGCTTGGTCGGGCCCGACAGCACCCCCGTCTCCGGGTACACGCGGGCACCCTTCGCGGTGTGGCACGGCACGACGTCGTCCGATGCGAGCCCGGCCAGCAGGTCCCAGTATTCGTTACCGCCGCCGCCGTGCGGGAACAGGCCGTCGGGAGTGTTGGGCGGAGGACACGGCTCCCCCTTCAGGTCGGCGCCCTGGAAATTGCCGCTCGACTGACCTCCGGTGTCGAGGAACAGTTCCTCGCGGGGGCCCCCCCACCCCTCCAAAGAGAACTCGTAGGGGCATCGCCCAGGGTAGTCGTTGTTGACCTTCGCTACGATCTCGTCGTACGTGGCCGAATCGCCTGCGTGGCCGTCGTAGGTCTCGTCGGGGCAGTCGACGACGACCCATGGGACCAGTTTCTCGCCACCGAGCGCGCCGCTTCCGACGACCGCGGTGGCCTTTGCGCCGATCGGGTTACCGGAGCCGTCGCTCTTGAAGTGGCGTCCGTCGAACCCCAGGACCGGTGCCAACAGGAAATCGAACGCCCTCGCGCGGACGGTGACGTCGACACAGTCGAGGTAGTGAGTGGCGCCGTTCAGCTCGATCGGACAACCCTGGTCCCCGTCTTGCAGACGCTGAGTTATGACGTCGTCGGTTTCTTCGTCGTAGACCTCGTGGTGCACGCTCGGGTTCTCGGTGACGTAGAACTTCGCAGTCGTGTCGGCGTCGGCCTTGCTCGCGGGCAGTTGCTGCGCTCCGGACATGGCGGCGACATCTGCCGTCCGCTGGAGCTCCCGGCGTTCTTCATACATGCGGCCTACGTCGACGACGAGCGCGGTGCAGCCGAACAGCACTATGACAAGGATCGCGACGAGCACGGTCGTCACTCCACGCTCGCCCGTCGGGATGCGCGATCGGATCCTCACCCGAACCCTCACGGCGTCACTCCTTCCGCATCCGTGCGGTGGAGGTGACGTCCAAGGGCGCGGTGAAGATCACCAGCTGCAGGTCGTACTGCGTGGTACAGGACATCTGGACCTGATCGTCTGCCGGGTAGGACGCGGTGCAGTCCAGGGGGCCTCCGAGATCGGGCGCCGACGCCTCCGCGTCCGTTTCGGCATCGGGGTCGGACAGCGAGAGGGACCGAACGCCCTCGCGCGCTGCGTGAGTGACACTGATCCAGCGGTTGAAGACGAAGCCGAACTCGATGATTCCGAAGACGAGCAGGATGAGGACGGGAAGGATGATCGCGAACTCGACGGCGGCGGCGCCGTCCTCGTCGCAGATCCTTCGCGTTCGCTTCGTTCTCGTCTGCGGATCCATTGGCTCCCGTAGTCGCTCTCGATCGACGGTCATGCGGACTAGTCGCACAAGCTGCTTAGGGTTCGTAGCGCGGGGGCGCCGGCGAACACACTCGCTCGGGTCTTTTCGCGAAGAGCCGGGGCGACAACTCGCCCCGGCTCTTTGCCATTACTCGACCCTTGAGTTAAGGCGCGACGTTGATCGCGTCCGCGACCCTGTTGAACGCAGCGTTCACGTCGGCACCAACCGCCGTCACGGCGAGGATGATCACGGCCGCGATCAGCGCCACCATGAGGCCGTACTCGACCGCGGTTGCGCCCTTCTCGTTGTTCAGCTCGTGCAACCGGGCTACCAGTGCGTTCAGCATCTGCATCTGCTGTCACTTCCCTTCTTACGCTCCTGCCCTCAGCCGTTGCTGACGGCGATGTGACGAGCACGCTAGGCCCGAGCGAGGAAGCTGAGATGCAGCAGTCGGCGTATTTACGGATACGCACTTTGCAGGCTCCGGGCCGATGCGGAGACGAGTAGAAATCGAAGCCACACCGTTCGGTGTAGCTGCATATACGCATTTTGAATGGTGCCGGTTCGTTTCGACCGGGATAGAAAAAAGAGACGTCGGCCGAGACGCGCCGGTCGCCAGTGAGGGGGAGGAACATCCGGATGCGACGAGAGCATGTCCCTCCGCAGAACCGATCTTCGTTCGCGGAGACAGAGCTAGAGGTCGTCGAACAAAACCTCGTCGATGTGACCGTGCTCAAAGAGGTATTTGGCCGCGACGGGATCAAAGGGGCGGCGTTCTGCTGCGAGCTCTGCGACGGGCACCACTACCTGGAGTGGGAGCTCATCGCGGGGACGCTTCAAGAAGTGCTCGACAAAGGGCACCTGCGAGCGCACGAGCCCGCCTGCGATCCCAACCCTCGCGACTATGTCTCGTGGGACTACGCATGCGGGTTACTCGATGGGTACGAGTCGTACAGAGTGACCGAGCCGCGCGACGTCCTCGTCCAGGTGATCGTGAACGACGATCCCGCGACGGGGGCGGGATGATCGGGCGCCCAACGAAGCGTCGCGCCGAAGACGGGTGGATCAGCGCAGGCGGAATTCCACCACGTTGTACGTGAACCTCAGGTCCTCGGTGTAGCCGGGTTGCGCGATGCGCGCCCGCACCTCGTACCGGCCCGCGCTCAGAAGCTGCGTCGGCCTCGGGATACGACGGGTCCAGGTGCCGTCTTGCTCGTCCAAACGAGCCTCACCCCAGATCGGCCGCTCGCAGTGCCAGGGCTGCATGCGCTGCTGACGGAAATCGAACCACGAGCAACCAGAGCCGCGCATGCGGCGCAGCGCTACCTCGACCCTCTGCGGGCGTGGCCCGAAGGCGCCGGAGCTCACGGTTCCGACGATCTCGCGCAACTCGGATACCGCGAGAGTGGCCGCGTGGAGCGGCGAGGTGATCGTCGTGAATGCGGCAGGATCACCGTGGATGTGAACCTCGCAGTTCTCGACGCCGCCGGCGTCGAAGCACTCGTCCGATCCCTCGCCGGCATCGCCACCGCCGGCCTGGTCGATGAAGTCGTCACCGCCGAACGCCAAGACGACGTTGGCGCCGCGGCCCCCGAAGATGCGATTTGAAGCGGCGTCGCCGTAGATCTCGTCGTCATGAGCGGAGCCAGCGACGTGTTCGAATCCCGTGACGGAGTCGCTGCCGGCACCGGTGGCGGTTCCGGCTTGGATGTCGACCGTCACCCCGAGCGGCGAGTCCAGGAACGAGATGACGTCGACGCCCTCGCCTCCGTCGACCGTGTCGCCGCCAGTTCCACCGTCCAGGTGGTCCTGTCCGGCACCGCCCGCGATGGCGTCGCTTCCGTCGTCGCCTCGGACTCGGTTCCCCAGCGCGTCTCCGGTGATGGCGTCATCGAAGATGCTGCCCCAGACGTTCTCGATCCCTCGCAACGTATCTCCGGTCGACACCGGGGCGACCGCCTGACGCGACAGGTCCACCTGGACCGCGGCGTCCTCGAAGTTGAATGAAACGGTGTCCGAGCCGCTGCCGCCGTCGAGCATGTCCGCCCCCTCACCGCCGAGCAGCAGATCGGAGTCGAAGCTCCCGTGGCCGCCCTGCAGCTTGTCCGCATCGCGGCCCCCGAAGAGGTAGTCGCCACCATCATCGCCGGCCCTGAGCACGTCTTCTCCCGCGGCGCCCACCAGGGTGTCGGCCGCGCCATACGCCCCATTCAGCCGGTCCTCGCCGCCGCTGCCGTTCAGGTAGTTGAGCCCGTCTCCGCCGTAGGCCAGGTCGTCTCCGCGCCCGAGGTCGACCAGGTCGTGCCCGGTTCCACCGCTGACGTAGTCGGCGCCACTCCCCGTGCAGATCCGGTCATTGCCACCACGTCCCAACACGATGTCGTCGCGCCCGAACGTCACGATGACGTCCGCCCGCTCCGTCCCGCGGACGACGCCGTCGGGGCCCGCCCCCTCGATAGTGGCGACGCGGTCGAAGCAGACATACTGGACATCCACCGGCGAGGACGCGGCCGGCAGAGCCGCGGCTATAGCAGCGGCGACGGCGACAGCACCTGCCAGGATCCTCTTCATCGTCGGCACCTTCCGGCCGTTTCCTCCCTCTCGTCCTCTTCAACGTATCGGCATCAGGCCGGTTGCTCCTGACTTGTTTGCACTAGGCTCCCCCAGCCACTCAGCCAAGGAGGACGTGACCAGTGAGCGGAGACATCTCCCAGATCAGAGACGCCATCCTGAGCGGAGCCGGTGGCAACGACATCGGCGCGCTCGAGCTTCCGGAATCGATCACCGCGGCCTTCACCCGCAAGGATCAACAGGACATGTTCGAGGGCATCGCCGCGGAGGAGAAGGACCCGCGGAAGTCCCTCCACGTGGATGAGGTCCCGTTGCCGCCGCTCGGCCCCAACGAGTGTCTGGTCGCCGTCATGGCGTCCGCGATCAACTTCAACACCGTGTGGACCTCGATCTTCGAGCCCGTCTCGACGTTCGCCTTCCTGGAGAAGTTCGGCCGAGAGAGCGAGCTGGGCGCCCGCCACGACCTCGACTACCACATCGTCGGGTCCGACGCCTCGGGCGTCGTCCTGAAGACGGGTCCGGGCGTGACGCGCTGGAAGCCCGGCGACGAGGTGACGGTCCACTGCAACTACGTCGACATGGAGGCTCCGCAGGGGCACGACGACTCCATGATGGACCCCGGCCAGCGCATCTGGGGGTTCGAGACGAACTTCGGCAGCCTCGCAGAGATCTCCATGGTCAAGGCGAACCAGCTGATGCCCAAGCCCAAGCACCTCGCGTGGGAGGAGGCTGCCTGCCTCGGTCTCGTGAATTCGACCTCCTACCGCATGCTCGTATCGCCCAACGGCGCAAACATGAAGCAGGGTGACGTCGTCTTGATCTGGGGGGCGACCGGCGGCCTCGGTGGCTTCGCGTGCCAGTACGTCCTGAACGGCGGAGGCATCCCGGTCGGGGTTGTGTCATCCCAGGAGAAGGTCGACCTATTGCACGAGATCGGCGTCGAGCACGTGATCGACCGCAAGGCCGAGGGCTATGCGTTCTGGAAGGACGGACGCCAGGACCACAAGGAGTTCCGCCGTTTCGGCAAGAAGATCCGCGAGCTGGTCGGCGAGGACCCCGACATCGTCTTCGAGCATCCCGGCAAGCAGACCTTCGGCGCCAGCGTCTTCGTCACGAAGCGCGGCGGCAAGGTCGTCACGTGCGCCTCCACCTCTGGCTACGAGCACACATACGACAACCGCTATCTCTGGATGATGCTGAAGTCGATCATCGGCTCGCACTTCGCCAACTACAAGGAGGCCTGGGAGTCGAACCGGCTCGCGGCGCTAGGCAAGATCCACCCGATCCTGTCGAAGACCTACCCGCTCGCCGAGACTGGCGAGGCCGCCTTCCAGGTCCACCACAACCTGCACAAGGGCAAGATCGGCATCCGCGTGCTGGCGCCCGAAGACGGCCTCGGGGTCAGCGATCCCGAGCTGCGAGAGAAGCACCGGGACAAGATCGAGCTCTTCCGCCGCTTCAGCGACTAACTCGCTCCGGGGCGACCGGTACGGGTAGGTCGCCCCCGCTCCGGCGGCGGCGGCGCGGGCATCGCTGGCACGGTCGGCGGCCGCCTGGACGGCGGCAGCCTCCCTCGGCTCCGGGCGACGTCGCCGCGTTCGTGCCGCTATGGACGACGTCGCCCTCCGAACGGCCTGCTCAAACCCGCACACGCCGCCGCCTCCGCTCGTTGCTGTCCTACGCCGCCGGCTGGCCCCTCCGCTCATGGATGGGACGGCGCCGGCTCTCCCTCGAATCGGGCCACGTCGCGCTGATGTTGTCCGGCTATCGAGCGACGTGGCCCTCCACGGTCCGCTCAAACCCCGACACGCCACCGCCTCCGCTCGTTGCGCAAAGGCTGCTCAAGCCGATGCACGTCCGCCCCTCCGCTCGTGTTTTCTTGGGTGCGGCGTGGGGCAGACTCCGCTGCGTGACCGGACTCGTTCCTGCTCTCTTAGCTCGTTGTCCTCTCTGCGGAGGCAAAGGCATCTGGAGGTCGTTCGGACAGACGAAGGATCGCTGCCCGACCTGTCGACACCGATACGAGCACGAGGAGGGTTACTGGGTCGGCGCCATGGCCATCAACATCGGTATCGCGATCGTGGTCTTCTTCGTTCTGTTCGTGGGCGGCATCGTGCTGACCTGGCCCGACGTAGCGTGGACGCCTCTGGCCGTCATCACCCTGGTGGTGATGGGCATCGGCCCGTGGCTGTGGTACCGGCCGAGCAAGACCATCTGGGTGTGGGTAGACACGAGGCTCCACCCGTACGAGGGCGAGCGCAGAGGCAGCTAGGGCCGCAGGGCCGCCCCCGAGCAGGCCGACTAGAGCGTGCGGAAGATGATCGCGTCGCCCTGGCCGCCACCACCGCACAGCGTTGCGATACCGGTTCCGCCTCCGCGGCGGTTGAGCTCATGGAGCAACGTCACGGTGAGCCGCGCGCCCGTGCAGCCGATCGGGTGACCTAGCGCCACCGCGCCGCCGTTCACGTTGACCTTCTCGCCCGCATCCGGGTCGCCGTTGAACAGCATGCGCGTCGAGTGGATGGCGACGGCCGCGAAGGCCTCGTTGATCTCGACGAGGTCGATGTCGCTGATCGACATCCCGGCCTTCTTGAGCGCGGCTTGCGCCGCGAGCGCGGGAACCGTGTGGAGGTACGGCGGCTTCTCTGCTGACATCCCGTGGGCCACGATCTCTGCGATCGGGGTGACGCCGAGCTCCTGGGCCCGCTCGGGGCTCATGACCACGACCGCGGCGGCGCCGTCGGAGATCTGAGATGCGTTTCCCGCCGTGATCGTCCCCTCTTTGTTGAACGCGGTCTTCAGCTTCGCGAGCGACTCGGCCGTCGTCTGCGCGCGCACGCCCTCGTCGGTGTCGAAGACGATCGGGTCGCCCTTGCGCTGCGGGATCTCGAACGGAACGATCTCCTCGGCGAAGCGTCCCTCCTGGATCGCGGCCGCGGCCCGCTGGTGCGACCGCAGCGACCAGGCGTCTTGGTCCTCACGGCTGATCTTGAACTCGGTGTTGACGTCTTCCGACTGCGCGCCCATGTGCTTGTCGGTGAACGCGTCCCAAAGGCCGTCGAAGATCATCGAATCGACGATCTTGCCGTCGCCCATCCGGTAGCCCGTGCGTGCCTTCGGCAACAGGTAGGGGGCTTGATCCATGGATTCCATGCCCCCCGCGACGACCGCAGAGACCTCACCGGCACGGATGAGCTGGTCGGCCAGCGCGATCGCGTTCAGCCCCGACAGACAGACCTTGTTGATGGTGAGCGCCGGAACCGAGTCCGGGATGCCCGCCTTGATCGACGCCTGGCGCGCGGTGATCTGCCCCGTGCCCGCCTGCAGCACCTGGCCCATGATCACGTAATCCACCTGGTCGCCGGAGACACCGCCCCGCTGCAGCGCTGCCTCTATCGCACGACCCCCGAGATCTACGGCGGGAACGTCGGCGAGGGCGCCTCCGAACTTCCCGATGGCGGTGCGGGCCGCAGAGACGATGACGGAGCGGGCCATGGGCGAACCCCTTTCGCGGGACGGTTTTTCCGGGAGATCCGGCGATTCTACGAGTCGTTGCGTCGGCCGGTGCCCGCAGTTCACGCCGCGGTCACGGATGTGCACCGCGATGTCACGCCTGAGGTGTGACGGCACACGTCATATGTCGGGCAGAAGGCGTAATAAGGCACATCCCAGGCGTGAAGAGTGGCATTGAGCGATAGCCGATGCGGCGATTTGCTGGTCTCGGAACGCCAGGGAACCCTGGAGGGGGCGAGCATGTCAGCGGGGAGACGTCGGGACGAGCTTGAAGAGCGGCAAACGGGTGCGCACGCCTTCGTCGTCTGTTCCTCGTGCGGCCGGGCCAACCGCAGCGACGCCCGCTTCTGCGATCGCTGCTCGGGCGACCTGCACAGCAGTTGTCTCGAGTGTGGCGCCCACGTAGCCGCCGACGCCAGTTTTTGCTCGCAGTGCGGCAGCAGGGTGCTGGGGGCGGCGACGGCGCTCATCCCGCAGCCACCGCTCCCCGCGAACTTCGGGGCCGGTCGCTACGAAGTGAAGAAGATGGTCGGGGAAGGAGCGCGCAAACGCGTTTACCTTGCCCATGACGTTCGCCTCGATCGCGACGTGGCGGTGTCGCAGATCAAGACCGAAGGGCTCGACGAGGCGGGGCTCACCCGCTTCCGCCGTGAGGCTCGGGCGATGGGACGGCTAGGCGGACATCCCCAGATCGTGACCGTTCACGACGTCGTCGAAGACGAGCACGACACCTACATCGTCAGCGAGTACATGGGGGGCGGCTCGCTCGACGACCTGCTTCAGGCATCGCCCGACAACCGTCTCGAAGTAACGGAGGCCATCCGGATCGGCGAACAGGTCGCAGACGCTCTCGCCCATGCGCACGCGCTGGGCGTGGTCCACAGAGACGTCAAGCCGGGCAACGTCTGGCTCACCGACGACCGTCGGGCGACGTTGGGCGACTTCGGGCTCGCACACTCCTTCGCGGAAGAGCGGCTCTCGGTGGAGGGACTGATGGTCGGCACTGTGGCCTACATGTCGCCCGAGCAAGCACTGGGGAAGGTCCCTGATGTTCGGAGCGACCTGTACTCGCTCGGCGTGATGCTCTACGAGATCCTCTGCGGGCGGCCGCCGTTCCTGGGGCCCGACCCGGTCGCGGTGGTCACCCAGCACATCAACACGACCCCGATCGCACCGAGCTGGCACAACCCGAAGGTCCCGCGCCCGCTCGAGATGCTCATCCTCAGCCTTCTCGAGAAGGACCCCGAGAAGCGGCCCGCGAGCGCGGACGAGGTGAAGGAGCGTCTTGCCGCCTGCGCTTCCGTTTCCAGTAGTGAGAGGGAAGTGGCCGCCGATGCCGCGCCCGCGTGGGCGGTGGAGCAGATGGCGGCCGGGGTGTTCGTGGGTCGCAGCGACGAGATGGAGCAGCTGAAGAGGGCCCTTTCGCACGCGCTGTCGGGCGACGGGCGCGTCGTGCTCGTGGAGGGAGAGCCGGGTGTCGGAAAGACCCGCCTGGTGGAACAACTTGCCACCTACGCGCGCCTGCGGGGGGCTCAGGTGCTGACTGCTCGCTGCCACCAGGAGGAGGGGATCCCCTCGTACTGGCCCTGGATAAGGATGATCCGGCTGTTCGCCTACCAGCGCGACGCGCAGACGCTCGCATCTCAGCTCGGGTCCGGGGCCCCGGACATCGCGCAGTTGGTTTCGGAAGTGCGGGACACACTCCCCGACCTTCCGGTTCCCACGGCGGGCAAAGGGGAGTCATCTCGCTTCCAGCTATTCGATGCGATCGCGACATTCCTGAGCCGGGCTTCCCAGAGCCAACCGCTCGTGCTCTTCATCGACGACCTTCACTGGGCGGACCAGTCGTCTCTGCTGTTGCTGCAATTCGTGGCTCGGCAGCTGGACCTCTCCCGCGTCCTGGTTGTCGCCACGTACCGCACAGAGGAGGCGAAGCAATCTCGCGAGCTGGCCCGGACGATCGGCCAGATCGTGCGAGAGCCGACGACGCTCAGGATCAGCCTCGGTGGACTGTCTACGGCAGACGTCGCCCGTTTCATCGAGGAGACGATCGGGCGGCCGGCTCCCACCGAGCTCGTGGCGCGCGTACACGAACAGACCGAGGGCAACGCGTTCTTCCTTACCGAGGTCGTCCACCTGGTGGACGCCCAGTCCGATAGCGAAGACGAGGGCTCGCTGGGCGCCCTCAAGATCAGCATCCCTCCGACGGTCCGCGAGGTGATCACAAGGCGTCTGGAGCAGCTGTCCGTAGAGGCGCGTCGACTGCTGGTCAGGGCCGCTCCGATCGGCCGCGAGTTCAGACTCGAGGTACTCGAGCGTGTGAGCGACCTTCCGAAGAACGAGATCCTCGATCGGCTGGAGGAGTGCGTCGCGTCGCGCGTGCTCGTCGACGTGGAGGTCGGGCGCCGTTACAGCTTTGCCCACGCGCTGATCGCAGACAGCCTGTACGAGGAGATGTCGTCGTCCGCCAGGGCGCGGGCGCATACCCGGATCGCCCACGCGATGGAGTCCCTGTATGGGGAGCGACCGGGGAACCACCTGCCCGAGCTTGCCTACCATTTCTCCGAGGCGGGAACGCGGGAAGCTGCGCTCAAGGCGATCGACTATTCAGAACGCGCCGCGCGCGCGGCCTACGCGCGGCTCGCCTTTGAAGATGCCGCTCGACTGGCTGAGGACGCACTTCAGATGATCGAACAGCACCGCGTCGATGATCAACCGCGAAGGTGCGATCTGTTGCTGGCGATGGGCGAGGCCGAGGCGAAAGCCGGACGCGTCCACAAGTCGAGGGATCGGCTCATGCAGGCCGCTGAGATCGCACGCAAGCTGGGAGACGGGGAGCGCCTAACGCGCGCGGCGCTCGGATTCGCCCCTGGCTTCATGACCTTCGGCACCGGCGACGCCGACGAGAAACTGATCACGCTCATCGACGAGGCACTCGATCACCTATCGGAAGCCGACTCGATCCTGCGAGCGCGCCTGCTGGCGCGGCTCGGGGTCGAGCTCTACTACTGCGACGAGGCCGAGAGGCGGAACGACGTCAGCCGGGCCGCCGTCGAGATGGCGCGGCGTCTCCAGGACGGACCCACGCTCGCGTACGCCCTCAACAGCAGACACCACGCCCTATGGGCGCCGGAAGGGCTAGACCAACGAGTGGCCATCGCCGCAGAGATCCTCACCACGGCCCACCGCGCCGGCGACAAGAAGATGGAGACGCTGGGGCGCAACTGGATGATCATCGACCTCCTGGAAGCGGGTGACGTCCCAGGCGTAAAAAGGTCGATGATCGCCTATGACCAGCTGACGCAGGAGCTGCGAGATCCGTCCTACGTGTGGCTGAGCCCTCTCTACGGCGCGATGCTCGCCCTGCTGGAAGGGCGGTTCGACGAGGCAGAGACGTTGATGAACATCGCGCTCGAAACCGGCCAACGGGCACGTCACGAGAACGCGTTCCTCGCATACGGAACTCAACTCACGCACCTGCGCACTGAACAGGGAAGGCTCGCGGAGATAGCACCGGCGGTCGAAGAGTTCGTCGACCAATACAGCGCACTTCCGATATGGCGCGTGGAGCTCGCGCACATGTATCTCCAACTGGGTCGGCGTGAGGACGCGGTACAGGTGTTCGAGGAGCTGGCGAGAAACGACTTCTGCCTCCCGCACGACCTCACCTGGTTGCTCGCCACGTGCGTTCTCGCGATGACGTGCGCGGAGCTGAACGACCAGGCCCGCGCTCGCGTGCTGTACGAGCGGCTGCTTCCCTTCGCTCACCGCACGGCAGTGGCCGGGCCCGGAGTGATGAGCTATGGCTCGGTGTCGCGTTACCTCGGCTTGCTCGCGGCCACGGTTGGTTCGCAGGACCTCGCCCGACGCCATTTCGAGGATGCGATCGCTGCGAACGAAAAGATGCAGGCCCGTCCATGGCTCGCACACACGCTCTACGACTACGCCGTCGTACTCCAGCGGTGGGACGCGGAAGCGCACCGGAACCGAGCACTCTCACTGTCAAGGCGGGCACTCGACCTGGCGCACGAGTGCGAGATGAAGCCGTTGATCGAGAAGATCATGTCACTGAAGCTTGACCTGCAGGGGTTCGGGTCGGGGGATATCCGGACGTCGATCGACGTGGTAGCAGCGGCCGTTCGGCGTGAGGCGCCACAGCTCCACCCCGAGGCCGGCAGCGGGATGGTGACCATGTTGTTCAGTGACATCGAAGGTTCCACCGCGATCAACGAAGCCGTCGGGGATGCTCGGTGGCTGGAGATACTCCACGAGCACAACAGGTTGTTCAGAGCCGAGGTAGTGGCACATCACGGGTACGAGGTGCGGTCGCAAGGCGACGGGTTCTTCGTGACGTTCATCGATCCGTGGGACGCGGTGCGCTGCGCGGTCTCCGTCCAGCGCGCGTTCGACGACTTCAGGAAAGCGAACCCTGCTTTTCCGGTTCAACTCCGCATCGGGATCCACTCCGGCCCCGTCGTTGCCGACGCAGGCGACGTGTATGGGACCAACGTGAACCTGGCCGCGCGCATAGCCGACCAAGCCGCGGGCGGGCAGATCCTCGTATCGCAACGGACCCACGACCTAACGCGAGACAGCGGGGTCCTCTTCAGCGACGGCCGGGAGGTGCAGTTAAAGGGGCTGTCCCGGTCACACTGGATCGCCCCGATCGAGTGGCGAAGATGATCTAGCAACGCCTCTCGCGCCGCGGTTCGCGGGGAGACTTGAGAGTCGTGCGACAAAGGGCAGAGAAGGCTGGTCCGCGCTGAGATGCCCACTGCGAGCCGACACGGGATCGCTAGATGTCTAATGAGGCAGCCGAGAGGGGATGGACAGACATGACCGTAGCGATAGAGCGTCGCGGCCCCGTGACGATCGTCACGATCGACCGTCCCGAGGTTCGGAACGCCGTCGACGGACCTACGGCGCGAGCTCTGGCGGACGCCTTCCGAAACTTTGCCTCAGAGGAGTCGCAAAGGGTCGCGGTCCTGACCGGCGCGGGCGGCACCTTCTGCGCAGGAGCAGACCTGAAGGCGATGGCGAACGATCCCGAACGGGCGAACCGGGTCGATCCCGAGGGCGACGGACCGATGGGACCGACCAGGATGGTGCTCGACAAGCCCGCGATCGCGGCGATCGAGGGTCACGCGGTCGCAGGCGGCATCGAGTTGTTGCTGTGGTGCGACCTGCGGGTGGCGGCGGAAGACGCTACCTTCGGCTTCTATGACCGGAGGTGGGGCGTCCCCTTGATCGATGGAGGCACGGTCCGTCTGCCTCGCCTGATCGGCCAGAGCAACGCCCTGGACATGGTGCTGACCGGGCGACCGGTCGGGACGCCAGAGGCACACCGGATGGGCCTCGTCAACCGTGTGTCGGAGCCGGGGAACGCGCTGCGGGACGCGGTGGCGCTGGCGGAAGACATAGCCCGGTTCCCGCAGTCGGTCATGCGCGCCGACCGGCGCTCGCTCCTCTCGCAGTGGGGTCTTTCGCTTCGGGACGCGATGACCGCCGAGTTCTCCGGCGGCGTCGAGGCGAGCGCATCCGGAGAGACGCAGGCGGGAGCCGAACGCTTCGCGGCCGGACGCGGCCGCCACGGGAGCTTCGAAGACATCTGAAAAGAGGGCTCGGCCCGAGGTCTAAGTGTCGTGGGAGCTCGGGCCTGGCGCCATAGGATGCCGCGCCATGCTCAGCAAGATCGAACACATCGCCCTGGTCGTCGCGGACCTGGACGCGGCAGTGGCCCACTACGCACAGGTGTGGAGCCTCGAAGTCGAGCACCGGGAGAGGGTCGAGGACCAGGGTGTGGAAGAGGCGATGCTGCCTCTGGGCGACTCGTACCTGCAGCTGCTCGGAGCCACCGGGCCAGATACCACCGTCGGCAGGTTCCTCGCCACGCGGGGCGAGGGTCTTCACCACGTCGCGTACGAGGTCGAGGACCTGGAGGCCGCGCTGGCCGATCTGAAGGGCAAAGGGGTGCGGTTGATCGACGAGGCTCCCCGCCGGGGGGGGCGCGGCCACATGGTCGCGTTCGTGCACCCCAAGGGCAACCACGGGCTCCTCGTCGAGCTGATCCAGCGCCCTGCCTCGCATTGACGGAGCGTCCCCGCAGAGAGGTTACGGAGGAAGCCGGGCATCACCTAGCTCCGATCGCGATCCCGCCCTCGGGCCCGGGGGTCGTCTCTCCCCTAAAACGCCCGGAGTTCCGCAAGCTGCTGGCCGTATCGATCACGGTCGCGCTCGGGTTCGGCATGGTGATCCCCGTCCTGCCGCTGCTGGCGGAGTCGTTCGGGGTGGGGCTCGCAGCCATCGGCCTGGTCCAACTCGTCTTCGGGCTGACCCGGTTCTCCTTCGGTCTGGTCGGGGGGCTCGTGGTGGACCGGTTCGGTGAACGAGCGTCGACGATGGCGGGTCTTTTGATCGTTGCAATTTCGTCTTACGCAGCCGGCTTCGCGGCCACCTTCCCGCAGTTGGTGCTGGCGCGGGGGTTCGGCGGCGCGGGGTCGGCGTTGTTCATCGCGGGGCTCATGAACAGGATCCTGCGCATCATCGAACCCGAGGCGATGGGACGCGCTACCGGCGCGTTCCGCTCGTCGTTCTTGGTGGGGATCGCCGCTGGGCCCGTGCTGGGAGGGATCGTGGCGCGGCGCTTCGGCCTCGCGGCTCCGTTCCACTTCTACGCGACGGGCCTCTTGTTCGCGGCCGTCATCGCCCACGTCGTGATGGGCGGCGAGGAATCGAAGTTCAGGCGTGAGCGACGGTCGCCCCTCGAGGCGCTGCGCGCGGCGCGGCCGTTGCTGCACGACATCCGTTATGTGGCCGCGCTCCTAGCGACCTTCGTCGGTTGGTGGACGGTCTCCGGCCCCAGCCAGATCGTCGGCGTCGTCTACGCGAAGAACCGGCTCGGGTTGTCGGCAGAGCAGATCGGGCTGGCGATCACGATGCTGGCGGTGGGTGAGGTCCTGATCCTGTGGGTCGCAGGCCGCGCCTCCGATCGCTACGGCCGTCGGTCGGTGTTGGTCCCGAGCCTCGCGGTGGTTGGTGTCGCGACGCTGTTGATGGGCCAGATCCAGCCGGTCCCATGGGCGTTCTTCCCTCTGATGATCGCGATCGGAGCCGGCGTTGCAGCCGGCGGAACGGCCGCGGGTGGGCTACTCGCCGACGCGATCCCGGCCGAGGGCTCCGGTGCGGCCGTGGGGGTTAATCAGATGGCAGGTGATCTCGGCTATCTGATCGCTCCCTCGCTGATCGGTGCGGTCGCGGAGAGCTCCCTCGACTACGAGGGGGCATATGTCGTCGGTGCGCTCCCCGCGCTCCTGATGTTGTTCATCGCGTTGCGTCTGCCGCGCGGTGCGGGCCGGGGGACGGGTGCGGACACAGAAGCACACGAGCACCCGGTCGAGCCTCACGAGCCGGTGGGATGATCCGATATACGGTCCCAGTGTGACCCGCACCTATACCGACGCCGGCGTCCGGGGACAGGGCGACGCGCTTGGCTCGATCGAGCGTCACCTCGGCCCCACCCTCACGTTTCCCTCCAACGCAGAGGTCCTGACCCGCTTCGGGCAGTACGCGAGCGTCCTGAAGGTGACGGACGATCTGGCGATCGCGATCTCGACCGACGGCGTCGGGTCGAAAACCATCGTCGCGTCGGCGCTGGACCGTTACGACACGATCGGCTTCGACTGTGTTGCGATGAACGTCAACGACATCATCTGCGTCGGCGCGAAGCCGTTCGCGATGGTGGATTACCTGGGCGTCCACACGCTGGAGGCCCGGCGCGCCGAAGAGATCCTGCGGGGATTGGGGGCCGCGGCCAAGGAGGCTTCGATCGCGATACCCGGTGGTGAGCTCGCGCAGCTCCCAGAGGTGATCGGGTCCGACGGCCGCAGCGACGGCGACCCCACGGCGTTCGACCTCGTGGGCACCTGCATCGGGACCTGTCATCCGGAGCGTCTAGTGCTCGGCCAAGACGTCGAGGTCGGGGACGCGATCATCGGCCTCGCCTCGTCGGGGATCCACTCGAACGGCCTCACCTTGGCGCGAAAGACGTTGCTCGATCGATACTCCCTACGAGACGAGATCGCCGAGCTCGGGCGAACGCTGGGAGAAGAGCTTCTCGAACCGACGGAGATCTACGTACGCGGGGTGACCGCGCTGTGGGACGCAGGGATCGAGACGCGAGGGCTGGTCCACATCACCAGCGACGGCTTCACGAACCTGTGCCGGCTCGACGCCACCGTCGGCTACGACATCGAAGAGCTGCCGGGGCCCCCGCCGATCTTCGGGCTGATCCAGAGCACCGGCGACATCCGGAGTGAAGAGATGTATCGCGTCTTCAACATGGGGATCGGATTCGTCGCGATCGTTGCGGAGGACGCAGCTGACCACGCGCTCGAGCGACTACGCGACAGCGGGTACCGGGCGCAGAGGGTCGGGACGGTCGATGACAACGCCGGCGTGGTCACGATCAGGCCCGCGGGCTTGAGTGGGCGGCTAGAAGAAGGAGAGAGCAGCTTCAGCTCTCTGTGAGGAGTCGCTCAGGCGTCTGTAGGGAGGTCCGGCGTAGTGGTGCCGCCCTCCTCGGAGTTCCCCGCCTCGTCGCCTTCCTTCTCCTCTTCCTGTTGTGTCTCTTCGCCGGACGATTGCTCCTGCTGCGAGCCGGAGCCTTGGTCCGCGCCGCCCTGGGAGGACCCTTCGTCCTCGGGCGGGGGAGCTTCCTCCGCGCTCTGCCTCTCGGCCTTCTTCTTCACTCGGTTGACCTTCTTGACAGCCGGCGCGGCGTCGATCGCCAGCGTCGACTCGGCCGTATCGACGACGTCGGAGGCCGCGGTCATGGCTTGCTCGACCTTCTGTGCAAGAGCGCCGGTCAGCAACCCGAGGACGTCGTTCAGACCCGCTTGGTCGACGTCTCCGCCGGTCAGGGCGGTGAGACGACGATATTCGTCGGCCGTCAGGACCAGCTTCACGTTACCGATCTGCAGGCGTCGGATCAGACGCTGCGCTGCGGGGCTCCGCCGACCGTCTGCACCGATGCGCGCGGCGCCCGCGGCGTTTCTCCGCAGCGGCGCCAGCGCCCGTGCCTGGTCGCGGTCGTCGAAGGCTCCGGCAACCGCCATCCCGACCGCGGAGAACGCGAGCACGCAAGCGCCCAACATGGCGACGGCGAACGAACGCGCCAGTCGCAGCCGCGTGATCCGGCCGCGCCGGACAGCTTGCGCGACCTTGACCTCGTTGACGGTCTCGATCAGGGCGATCTCCTCGCTACGTACGTCCCGTTCGATCTCGGCGAGGAGCCGAGTCGCCGCGGAGACCTCGCCGGCTCGCATCAAAGTCGCTGAGAAAGACAGCTTGTCGTCGACCACCTTGCGCGTACGGCGCGAGAAACGGCTGGCGCTCTGCGCCAGCTCGAGGCTTGCGGCCTCCTCCTCGGCGGTGTCCGCCGCGAGCAGCTCGGAGAGGTTGCGCTGCACCTCTCTGATGTCTGCGACCCACGCCTTCAGTCCCATGACAGAGGGAGTTCTCCCCTCCAGGCGCCTCCCCTGCCGGGCGGCGGCGGAAATCTGTCCCATTTGGCACGATTCCCCCGACCAGGGGAACCCGGTCCCCGAACGGGTGCGGCCACTAGGATGGGCGGCCTCATGGCTACCGCTGAGGACCAACCCCTAGAAGCCCCGGCTCCTGGCCGCTCCATCGAACAGCGCGTCGAGGAGCTGCGGGGCAAGAAGGCAGAGGCGCGGCTAGCGGGGGGCGAGAAGGCGATCGCGAAGCAACACGATCGCGGAAAGCTCACCGCCCGAGAGCGCGTCGACAAGCTCCTAGACCCAGGCTCCTTCGTCGAGACCGACATGCTCGTGCGGCACCGCTCCCACGGCTTCGGCATCGAGAACAAGCGACCGCTCGCCGATGCGGTCGTGACCGGCTGGGGAACGATCGACGGACGCAAGGTCTTCGTGTTCGCCCAGGACTTCACCGTCTTCGGAGGGTCCCTCGGAGAGGTGATGGGCGAGAAGATCTGCAAGATCATGGACCTCGCGCTAGAGACGGGTGCTCCGGTGATCGGGCTCAACGACTCGGGAGGCGCGCGGATCCAGGAGGGTGCCGCATCTCTGGCCGGCTACGGCTACATCTTCGATCGCAACGTCCGTTCTTCGGGCGTGATCCCGCAGATCTCGGCGATCATGGGGCCGTGCGCCGGCGGGGCGGTCTACTCCCCCGCCATGACCGACTTCACCTTCATGGTGTCGGAGACATCCCACATGTTCATCACGGGGCCCGAGGTCATCAAGGCGGTCACGGGTGAGACCGTGACGCAGGAGGAGCTGGGCGGCGCGATGAGCCACGCGTCCAAGTCCGGCGTGGCGCACTTCGTGGCGGCAGACGACGAGGACTGCCTCCGCCAGGTCCGCTACCTCATGTCGTTCCTGCCGTCGAACAACTTCGAGTCACCGCCGTACTTCCCGCCGACCGACGACCCGATGCGATCGTGCGACGAGCTCCTCGACCTCATCCCGGACTCGCCGAACCAGCCGTACGACATGCACCAGGTGATCGCGTCGGTCTTCGACGACGGCGAGTTCTTCGAGGTGCACCCGCACTGGGCTCAGAACATCCTGTGCGGCTTCTCCCGGTTGGCGGGTCATCCCGTCGGCGTCATCGCTAACCAGCCTCAGGTGCTGGCGGGATGCCTCGACATCACCTCTTCCACGAAGGCCGCACGGTTCGTTCGCTTCTGCGACGCGTTCAACATCCCGCTGGTCACGTTCGTGGACGTGCCCGGGTTCCTCCCGGGGACCGAGCAGGAGTACGGCGGCATCATCAGACACGGCTCCAAGCTCCTATACGCCTTCAGCGAGGCCACGGTCCCCCGCATGACCGTGATCACCCGCAAGGCCTACGGCGGGGCGTACGTCGTCATGAACTCAAAGCACATCCGCGCGGACGTCTCGTTCGCGTGGCCGTCGGCCGAGATCGCCGTCATGGGGGCCGAGGGTGCCGTCAACATCATCCATCGCAAAGAGATCGCGGCCGCAGACGATCCACAGGCGAAGCGCTCGGAGCTGATCGACGACTACGGCGCGAGGTTCTCGAACCCGTACGTCGCGGCCGAGCGCGGCTACGTCGACGACATCATCGAGCCACAGGTGACGCGCCAGCGGCTCGTGCAGTCGCTCGAGATGCTCCGTTCGAAGCGGGAGACGATCCCGCAGCGCAAGCACGGCAACATCGCGCTGTGAAGCCGAAGCTGCGCATCGTCTCGATCGAGGGCGATCCCAGCGCCGAGGAGCGCGCCGCGGTCGAGGCTGCACTCGAGAAGATGATCGAGGAGGAACGTCGAGCCCGCGCCGCGTCGGTGTGGAAGCGCGCGGCCCGCGCGCAGGGCCGGCGACTCGGCAACTTCGACTACCGCGACCGCTTCGACAGCGCGGACGCGTGGCGTCTCTCCACGCGCTTCCCCTTCGGGGGCCGCGAATACCCAGGGCTAAACGGCCGAGGCGACGCCAAGTAGTCATGGCCGCTGACGCGGCCATTCGTGCTGCAGCATCACCGTTGAAGCCGGTGATGCTGGAGTAGTCATGGCCGCTGACGCGGCCATTCGTGCTGCAGCATCACCGTTGAAGCCGGTGATGCTGGAGTAGCTCCGCCAGGATGCCGGTCCCCGCTCCGGTGGCGGCACGGGCATCGCTGGACACGGTCGGCGGGCGCCTGGTCGCGCCGGCGTCCCTCGGCTCCAGGCGACGTCGCAGTCGTTTGTCTGGCTATGGACGACGTCGCCCTCCGAACGGTCCGCTCAAACCCGTACACGCCACCGCCTCCGCTCGTTGCACGGTTGCGCCGCCGGCAGCCCCTCCGCTCGTTGCACAGCTCTGCGCCCGGGCGGGGTGATCTCTATGGGCAAGAGGATCGGCTCGGGTTCCGGAGGGCGCCTCGGTTTTGCGCCCGGAGCGTCCCGGCCCGGTCCTCCACCCCGGTCTGCGCGACGGCCAGAGCTGGTCACGTCGGGAGGGGTTCGCCTTCTGTGCGGGTGTGGTCGCGGTGGAGGTCGCGGAGACGCTTCGTGATGGGGCCGGTCTCGCCGGTGCCTATCGTGCGGCCGTCTACCTCTAGCACCGGTGTGAGCTCACCCATGGTGCCTGTCGTGAAGACCTCGTCCGCCGTGTAGACCTCCGATAAGGAGACGTTCCGCTCGGACACACGCATGCCGTCGGCGCCTGCGAGCTCGAGAACGATGCCGCGCGTGATCCCGGGAAGGCACGCATCCGCGGAAGCGGTCACCAAGACGCCGTTGCGCACGAGAAAGATGTTGGTGGCGTTCGTCTCGGCGACGAACCCCTGCAGGTCCAGCATCAGGGCGTCGTCGGCGCCCGCGACGTCCGCCTCGATCTTCGCCAGGATGTTGTTGAGGAGGTTGTTGTGGTGGATCTTCGAGTCGAGGGTGGCCGGAGAGTTGCGCCGCACCGACGACGTGATCAGGCGGATCCCAGTGTCGCCGTACACCGGCGGCTTCCACTCGGCGAGAACGATCAGCGTGCACCCGGCCCGGTTGTTCATCGGCGTCATCCCCGACGTCATCTTGGGCCCGCGGGTCAGGGTCAGGCGCGCGTGCGCGCCGTCGTACATCCCGTTCGCGGTGAAGGTATCGACTACCGCGTTCCGTACCTCGTCGCGCGACGGGATCCCTTCGAAGCGCAACGCGTGCGCGGACGCGAACAGCCGATCGAGGTGACGATCCAGGGCGTAGATCTTTCCGTCATAGACGCGGAGGCCCTCCCACACCGCGTCGCCACCTTGAACCGAGGAATCGAATACCGACACCCGCGCCTCATCGCGAGGAACGAGCTCTCCGTCCACATGGACGAGGATCTCTGCGTTGCGCGGATCCGGAAGGTCTTCGGGCCGGTAGCGCCGCGCTGCCACTAGGAGGCCTCAGCCGGAACGGCGACGATGGCGTGCGGGATCAGTTCCTCGTAATGCGCGCGGCATTCCGCCAGCAGCTCGCGACAATGATCCGGCACCTGTCTGCTCCGCTCGCGGTACGGCTGGAAGCCCGTCGAGCTGTGCAGGTTGTCGTACCAGTACTTGGCCCAGACGCCGTCCTCCGGTTGTGGGCCGGACGGCCACGAGAGCATGGCCGGATCCCATGCGATGCCGACCCTGCTGCAGAGCTCCTTCAGGACGGGCTCTGGGTCGAGCAACAGCTGCCGCGAGTCCAGCACGGGTGGGTCTTGACCTCGCGATCGGAGGTCCCTGAAGAGCGCGAGCTGGCGCTCGACGCCGACGTCGCGCATCGTCGGCTGGGGAAGTTGGTTCACGAGGGAGGCGATGACTTCAGCAGGGTCCCGGATCAACAAGACGTTCACGCACTGGTCCAGGAACCCCAGGTCGAGGTCCGGGGTGAGGTGGTGAACCATCTGCTTGAAGAACATCACGTCGCGATCGCAAGGACCCAGGATCAGCTCGCGGATGACCGCGCCGGCGTCGGTCTCGAGGACCGCGATCAACTCGTCCAGACCAGGGTGCGGCGCGCGCGTGGTGAAGAGGTAATGGCCGTAAAGCGGCTCGTCGTAGGCGCGGGTGTCGGAGCGTTGGGCGAAGCTGCGCATCAACGCCGTGGAGACGTTACGGGGGCCGGACCAGCAATTGATGCGTGTCGTCACGGAGGAGACCTCCCGATGCTCTATGAGTAGTCGTGGCCGGCTGCGCCGGACCACTCGTGCTGCAGCATCACCGGCTATGGCCGGTGATGCCGGAGTAGTCGTAGAAGCCGCGGCCTGTTTTCTTGCCCAGGTAGCCCGCACGCACCATGTGCTCGAGCAGGGGCGCGGGCGCGTAGCGGCGCTCGCGGAACTCCTCGTGCAGCGAGTTCAGGATCGCGTAGGTGACGTCGAGGCCGACGATGTCCATCAGCGCGAACGGCCCCATCGGGTGGCCGCACCCCAGCTTCATCGCGGCGTCGATGTCCTCGGGGGTGCTGTAGCCCTCCTCGTGCATCCGGACCGCGTCGTTCAGGTACGGGAACAGCAGGAAGTTGACGATGAAGCCGGCGCGGTCTCGGCAGCGGACGGGATGCTTGCCGATCTCTCTCGTCCACGCGATCGCGCGCTCTTCCACATCGCCGGCCGTGGCGACCGTTCGGACGACCTCGACGAGCTTCATGATCGGAGCGGGGTTGAAGAAATGAAGCCCCACGACGCGGTCGGGTCGTGACGTGACCGCGGCCAGGTCCACGACCGGCAACGACGAGGTGGTGGACGCTAGGACCGCGTCGGGTTTCACCGAGGCGTCTAGCTCTTTGAAGATCGCAGTCTTCACCGCCAGGTCTTCGGCGACGCCCTCGACCACGAGGTCTACCTCGGCGAGGTCGGAGAACTCGAGCGTCGTCGTGATACGGCCGAGGATGCGGTCGGCTTCGTCTTGCTCCAGCTTCCCCTTCCCGACGGCGCGGGTGAGGCTCTTCTCCACGGCGCCTTTGGCTCGCTTGATCGACGCTTCGCTGCGGCCGCGCAGGATGACCTCGTTGCCCGCTTTTGCGGCGACCTCGGCGATACCCGACGCCATGAGGCCCGTGCCCACCACACCCACGGTTCCGATCCCCGACGCGGTGTGTGCGGAGCCATCGAGCGCGGCATCCACCACCTTCGAAGATTCCGGCTTCTCGTAGCTGTAGAAGCCCCGCCCCGTCTTTCGTCCCAGGTACCCCGCGACGACGAACTGCTTCAGCAGCGGAGCCGGCGCGTCCTGGTCGTCGCGGAACTGCCGCCACAGCGCTTCACAGATCTCGTAGGAGGAGTCGAGACCGATCAGGTCGAGCAGCGCCAGAGGTCCCATGGGGTGGCCGCATCCCAGCTGCATCGCAGCGTCGATGTCCTCGCGCGACGCGAACCCGCCGTCGTACATACGCGTCGCCGAGTTCAGGTAGGGGAACAGCAACAGGTTGGCGATGAACCCCGCGCGATCGCGCGCGACCACAGGTGTCTTGTTGAGTCGCTTCGCGAACCCGCGGGCGGCCTCCAGGACGTCGTCGTCGGTCGCCACCGTGCGAACCAGCTCGACGAGCTTCATCACCTGCGCGGGATTGAAGAAGTGGAACCCGATCACGCGGTGAGGACGCTTGGTCGAGACCGCCATGTCGATGACGGGCAGCGACGACGTGTTCGTCGCCAGGATGGCCTGTGGCCCCAGGATCTCGTCCAGCTGTGCGAACAACTGCTTCTTGATCTCGAGCTGCTCGGGAACTGCCTCGAAGACAAGGTCGCAGTCGGCGAGATCCGAGTTGTCCGTCGTCGAGCTGATCCGCCCCAATAGCTCGTCGGCCTCGGTGGCGTCCATCTTGCCGCGCTCCACAGCTCTTCGGACGCTGCCTTCGATCCTCTGGTGGCCCGCTGCAACGGCTTCCGTAGTTATCTCGGAGAAGACGACGTCGAAACCCGCCCGGGAGCTGACTTCGCAGATACCGGAACCCATCGTTCCGCATCCGACAACTCCGACCTTGCGTATCTCCAAAAGACGCTCCTTCTCTCCTTTTGAGCGCGCGCGTGGTCGCTATACGGCCATTCGCGCGCTCAAAACCTTCGGTGGGTCGAGCTAGCAGAGCCTACGATTGAGTTGCTATGACATCGAGTGAGGACCGCGACCGTCCCTGGATCTTCAGGACGTACGCCGGCTATGCCAGCCCCGCGGCCACGAACGCCCGCTTCCTGTCGAACCTCGCCAAAGGTCAGACGGGGCTGTCGGTGGCGTTCGACCTCCCCACGCAGACCGGATACGACTCGGACCACCTGATGGCCGCCGGGGAGGTCGGGAAGGTGGGCGTGCCGATCTGCCACCTGGGCGACATGAGGGCGGTCTTCGACGGCATCCCGGTGGGCGAGATGAACACCTCGATGACGATCAACGCGACCGCGATGTGGCTGCTTGCGCTGTACACGGCCGTCGCGGACGAGCAAGGGGCGAAGCACTCCGACCTCGCAGGAACGACGCAGAACGACATCCTGAAGGAGTACCTCTCCCGCGGCACCCATATCTTCCCGCCGGAGGCGTCCATCCGCCTCACGACGGACCTGATCACGTGGACGCTTCACGAGGCGCCGAAGTGGAACCCGATCAACGTTTGCTCGTACCACCTGCAGGAGGCGGGCGCCGACCCGGTGCTCGAGGTGGCGTACGCGCTGTCGAATGCCATCACCGTGCTCGACGCGGTGAAGGCGACGGGGCGGGTGGAGGAGTCTGACTTCCCGCGACTGGTCGGGCGCATCTCGTTCTTCTGCAACGCGGGCATCCGCTACATCGAGCAGACCTGCAAGATGCGCGCCTTCCGGCGGCTGTGGGAGCGCGTGACCAAGGAGCGCTACGGCATCGAGGACGAGAAGTTCAGCCGCTTCCGCTACGGCGTGCAGGTGAACTCGCTCGGGCTCACCGCAGCACAGCCGGAGAACAACATCCATCGAATCATGCTCGAGATGCTGGCGGTGACGCAGTCGAAAGACGCGAGGGCAAGGGCCGTGCAGCTACCGGCTTGGAACGAGGCGCTCGGTCTTCCCCGTGCGTGGGATCAGCAGTGGTCGCTGCGCGCTCAGCAGATCCTTGCCTACGAAACCGACCTCTTGGAGTACGACGACATCTTCGAAGGAAGCGTCGTCATCGAGGGCAAGACCGACGAGATCGCAACGGCGGCCTGGGAGGAGCTCGAGAAGGTGCTCGAGATGGGCGGCTCGGTCGAGGCGATCTCCTACATGAAGGAGCAGCTCGTTGCCGCGCACGCCGAGCGCCGGCGGGCGATCGAGGCCGGGGAGCAGATCGTGGTGGGGCTGAACCGCTACGAGCAGACGGAGCCTTCCCCGTTGGTCGCCGGGCTCGACGAGCTGGCGTTCGAGCGTGTTGATCCCGCGGCCGAGGCGGAGCAACTGGAGCGCCTCGAGCGGTGGCGAGAGGAGCGGGACGACGCCGCCGTGGCGGCCGCACTGGATCGCCTCAAGCGCGCTGCCGGAAGCGACGAGAACCTGCTCCCCCTCTCGATCGAGGCGGCCAAGGCGGGCGCCACCACCGGGGAGTGGGCGGACGCGCTGCGCGAGAGCTACGGCGAATACCGGCCGCCGACCGGCATGGGGGCCCACCTGGCGGGTGCGCAGCCGGCCAGCCTGGAGCAGGCGCGAGAAAAGGTACGAGCTGCGGCGGAGCGTGCGGGCGTCGGCAAGTTGCGGATGCTGGTGGCCAAACCGGGCCTGGACGGGCACTCCAACGCCGCCGAGCAGGTCGCGCTGCGGGCACGAGACGCCGGGTTCGAGGTCATCTACCAGGGGATACGGCTGACGCCCGATCAGATCAGCCGGGCCGCGGTCGAAGAAGACGTCCACGCGATCGGGATGTCGATCCTGTCCGGGGCCCACAACCTGCTGGTCCCGGCGGTCCTGGACCGCCTGAAAGCCGAGGGTATCGATCCCGCAGAGGTCCCGGTCGTCGTCGGCGGCGTGATCCCGGAAGAGGACGAGCGCAAGCTGCGAGAGCTGGGGGTGGCTCGGGTCTACACCCCCAAGGATTTCGACCTCAGCCGGATGATCGGCGAGATCGCCGACCTGATAGCTCCGCAACCCGCCTCCTAGCACAGGGCTCCGTGGCGCCGCCGCCAGCGCCGGGGTGGCTTCTCCGCAGTGCAGGAGGAAGCGGGCCCAGGTCGAACCATCCCGCTACAAGCCACGGAAAACGCGGGAGGACGAACCAGATGCGCAAGACCTACGCACTGCTCATGGGGGCGCTCTTGATGGCGCTCGGCGCCACCACCACCAGCGCGGGTGCGGCCACGGTCGCGACGACCAACGCCTATACGGCCCGCGCCGATTTCTCGCTGCTACCCGACGCCACGGGCGCCAAGACGGGCGTCTTCTCGAAGAACGTCGAGTTTGTGAAGAACGTGCTCATCTCGCAGGACGCCGTCGGCGCGCGCATCGTCGGCAAGTACCTCTACGCGAACGACCAGAACAAGATCATGATCTTCGACATCAAGGACCCGATCAACCCGAAGCTCACCGGCGTCGTCCCGATGCCGCAGGAGTTCGAGCTGAGCCGCGAGGACATCGACACCAACGGCAAGATCATGGTGGTCCCGAACACGGTTGGTCACGAGGGCACGAACACGCTCTACGTCATCGACGTAGAGGACAAGACGAACCCGCGCATCATCGGAACGGCCAAAGGCGGCCAGCACACGCAGAGTTGCATCCTGGACTGCACCTGGGCCTACGGCTCCGACGGCAACATCCACGACCTCCGCAACCCGGCGAAGCCGGAGCTGATGGAGGAGAAGTGGGGCGACGGGCTTCCCACGAGCGGCGGCCACGACGTGCAGGAGATCTCTCCGGGCATCGTCCTAACGGCCACGCAGCCGATCATGCTGCTCGACGCTCGCAAGGACCCGACCAACCCCAAGCTTCTGGCGCTCGGCTCGAACCCTGACGGCCGCTTCATCCACTCGGGTCGCTGGCCCAACCAGGGCAAGGACAAGTTCCTTCTCATGGGCGGCGAGCGGAACCTCACCCCACGCTGCAGCGAGGACCCGTCTCGCGGCGCCTTCATGACCTGGGACGCCTCGAAGTGGAAGAAGACGCGCACCTTCACGATGATCGACTCGTACTACGCGAAGAACGGCACCTACACCGACGGCAACCCGCCCGCGAACCCCGGCATCGGTGGCTGCTCGTCGCACTGGCTGGAGGCCTCGCCGAAGTTCAAGAACGGAGGCGTCGTTGCAGCCGCCTTCTTCCAGCACGGGACGAGGTTCTTCGACGTCAGCTCCAAGGGCAAGATCAGCGAGGTGGGCTACTTCATCCCGCTAGCGGGTGAGACCGGCGCCATCTACTGGGCGAACGACGAGATCCTCTACGCGATCGACTACTACCGAGGCATCGACATCCTTCGCTACACAGGCAAGCAGTAGGTAACCGGCACACACACAAGGTCAGACAGGAGACGAAGATGCGCAAGATTGCAACGTTGCTGCTGGGAGCCGCCGTAGCCGCTGCTCTCATCTCACCCGCTGGGGCTGCCAAGGCGAAGCCGGTGTGGACGGACAACGCCGGAGACTCCGGCGCCACCTTCTTCGAGCAGCCCATCCCAGGCTCCGAGCAGGGCGGGTTCGACCTCGTCTCCGGTGCGATCGCCAAGAACAAGGCGAACCTGGACTTCACGGTGACGAGCTCCGCGATGCCGCCGTTCAAGACGCTGCCCGAGGGTGTCCGCTTCCTGTGGGCCTTCGCGGTCAACGGCGAGAGCTTCCGGGTGACGGCGAAGGCAGCTGAGATCGGAAAGCCGAACCCCGCGGACCAGTCGAACATGGACCAGATCGGCAAGGTCTATGCCGACGGCTTCTTCCGCCTCGAGGGCGAGTGCGGCGCTACGACGGTCGGCGCCGTCAGCCTCGTCGGTTGCAAGACGCTCGGCTACATCCCCGGAAAGTTCGATCCGGCGTCCAAGTCCTTCACCTTCAGTGTTCCGATGAAGGCGGTCAAGGCGAAGACCGGCTCCGTGATCGCGGCCGGGGCCGGCGACGCGGCCACGCTCTGCCTCGGAGCCGCTGCATGCTGGACCAGCCACGTGGCGGAGCGCTCCAGCGACCGCACCGTCATCGACTCGGCGATCTGGACCACGACCTACAAGGTCCCGCGGTAACTAACCTGCTGTTGTAGTAGGCGGCGAGCCCCCGCAGGGGGGCTCGTTTCGCGTCCGGGGCCGGCTGCGTCCGGGATTTCGCGCCGCATGGCTCAACATAGGGCCATGGCTTCCGAGAACAGGATCGGCGTCGTCAGCGCCACCGTCGTGGTGGCAGCGTTGGCCGCCACTTGGCTGTGGGTGTCGATGCTGTCCGCGCCGTGGGACCTGGCGACCGGCCTTCTCGACGCGTCCGAGCACTTCAAGAAGGCCGAGAACAAGCTCCAGGCGCAGGCGATGAAGGAGGCAAGGTACGAGACGCTCGCCGGCGTCGCGGCCGCCACGCGCGCGCGGAGCGGTTACGCCCAGGGTGGGCCCGTGTTGGACCTCGCGGCGGGGCTCCCGGTCGTCGGAGAAGCTCTGGAGGAGGTCGACCACCTGATCAAGGCCGCGGAGCTGACCGGCGAGGCTGCGGTCGGCACGTTGGACGTCGCTCAGAACGCGCTGCGAGGTCCCGAGAAGGTCATCGCGAAAGACCCCACGGATGAAGAGGGCGGCGCGCAGATACGGATTGATCGGATCAGAGAGATAGGCGAGACGATCTCGGGCGTGAGGGCCGCGATCGAGGGCGTGCGCGGGGAGCTCGAGGCGGTGAAGCTCTCCAACCTTCCGAGCAGGGCGCGCTCCGCGATCACGGACGGCATCGACAAGGCGAGCCAGACCGACACGCTACTGGCCGACGCGGAGGCGGGTTTCCAGATCCTGCCCGGGTTCCTCGGCGAGAACGAGACGCGGATGTACCTGTTCGGCATGCAGAACTCCGCGGAGCAGCGGGGCCCCGGCGGCGCGCTCCTTCAGTTCAAATTGATGCAGATCGCCGATGGAAAGCCCGAGCTGCTAGACACCGGCGGCACCGTTTACAACATCGACAAGAACAGGAAGACCTTCGACATCGCGCTGCCGGAAGACGCCTGGTACGTGCGGACGATCGAAGACGCACAACGCTTCGGGAACGCAAACTGGTCGCCCGACTGGCCGCTGTCCGCGAAGCTCACGGTGGACTACGCGAAGGCGGCGGTTCCCAACTTCCCAAACATCGATGGCGTCATCGGGGTCGACCCCATGTTGATGGAGAAGCTGATGCCGGGTGTCGGCAAGTTCAAGACCACCGGCAAGAACGTCTTCGTCGATGAGGACCGGATCGTTCACTTCCTCCTCTACAAGGCCTATGCCTCGTATCCGATCCCAAAAGTGCGTCGTAACCATCTACAGGCCGTGGTGAACGACTTCTACGTCCACATGCTGAAGCCCAAACATCCAACCGAGGTGGTCGACGGGTTCGGATCTGCATTGCGGGAGAAGCACATGCAGGTCTATCTGACGGACCCTGCAGAGCAGAGGTTCATCGAACGGATGAACTGGGACGGCGAGATAGAGCAGAAAGAGCCGGGCGATTACCTCTACGTCGTCGAACAGAACGTCGGCGGCAACAAGCTGGATTACTTCACGCAGCATGCGAACCGCGTGCACGTGCAGTTCGACGGCGACGATGCCGCGGTCACGACCGAGATCTCGATCGAGAACAGGGTTTTCTTCCCGCAGCCGCTGTACCCGATGGGTGATACGGGGCGCGTCGCGGCGACGAACGGCCATCACTTTCCGATGATGAACGTCTACGTCCCGCGCGACGCCCAGCTGCGCCTCGCCGACGTCGACGGTGTGCGAATCGACAGCCCCCCGGGCGCCGCCACCTGGCCGTCGCCGAACCAGCCTGCGGAGCACTACGAGAAGGGCAAGAAGGTGTGGACGGCCACCATGGACATCCCGCCGGGCGACACCGGCACGTTCCGGCTGGGCTACGTGACGCCGGGAGCCGTCGTCCAGGAAGCAGGTCGTAAGGTCTACCGGCTTACGGTTCAACGACAGCCGCGTGTCCGCCCGGAGCAGCTGATCGTCCGGGTCGGGCTCCCGCAAGGCGCGAAAGACATCGCGGCCAAGGGCTGGAAGCGCGAGGGGAACGACCTCGTGTGGGATCGGCCGCTGAAGGAGGACATCGTGTTGGAGGTTTCGTGGCGAAGCTAAGGGCCGCTCTGCTCGCGGCGGGCCGCGGCGTTCGGATGGGCGGGCGGGGGCCAAAGACCCTCATCCCCCTCGGTGAGCACGAACCGCTGCTCCACTACATCCTGGCGGGCTTGAAGCAGGCGGGAGTGACGGACCTTCTAGTGGTAACCGGGTTCGAGCCGGCGCCGGTTCAAGAGTTCGTCAACGGGCGCTGGAACGCAGACGACGTGAGCTACGTCTTCAACGCGCGTTACGCGTCGTGGGGCAACTTCCATAGCCTGCGGGTCGCGCTCGATCAATCGCCCGGGATGGACGTGTTGGTGGTCAACTCCGACGTCATAGTCCACCCCGACGTATACGCGCGCACCGCAGCGACCCGCGGCGACCTTGTCCTCGCCGTACAGAAGAGAGAGCCTCACCGCCTAGACGAGGAAGACATGCGGGTGGAGCTGCAACGCGACCGGGTTGCTTCGATCGGCAAAGACCTCACCCGAGCCCGGAGCCACGGCGAGTTCGCGGGCGTGTCCCTCGTCCGTCCCGCAGCCGCCACGGCCTATTCCCACATCGCGACGAACCTCGAGTGGCGATCGGCCACGACGCTCTACTACGAAGACATCTACGGCGCCATCCTGCCGCGCGTCGAGGCCCGCGCCGCGCTGGTGGGACCGGACGAGTATGCGGAGGTCGACGAGCCGGGCGACGTCGCGTCGGCCGTCGCGGTGATCGAGCGACACGGTTCGGCATGGGAGCCCATGGAGGCTGCCTCCACCCAAGCGTGACGCACGCAGCGGGCGGCCGCGCCTAGTGGAGTTCCCCGAGGTCTTCATCTACGAAACCGACGGCGGCGAGAACGCGGCGGCGGACGAGCTGGCTGCGCAACTTCGCGCTCGGGAGATCGACGCGCCGTTCGTCCTATCCTCGGTGCACGGCGAGCATCTGGCCTCGAAGCTGGAAGGGCCCCGGCCCCCAGAACGGCACGACCCAGGTTCGGACCAAGACGCAGCGGCAAGCCTCGGCTCGCGCGCGAAGCGGTCGGGAGCGGACGCGATCGTCGCTGTCGGCGGGGGGCGCTGTCTCGACGTTGGGAAACTCGCTGCAGCGCGCGCTGGGCTCACCCTCGTCGCGGTCCCGACCCAGCTCTCTCACGACGGGATCTGCTCACCGGTAGCGGTGGTTCCCGGCGCGGACGGTAAGCCGGAGAGCCTCGGCGCCCTTGCGCCGTTCTACGTCTTCGTCTCGCTGCCGACGCTGATGACTTCGCCGGTGCGGTCGCTGGCGGCGGGCTTGGGTGACCTGCTGGCGAACCCGCTCGCGTTGCGAGACTGGGCGCTTGCGGCGGAACGGGGTCTGGAAGATGTGGAGCAGAGGGCGTGGGACCTGTCGGTCGAGTCGTTCGAGCTGATCGCGCCGGTTCTCGACACGGATCCCGGCATCTCTGCGAACGAGCCGCTGTTCTACCGGCGGCTGTGCGACGCGCTGGTGCTGTCGGGGATGGCGATGATCTGCTCCGGTACGTCCCGCCCTGCCTCCGGCGGCGAACACGAGATCTCACACGCATTGGACGAGTTGTATGGGGGCCGAGCCCTGCACGGCGCGCAGGTCGCATTCGGCTGCATAGTTTCCGTGGCCCTCTACGGCGAGGACACCGACGCATTCCGCACGCGGCTTCGCCGCCTCCAGCTCCCGGAGACACCTGCCGAGCTTGGGCTGGACGAGAACGCGATGGTGGAGTTGTTGCTCCACGCCCCTCAGACGCGACCGGGGCGCTTCACGATCCTGGAAGACGCAGACCTCGACGAACCCAGCGTGCGCTCGCTCGTGCGCAAGATCTGGAGCGACTAGCGCGAAGCCTGGGCCGAGCCGCGTGTTCGACCGCGCAAGGGCTCATACCGGACGGACTAGCGGCGCTCAAAACGCGCTCCACCTAGGATGCGGCGCATGAGCAACGGCGTCGTCATCGGACTCGACGGGGCGGCGTGGCACCTCCTGGAGCCGATGTTCGAGGGTGGCGCGATGCCCCGGCTCCAGGCGCTCCGTGACAAGGGGGCGTGGGGGACGCTGAAGTCGACCGTTCCCACGTATACGCCGCCTGCGTGGACGTCAGCCGCCACCGGGGTGAACCCCGGGCGTCATGGCATCTACGGCTTCCTCCAGGGGCACGCCCAGGACGAACAAGAGCTGGTGCACTCGGGAAAGATCAAGGCGCCGACGATCTGGGAGATCGCGAACCAGCAAGGCGTGCGAGCCGGGATCTACAACCTGCCCCTGACCTATCCGCCGCGCCCGCTGGACGGCTGGATGGTCTCCGGGATGATGACGCCGGGCTACGGCGAGCAACAACGCGGCTTCGTGTATCCGGCGGAGCACGAGAAAAAGATCCTCGAGTGGGCGCCGGGATACGTTGTCGACGTCAGCGCCAACTACGAACAAGACTGGCGCGACGCGGCGCTGTGCGAGCGAGCTCTGGGGTCGATCCGCCAACGTGAAGAGGTATTGCGGCGACTGCTGGAGCTCGACGCGCCCGAGATCGTGTTCTCGGTGCTCGAGGCTCCCGACCGGCTACAGCACGTCTACTACCGCTACATGAACCCCGCCGACGAGCTTTACGACTCCCCAGAGGGCGTTCGGCTGCGCCCCGCGGTCGTGGCTTGCTTCGAGGCGATGGACCGGGTAGTCGGGTTGCTCGAGGACTACGCGGATGAAGGTGGCATCGTCGTTTGCTCCGACCACGGCTTCACCGCGTGGGAGGTCAGCGTTCACATCAATGCGTTGCTGGCGGAATGGGGATACCTGAAGCTCAAAGGGTCAGCCGCGTTGATGCAGAGCGATGCAGCGCGCAAGCTGGTGCCGCTCGCCAAGCGCTTCCTGCCGCGCAAGCTGGCCCGCGAGGCCAAGGGCCGCACGTTCGCTGCGATCGACTGGAGCAGAACGCAGGCGTTCGCATCGCCGATCCCACAGCAGGGGGTCTTCGTGAACCTGAAGGGGCGCGAGAGGCACGGGATCGTCGAGCCGTCTGAGCTCGCTTCGATCAAGAACGAGCTGATACGGCGGTTCGAGACGTTGCGTGCTCCAGATGGAGCGCCCGTTACGGACCATGTGTGGAGGTCCGAGGAGGTGTTCCGCGGACCGGAGCTGGACGGCGCTCCCGACATCCTGCCGGTGCTGCGGGACCATCGCTTCGAGCTCGATGACGAGCTCTTCCATCGCAACGCGTTCACCGATCTGCGTCATCTGCCTCGAGGCGTTCACCACCCTGACGGGATCGTGATCGTGTCGGGCGCGGGGGTGCGCCGCCGGCGCGACCTCGCCGGCTCCGTGATGGACGTGACGCCGACGCTTCTCTACCTGGCGGGGCTCGAGGTGCCCGAGGAGCTGGACGGTCACGTCCTCACCGACGCGCTGGAGCCGGAGATGCTCCGGGATCGGCCGATCAAGACCACTGCCCCCCTATCATCCAGAGAGGAAGAGGAGGCCTCGCCGTACTCGGCCGAGGAAGAGGCCATCATCGAGGAGTCCCTGAGGGGGCTCGGCTACCTCTAGGGGAGCTCGCGTCCCAGGCCGATGACGTTTGCGAGGTTATGGCGAGTGAAAAGCAAGCATCGCAACGCCGCAGGGAGCCTGGATACCGGAGCGTATCCAGGCGACCGAGAAGGCCGCGAGGCGCAGCCTTTTCGCCGCCATAACCCCCAAGATGTTCGTCGGCCGGGGCGCTAATGGCCCAGCCTGCACCTGCGGTCGTGTTGGACCCGCAGCAGACGAGCATCCGACAGCCGCTCCAGCGGCGCAGCGCCAAGAGGATCGCGTTGCGAGTCCTCGCCGATGCCTTTGCGATCTCGGTCGCGCTCTTCGGAGCATCGGTGATCCGATTCGAGATCATGGGCGCCATCCCCACGGCGCGGTGGGACTACACCACCATCACGCTGGTTGCGATCCCTGTCTGGATCTTGTTGTTCTATCTGTACGGCCTGTACGAGCCACGCCAGGTCCTGGGTCCCGTGAACGAGTTCAAGCAGGTGTTCCATGGCGTCGTCGCCGGGACGGTCGCGATCTTCATCACCGACTCCATCACGAACATGAACCTCGCCCGAGGATGGGCGTTGTTGGCGATGGTCACCGGATTCTTCGCGGTCGGCGGCGAGCGACTGTTGGTTCGAAAGACGCTCCACTTCCTGCGCCGACGCGGCGGCGACACGACGCGCACGATCGTGCTGGGAGCCAACCAAGAGGCGCGGACCGTAGCGAAAGCACTCGAGCGTGAAGGCTGGCTCGGCTACAAGATCCTCGGGTTCGTCGACGACGACGTGTCGGTCGGTAGCGACGCCGGGGGTGGGAGGAAGGTCATCGGCACCACCGCGCAACTGCGCGATCTAATCGAGCAGAGGGACGCGGGCCTGGTCCTGGTCGCAGCGTCGGCTTTCGACGCAACTCGGCTCAATCGTCTTTTCTGGGAGCTGCAGGACATCGACGTGGACCTGCAGATCACCTCCGGCACGATCGACCTGATGGCCTCACGGATGATCGTGCAGTCGGTCGCGGGGGTCCCGCTGCTCTACGTTCGCAGGACAGGCATGGATCGCGCTCAGAAGACTATGAAGCGAGCGCTGGACATCTTTGGGTCGGCTCTCGGGCTGCTCTTGTTGTTCCCGTTGCTCGCGGCCGTTGCGATCTGGATCAAGAGGGACTCGGAGGGCGGTGCGATCTTCAAACAGGTCCGCGTCGGCCGCGACGGCGAGCTCTTCGAGTGCCGGAAGTTCCGCTCCATGTACGCCGACGCCGAGGAGCGCCGGGCAGAGCTCGAGCACCTGAACGAGGGACCGGGTCTGCTCTTCAAGCTCGCCGACGACCCTCGAGTGACGAAGGTCGGGAAGGTCCTGCGCCGGTACTCGATCGACGAGCTGCCGCAGCTGTGGAACGTGCTACGCGGCGAGATGAGCCTCGTCGGCCCACGTCCCGCGCTGCCGTCCGAGGTCGAGCAGTACGACGACTGGGTGCGCAACCGGCTCAAGGTGAAGCCGGGGATGTCCGGACTGTGGCAGGTGAGTGGACGGACGGAGACGAGCTTCTCCGACTACATCCGCTACGACCTCTTCTACATCCAGAACTGGTCGCTCTCTCTGGACCTCTGGATACTGTGGCGCACCTTCCGCGCGGTGTTCACCGCCGAGGGCGCGCACTAACGTTCGCGCAGGACCGCCTCGATCTTGTCCAGGAGCTCCAATGAGGTGAAGGGCTTCTGCATGTAGTTCTCGTCCTCTTGCAGGACGCCGTGCCGCCCGATCATGTCCTCGCTGTAGCCGGACATATAGAGGATCTTCGTTTCGGGCCGCAGGACCTTGACGTGACTTGCGAGCTCGCGGCCGGACATCAGCGGCATGACGACATCCGTGAGCAGGAGGTCGATCACGCCGTCGTGTTGCCTGCAACGGTCGAGCGCCTCCTTGCCCGTGGCCGCATGCAGCACCTCGAACCCGCGCCGGCTGAGGATCCTGCTGGCGACGCCGAGGACCAAAGGATCGTCCTCGGCCACCAGGACGGTTCCGGTTCCACCGTGGCTGCGGCGTCGGGCCGCCGAGGGCGCCGGTGCCGCAAGCGTCTCCTCCGCCGGCAGGTAGACCTTGAAGGTGGCGCCGACCCCCGGCTCCGAATGAACCGCGATCCTGCCGCCGGCCTGGGTGACGATGCCGTAAACGGTCGAGAGCCCGAGCCCGCTGGCTTCCGCCATCGGCTTCGTGGAGAAGAAGGGCTCGAAGATGTTGTCGATGATCGACGGATCTATACCCCGACCGGTATCGCTCACGGCGATGCAGACGTAGCGGCCACCGGCTCCAGCGGTGGAACCGGCTGGGGAACCCGGTTCCAGGTCCTCCGACAGCGCCACGGTCGAGCTCTCGATCGTGACCATGCCGCCCTGACCCATAGCGTCGCGCGCGTTCACCAACAGGTTCATGATCACTTGACGCAGCTGGTTGGGGTCGATGCGGGTCTGCGGAAGACGGGGCTCCTGTTTGACGGTCAGGATGAGGTCCTCGCCCAGGCTTCTCTGGAGCAGGTCCTTCATCTCGTTGATGATGTCGTTCACGTCGAGAACCTTCGGGTTCACGAGCTGTCGCCGACTGTAGGTCAGGAGCTGACGAACCAGCGCCGCGCCCTTCTGCCCCGCGGCCACGATGTCATCGATGTCCTGGCGCGCCGGGTCGTCCAGCGCGATCCCCTCACGCACGAACTCGGCGGCGTTCAAGATGATCATCAGCAGGTTGTTGAAGTCGTGCGCGACGCCGCCGGCGAGACGCCCGACCGACTCCATCCTCTGAGCCTGCTGGAGCTGCTCCTGAAGCGCTTTGCGTTCGGTCACATCCTCGACGACACCCGCGACGCGGATCACCTCGCCATGCTCGTCGCGCACCGAGAACCCTTTGTCCTGAACCCAGCGGATCGAGCCGTCCGGCTTCACCACGCGGTAAGCAACATCGAAGCCGCCACAGCCCTCCTCCGCGAGGCGGCGGACGCGTGCGCGATCCTCCGGATGAACCCCCTCCAACCACCGCCAGGGCGTCGTCAGCGCCTCCTCGCGGCTCCGCCCCCAGATGGTCTCGTAGGCGGGGCTCAGATAAAGCAGCTCGCTGGTATCGACACTCCCGACGTAGAAGATCTGCTCGATGTTGTCGGTCAGCTGCCGGAGGAGTTCCTCGCTGTCGCGCAAAGCCTGCTGCGCCGCAAGTAGCTCTTCACGTTCGCGAACTCGATCGGAGATGTCGCGCGCTATCCCGCAGATGCCAGCGAGCCTGCCTTCGGTGATGCTCGGGTAGGCGCTGACATCCAGCACCCGGTCTTCCCCGTCGCTGGTGCGCATCGTGACGTTCTCGTGCACGACTTCCTCGCCGGCTGCCACGCGGCCGAACAAGGCGCGCGCTTGATCGAGTGCGCCGGGGCTGATGAACTCCACGAACGGGTGTCCCACGAGCTCGTCTCGGGTCCGCACCGCCAGCTTCTCCGCGGCGCGGTTCACATCGGTGACCAGCCCTTCCGGGCTAACGCAGAAGACCGCGTCGGGGTTCAGATCGAACAACGTGTACGCGATGCACCTAGGGTCCGCCATGGCCGTGCCTTCGTCTCTTGGTGAGTCCCCAGTCGGGGCCTCTCGCCGCCTTCGCCTGGAGAACCTTATAGGAGTACGCTTCGTGCATGCTCGAGGAGATCGTCCTGATGGTCGAAGACCGGCCCGGCGTGCTGGCCGAGATCGGCGAGCTCCTCGGTTCCGCCGGCGTCAACATCGAGACGCTGTCCGCCTCCTCCTTCGACGGCCGCGGCGTCGTCCACCTGGTGGTAGACGACGGCGAGGACGCGGGTGAGCTCCTCGCTTCGAAAGGGTTCCGCGTCGAGAGCGCGCGGCCGGTTCTCACGACCACGCTCGACGATCGTCCCGGCGAGCTCGGCCGGTACTGCAAGCGGTTGGCGGCCGAGGGCGTTCAGATCTCGGCGGCGTACGTCGTGAAACGGTCGGACGGCGAAACCGAGCTGCTCTTCGCGGTAGACGACCTCGAGACCGCGGCCGGCGTCTAGCCGGACCTCGCTGGGGCGGCGGCCGAGTTTCTCCCCGCACCGCATGCTCGCCGGGCGGTGGCCAACTAATCGACGCCACCAGTCAGTATGTCGTCGTGGGTCGATGCAACGACGAAGGAGGCAGACGGTGCGAAAGACATGGGTCCCGGTCCTGATGATGGTTGTGGCGCTGTTCGCGGGCGCGTGCAACGAAGGCAACGACGAAGGCGGCTCCTTCGATCTCGAGCTCACTGCCGATAGTGAGGTCTGCGACGGCGACACCTGCGGCGGTGACGGAAGCGGCAACGCGACCGTCGACATCAACTCCGATGAGAACGAGGTCTGCTACGAGATCACGCTAGAGGGCGTAGAGGGAGCCAATGCGGCTCACATCCACGAAGGCGGGGAGGGAGAGTCTGGAGAGGTCGTCGTCGACCTCGAGTACTCGGGCGACGAGGGTGAGAAGTGCGTCGACGGCGTCGACGAGGGAGTGCTCGAAGATATCGGCGAGGAGCCGTCGCAGTTCTACGTGAACGTTCACAGCGAGCAATATCCGGACGGCGCCGCCAGGGGCCAGCTCGAGGCCTGATCAGGGTTCGTCTTTCTTGTTCCCGTAGCCAGCCGGCCTGATCAGGAGAGGTCTACCACCTCCGGGCCCGGAGTGCAGCACAGAGGTTCATTCGCCTGTCACGACTGAGGACGAAGGAAGGGCGCGTGGTCGCGAACAAGGAGGGCCCGCCGTGCGGCGGGCCCTCCTTCGTGCTGAAGCTGCGGCGCTTAGACGGTGCTGGTGCGAGCTCCCGTCGTGGCGTCACGCGTGCCGAAGTAGACGCCGAGCGCTCCGGAAGCAAGGTGCAGGAAGTTGTCGGCCATGCCCGTGGCGTTGTCGGTGATGTCGAGCAGGTCCTCCATCAGGTCCTGTGCCACGAAGCCGAGCACTGCGACCAGCAGGTAAACGACGCCGATCGCGAGACTGACCATCTTCGCGGTCGCGTGGTCCCTCGAAGAAAACAGCCACGCCGCGCCGACCGCGAGGTGCACGATGTTGTGCAGCGCGTTCACGTTGAAGATCCCCAAGATGGGGTCGTTCACGAAACCGAGCAGCCCTACCAGGAGGTACACGGCTCCGAACACCAGCGCAAAGGTCTGGGTCGGCGTCTTACCGGCGGTGACTCTGTCTGCCACTTCGTCCCCTTTCGTTGTCCAACAGGCCTTATTGAGACGTATCCATTGTCTTTCGGTTACCACGCATTTCTTGGATTGTCACCTTCCAGAGGCTCGTATGTCCCCCCCCGACCCTCCACCAAACCAGCTAGAGATACCCCAGGTTCCGCAGGGACTCCTCGATCTGTGCCTCCTCCTCCTCCGAGTAGGCCGCCGCCTCGGCCCCCTCGCCCGCCAACGGCAGCTCCATCGCCTCTATCCGAACGCGCCGCTCGGCGAGGAGATCCGGCGGCAACAGCTCCTCTAAAACCCTTCCGTCCATCTCCGGCAGCGCGCACCCCGCGAGGTAGAGCGCGGTCGGCGCGATGTCGTACAGGTGGGCCTGCGCGCCGCTGCGGGGGGAGATACCGGGTCCCGCCACCCCGAAGATGCCATCCATGTGGTGGAACCCGCGCGGCAGCCTCCGGTAGTCATCGAGCACCCCCGGCGAGTAGGTGCCGTCGGAGAGCTCATACGAATAGGCGCGGCAGACCGGGAACAGATCCGGCGCGTGCACCGCTTGATCGCCGTAGACGACTTCTTCTCTCTTGTAGATGCGATCGACCACCGGCCGCCCATCATCCGGATCGCCTAGCGCGCTGAATCTCTCGATGATCTCGTCTCGGACAGACTCGTATTCGGCTTCGGTGACCACGCCATTCGGCTCGCGCCCCTGCAGGTTCACGTAGATCCCTTGCTGCGGGATGGGGGCCGAGAACGCCTTCGTCCGCGACCAATCGATGGAAGACTGCGCCGCTCCCTTCGCCTTCTGCCATACCGACTTCGGTAATGCCTTCTTCGCCCGTCGAGCGAGCTTGCGCATCCCGGCGGACTTGGTCACGGCGCCGGCGCCCCCGACCGACAACAGTCCCCATTCCCGCAGCGCTACGTTCACGTTGACCGTCTTGTCCTTGGGCCCGAAGCCGTGGTCGGACATCGTGATGACGTAGCCGTCACTCTCCGCCCACTCGAGCAGATCACCGATCATCTCGTCCATCTCGTCGAAGAAAGCCCACGCGCGCTGGCGTATCGGTTCGGCCTCCGGCCGCGCGTAGTGCTCCTGGCGCGGGTCCAGGTACTTGTAGTGCACGTGCATCAGGCGGTCCGGCGCTTCGAGCACCGCGAACAACAATGGCAGCTCACCGTAGTTATCCAGTAGGTAACGGAGACCGTCACGCTTCTTCGCGAGGTTGCGCGACAAGCGCTCGATGATCGCCGCCGACTTCCAGTCCTCGTCGTAATCGACCTCGATATCGATCTCGTAGGAGCCTGCCGCCTCCACGAGCCCGTCGCGCAAGGACTCCGGGTAAGTGAAGTTGGTCGGGGTCTCTCCCCCACCCTCGGGCGTAAGCATCCCGGAGACGGCCCATCCTTCGACCGGAGGTGCGGGATAAGTCATGGGGATGTTGAACAGTCCGATCCTCTTGCCCTGGGCATTGGCGACGTTCCAGAGCGCGGGTGCGGTCACCTTGTCGAGCCGCACCAGCCCGCGATTCTGCTGGACGTTTCCGAGCGTGAAGCCGAAGATCCCGTGCTTGCCCGGATTCACGCCGGTGAAGATCGAGGTCCAACCCGGAGGGGTGTACGGAGGCACGGTCGAGGTCAGGATGCCCGACGCGCTCCTGTCGAGCAGCGCCTTGTAGCGCGGCATGTGGCCGGCCTCGAACGCGGGGTCGAGCACGGTGTAGGTGGCGCCGTCCAGGCCGAGCAACAGGACCTTGGAGGTCACCTGAGTCGTCTCCTCACCGTCAGCAGGATAGCCACCGACACCATCGCGATCCCGACCGCGAGCGCGGGGACCACGAGGCCGAGCAGCGGCCCGAAGATGAACACGATCGCCTGCACGTCGGGCATCCCGGGGTTGGGCAGGAGCCGTCGCCGCGCCAGCGCTTCCGCCCACCTGCCACGTACGCCACCGGGAGGGTCACCCTTATCGGCCCCGGAGATCTCGAGGAAGTAGTACGCCAGTACGACGTAAACGATTAAGACCAGCAGCGCGACATGCTCTCCCAGGTCGGATAACCCGGTACAGAGTCCTTCCCGAGCACAGTCGTAAAACCCGTCGGTACGCCACAGAGCGATACCGAGCCCCAAAGAGGCACTGGCGCGGCGGCCGCCGTCGGCCAGTGCATCGAGTGCTTGGCCCTTGTCGCTCGTGATCCCCGTCGCGCGCGCCAGCTTGCCGTCCACACAGTCGAAAACGAACGCGAGATAGAACGCGACCGCGCCCGCGATCAACCCCCACCGCTCGCCGCTCGCGAAGAAGACGCCGACGGAGAGCCCGAAGACCAGGGCGAAGATCGTGACCTGGTTCGGGGTCAGCAGCCGTCTCTTCGCGAGGAAAGTGGTCAACGGCACCGCGACCGGGTCCGTTAGCAGCACCGTGAACCAGTAGTCGCGCTTCTTGGCTCCCCGAGCGTCCGCTTCGAAGCCGCTCACGAACGAGAGGCTTCCAGCGCGGGATCGACGAGACCTCTGCCCCGAACCTGCTCCCACGCCCCCGCGACCATGCCCGTTACCAGCCCCGCGTCCTTCGTCTGCGCGGCCTTCCCGATGTTCAAGATGAACAGCCCGAGCCAGGCCCACCACAGTGCCGTCTTGTGGAGTCCGTCCTGCGGCATCAGCTTGCGATGCAAGTAGAACTGGTTCGCCAGGTTCATGCGCTGGAGGTTGTGCGAGTTGAGGCGCGCGCTCGGGCTCTTCAGGTGATCGCACCGGGCCCTCGGCGTCTGCACCAACACGTACCGGCGCGAGACGCGATACGAGAAGTCGATGTCCTCCTTGTAGGCGTAGCCCGACAGGGCCTCGTCGAAGCGTTCGTGGTCGAAGACCTCTCGCCGGAAGGACATGAACCAGCCGTTGAAGTACTCGAGCTTCCGTACCCCCGCCGACTCCGACACGCCCTCGGCGTAGAAGCCCGGCCGCACCCTTCCGCTCGCTTCCGGCCACCAGCCTCCGATACCGAAGATGCGCCGGTAGATCCGGGTCGCCAGGGACGGGCGAGCGGGACGAACCGGAGTGGCGCGGACACCGCCCAGCTCTGGCCCCCAGCGCGCGTACTCTGCCAGCACCTCCTCGTGGCAGTCGGGCGCCATCCACACATCGTCGTCGATGAAGAAGACGGGATCGCCCGTGGTCCTGTCGATACCTACGTTGCGTTGGATGGTCAGGCCTCTGGGAGCCGGGTGGTGATAGTCCAGCGGTACGCCGGCGCCGGCGCACAGTCTCTCGATCCGTTCGCGCGCCGGAGTCTCCTCGCTGGAATCGACGATGCACAGCTCCGCCGGGAGCACGGTTTGCGCCACGAGGCTCTCGACCGTCTTCGCCAGATCGTCGGGCCGGTTACGGGTCGCGATCACGAAAGACGACGCAGCGCGACTGGTTCCTGGATCCACGGCGAGCAGAGTACCGTCGAGCACATGAGCGCTTTCAAACCGTCCTCGCGCGCTCCGGCGTTGTTCCGCCGCAACCCGCGACGGCCGCTGCTGCCCCTGCTGCTGGTGGGCTTGCTCGTGCTGGGCGCGGTCGGCGGCGGCTACCTGTTGCTGTCCCGGCGATCAGGAGGAGGCGACCCACAGCGCATCGAGGTGGTGCGCGCCTGCGACGTGCCGGTGGAGATCCTCGAGCGCGTCTGGCGCGGGTACGTCCCCGGTCGCACAGGCGACGTGTTGACGATCGAGCAGCTCCCGAACCAGTACAACACGAGGCACTCCACGCCGTTCCCGTACACGCAGGACGTACCTCTGGTCCTGTACGGGCCGGGCTTCATCAAGTCCGGTGTCACCAGCGATCGCACCACGACGGTCGCCGATCTCGCGCCCACGTTCGCCGAGCTCCTCGACTTCGAGCTCCCGACGAAGGTCGATGGGCGTCCGTTGCGCGAAGCGCTCCTGCCCAAAGAGCGGCGCAACGGACTTCCGAAGCTCATCTTCACGCTCGTGTGGGATGGCGGCGGTGACAACGTGCTGGAGTTCTGGCCGGAGTCATGGCCTCAGCTGAAGTCGTTGATGAAGAACGGCACCAAGTACACGGAAGCTACGGTCGGATCGTCGCCGTCCATCACTCCGTCGATCCACGCCACGATCGGCACCGGCGTGTTCCCGAAGAAGCACGGCTTGTCCGACACCAGGATGAGGATCGGCAACGAGACCCTCGACGCGTACGAGGGCGGGTCCCCGAAGTTCCTCCGCGTCGAGACGCTGGGGGACCTATGGGATCGCGCGAACGGCAACATGCCGCTCGTCGGCATGATGGCGCGCGACAACTGGCACCTCGGAATGATCGGCCACGGCGCTTTCAGCGAGGGTGGCGACCGCGACATCGCGGTCATGGACGACCTCGGCGAGGTCGAGTTCCGCACGAGCGAGAAGTTTTACGAGCTGCCGGACTATCTCCTGGGCAACGTGGGACTGCAAGAGGCGATCGACCAGGTCGACCAGCGCGACGGCGAGGCCGACCAGCGGTGGCTCGGGAACCCCCTGCTCCCCATCGACGGAAAGATCCGCTACACGCCCGCGTGGTCGATCTTCCAAACGGACAAGCTGAAGCAGCTCTTGACCAACGAAGGCTTCGGCGCCGACGAGGTGCCGGACCTGTTCTTCGTCAACTACAAGAGCACGGACCTCGCCGGCCACGAATGGAACATGGTCGAGCTGGAAGAGAAAGAGACGTTGGAGGAGCAGGATCGGCAGATCGAAGAGCTGTTGAGGTTCCTCGACGACACCGTTGGCCGCAAGAACTACGTGCTGGCGATGACCGCCGACCACGGGATGACGCCGTACCCCGAGGAGACCGGCGGTTGGAACATCATCATGAGCGAGACGAGTGCCGACATCGAAAAGAAGTTCGACAAGGTCACCCCAGACGTCCCCCTGATCCTGTCCAACCGGGGCTACCAGATCATGCTCAACAAGAAGGAGGTCGAGCGGAACAACGTGGACCCCGCCGACATCGCCGCATTCCTCCGCACCTACACGATCGGCGACAATGCCCCGAACGAGCAGGCGCTCGGCGACTTCGAGAACCGCACCGAAGAACGCGTCTTCACGACGGCCTTGACGCCGGAGGAGCTAAAGGAAGCGCTCGACTGCGCCCGCACCTCCGCCTGAGAGCCCAGGCCCCGCTCCGGCGGCGGCGGCACGGGCATCGCTGGACACGGGTCGCTCCGGGGCGGCGGCACGGGCATCGCTGGGCACGGTCGGCGGGCGCCTGATCGGCGCCGGCCTCCCTCGGCTCCGGGCCACGTCGCGTTGTTGATCCGGCTATCGACGACGTGGCCCTGCGAACGGCCCTGCTCAAGCCCATGCACGTCCGCCCCTCCGCTCGTTGCACAACTGCCACCGCCTCCGCTCGTTGCACGGCTGCGCCGCCGGCAGCCCCTCCGCTGGTATCGAAGGTCTGCGTCCCCGGCGGGGTGATCTCTATGGGGAAGAGGATCGGGTCGGGTTCCGGAGGGCGCCTCGGTTTTGCGCCCGGAGTGTCCCGGCCCGGTCCTCCACCCCGGTCTGCGCGATCGCGGGACGCCTCGGAGCGGGGGTCAGTGGGGCTTCAGGCGGGCTCGGAGGGCGCGCGCTAGGAATAACGGGTTGCCTAGGACGTAGCGTTTCCAGAGGCGGGTTGGTTCTTGGGCTAGGCGGAAGATCCATTCGATGCCCCAGCGGTTCATCCAGGCCGGAGCCCTCGGCACCTCACCTGCGGCGAAGTCGAAGAAGGCACCCACGCCGACGCCGATCCGTGCACCCGTGGCGGGCAGGTGCTGCGCCAACCACTTCTCCTGCAGTGGGTTGCCCAGCGCGGCCATGATCAGCGTGGCTCCCGTTGCCTGGATGTCGGCGACGACCTGCCGCTCCTGCTCGGGTGACCAGTAACCGTCGCGGTGGCCCGCGACGACGAGGTTCGGGTAGCGCTGAGTCATCGCCGCGGCGGCGCGGACCGCTACCCCCGGCCGCGCCCCGACGAAGTAGACGGGCCACCGCCGATCCGCGGCGAGGCCGAGGATCTGGGGGTTGAAGTCGCTCCCGTTGAGGTTGGCGGGGAAACGCTCGCCCTGGACCCTGGCGGCCAGCCCGATCCCCGCGCCATCGTTCAGCACGATGGCCGCCGCCTGCAGTACTTCGCGGTACGAGGGATCGGTGGTGGCGAGGTTCAGCGTGTGCGCGTTCGCGTAGGCGACCAGCGCCGGCGTTTGCTCGTCGTGGATCCGGTCGATCTGCGCCAGGGCGTCGGATGGCGTCAGCTTCGCTACCGGCACCCCAAGAACCTCGATCGTCGGGAATGGGCGCTCCATCGCGTGGAGTCTGCCAGGAGAGGGAATGAAAGCAGCTCATGCGCATCAGGGCTATGAGCGAGGGCCCCTCGATAGGATGAAGGTCCGCGCCCCATCCCCTCAGCTGGAGGCCTGATTGACCGCGCCGAACGTCTTGTTGTTGGCCATCGACTCGCTCCGAGCCGATGCCGCGTTCGGACGCGAGGTCCCGACGCCGAACATCGATCGCTACGCCGACGGCGGCGCGGCCTTCCACCACTGCGTCTCCACCACGACCTCCACCACGCCGTCGTTCTCTTCGATCCTCACCGGCTGCTACCCACCGAAGCACGGCGTGCGGGGACTTCAGGGCTATCGACTCTCAAGCTCGCTCACGACCATGGCCGAGGCCTTCGCCGCCGGCGGCTATCAGACGCATGCGGAGGTGACGGGACCGCTCCTGCCGCAGACCGGGATCCTGAGGGGCTTCGAGGATGCTCGTCACCGGCAGGGATACAAGGTCCCGTTCTTCCAATGGCGCGATGAGGTGGTCGAGCGGATGCACTCCTACCTCGACCCGTGGTTCATGCTGCTGCACATCTGGGAGGTCCATCGCCCCTACCGCGCTCCGCCCGATTTCACCAAGCGGTGGGACAAGGCCGGTTACCAGGCCGCCGTGCAGGCGACCGACGAGTGGCTCCAGCCGGTCTATGACGCCTGCGGCGACAACACGATCGTCGTGATCACGGGTGACCACGGCGAGGACTACCCGGACACGTCCTTCCAGCAGAAGCTCATCCGGCTGGCGCGGAAGTCTCGCAAGACGCTCAGGCTGAAGAGCTGGCTCCCGGCCCTCGACCAGCGCTTCCAGTCTCTGTCGGTAGGCCACGGGTTCGCCCTGCACGAGCACCTCGTTCGGGTGCCGCTGATAATCGCCGGCCCCCGGGTCTCGCCTGCGACGATCGAGCAACAGGTCCGCCACGTGGATCTCTTCCCCACCCTGTGTGACCTCTGCGATCTAGAGACGCCCGCGGGCATCGACGGACGCAGCCTGCGACCGCTGATCGAGGGCGGGACGCTGCCGGAGGAGCCCGCCTACATGGAGGCGGTCGGAGTGAAGCTCGAGGGCAACCGCATCGCCGGCGCCCGCACCGCCGACTGGAAGTTGCTGCGAGTCGGTTCGGCGAAACCAACCTTGTACAAACTCAACGGGGGCGGGAGGCCGGACGAGAAGCGCAACCTGTACACCAGGTATCCGGAGGTCGCCCGCCCGCTCGAGTCGTTCATCGCCGAGGTTGAGGCGTCCGCCGTCACCGGAGAAGAGGCCCCTCTGTCGGAAGAGGACGAGGCGACGATCGAGCAACACCTGCGAGACCTCGGTTATCTGTGATGGCGGACCAAGATCCGCCCTTCTTCATCGTCGGGTCGGCCCGTTCCGGCACCACCTTCCTGCGCCTGACGTTGAACGCCCATCCCGACGTGGCGGTGCCTCCCGAGTCACGGTTCATCACCGAGCTGCGCCAGGGGCGGGACCAGGTGGACCCTCCCTCTTTCCTACAGAGCCTTGCCGCGCACAAGCGCTTCGAGGCTTGGGACCTGCCGATCGAAGCGGTCGCCGAGGAGCTCGCGGGCGCCGCCACCGTTCCCTACGCGGATGCGGTCGCGGCCGCCTATCGCGCCTACGCGCGGCGCCGGGGGAAGTCCCGCTGGGGAGACAAGACCCCGCGCTACGTCTTGAACGTCCCCGAGCTTGCGGGGCTCTTCCCCGAGAGCCGGTTCATCCATCTGATCCGCGACGGTAGAGACGTCGCTCTGTCGTACGCGGACGTGCCGTTCGGGCCGAAGAACATCGCCAAGGCTGCCGAGCTGTGGGCGAACCGCGTGGCCGCTGGGCTGCGCGACGGAAGGACGCTCGAGCGCGGCCGCTACATCGAGATCATGTACGCCGACCTCGTCGAAGACAACGAAGGCGAGATCAAGGACATCTGCGCGTTCATCGGTGTCCCCTTCGTATCGTCGATGCTGGATCCGCAGGAGACCCAGAAAGGCGCCCTCGCGAGGGCGGACAAGTACAACCCGCACGTCAAGCAACAGCCGATCCGGCGGATCCGCTCGTGGAAGACCGACATGCCTCCGGAGCACGTAGAGATCTTCGAAGCGGTTGCCGGCGACGTCCTGAGCGAGCTCGGCTTCGAACGTCGGTATCCCAACCCCAGCGCGGCGGCCCGGCTGAAGGCGCGGGCCGGGATCGCGGGCGCTCCCGTGGGAAAGATCAGGAGCCTGGCCGCAAAGGCGTGATCCGGCTCATTGCGGCCGGTCGCCCAGCGGGAGAGTCCCGGCGAAAAGAACCGTGCCCTCGCGCGAGCGGCAACTTCAGGTGCCGCGCGGCGTTATCTAGAGCATGAGAAAGCTGTGCGTCCTCCTCCTCGTGGGCAGCCTTCTCGCGCCGGCGAGTGTGGGCGCGAGCCCACAGCCGCCGCGGCCGGAGGTATGGGTGATGGACGCGGACGGAACGGGTCAGCGGCAGCTGACCGACCAAGACGATTCGTTCGGATACGGCAGCGGCTTCTCGTGGTCCCCCGACTCCACGCGGCTCGTCACGGACGGCCTCACGATCTTCGAGGTCGCCACCGGCGCCCGCACCCACCTGGTGGAGGGCCGGTATCCGGACTGGTCGCCGGTCTCCGACGAGATCGTCTTCTCCCAGCCGACCTCCACTGAGACGTCTTACGACGAGGAGCTCTACGTCATCCGCTCCGACGGCAGCGGGCTTCGGCTGCTCGCGGATACGGATCAGTTCGACGGGCCCGCGAGCTGGTCCGCCGACGGGACGAAGGTCGCCTTCGTCTCTGGGGGCCGCGACGGACAGAAGGCGCAGGTGTTCGTGGTCAACGCCGACGGTAGCGGCCTGCGGCAACTCAGCACCCAAGGGGCTCTATACATAGCTCCGGAGTGGTCGCCGGACGGACGGCAGCTGGTGTTCGAGACGTTCGACTCGGAGCTCTACCAGGTCGACGTTGACGGCACGGACGAGCGCTCTGTCGTCGGTTACGGGTCGAGGCACCCGACCTGGTGCCCGGACGGGACTCTCTACTTCGTGGGCGACATCCCCGCCGAGCGGGGACCGTTCATCCAGTCGATGCGTGGAGGTGTGACGAACACCGTCACTCGCGGTTACGACCCCGACTGCAGCCCCTCCGGCAAGCTTGCGTTCTCTCGGGGCAGTGACATCCACGTGCTTCAGCCTGGCGAGACCGGGGCACCCGATCTCACGAACAGTGAAGACAGAACCGATAGTTCACCTTCGTGGTCGCCCGACGGAACGAAGATCGCGTTCAGCAGCACGCCACATCTGCCGCCTCCCGTAGCTGTCGAACGCAGCCTCAGGCTCTCGCTGCGAAAGCACTTGCTGGTGCGAGGCCGTCTGATCGCGGAAGAAACCTCGTGTCTCTCGAAGGTACGGGTGCAGAAGCTTCGCGAGCAGGGGTGGACGACTATAGAGAAGGTCGCTCCGCGCCGGTACGGCGATCTCCGCGCGAGGATCCCGGATCGACCGGGGTTCTACCGGCTGCTCGCTCCGCGGCGCCACTCGGTATGGGGAACGTACGAGTGCCTGCGTGCGATCAGCAACATCGTGCGCCACCGCCACTAGCCTCACCCCGCGACGAAGGAGAAGCGGACCTTTCGCTGAGGGTTGTCGCGGTTCGTGTCCACGAACACCACGCTCTGCCACGTGCCCAGCTGAAGCTCGCCGTCGACGACCGGGATCGTGACGCTCGGCGAGATGAAGGCGGGGAGCACGTGGTCGGCGCCATGACCGCTGGAGCCGTGGCTGTGCTGCCAGCGGTCGTCGCGCGGCAGCAACCGGCCCAGTACCTCCTGCAGGTCGGCCTCCGAGCCCGACCCGAGCTCCATGATCGCGACGCCCGCCGTCGCGTGGGGAACGAACACGCTCGCCAGGCCATCACTCTTGTCTCGCACGAACGCTGCGAGCTCGCCGGTCAGGTCGGCGAAGGTCCTGTTGGACATGTCGAGTGGCCGGAGCTCAGTCTCCATAACCCAGAGCCTCCATCGTCGGGGCTATCAGGGACGCGACGGCTTCGATCTCGGCGCGGTTCTCGCGCCGCCACTTGCCCCGCTCCGGCGGCGTAACGACGTTCACCGGCTTGCTCCGCGCCGCCACGGCCTTGGCTCGCACCTCTGCTTCGTACTCCAAGCCCAGGAACGACATGATGCGACCCACCTCGTCTTCGGGCGCTTCGACGAGGTCCTCGTAGCTGACCCTGAGCCACCGTTCGGGTGGGACCTCTTCGAGCGCAGCGAGAGCGTAGTCATAGGACAGCTTCCACTGTTTCGCGCACACGACCTCGAGGGGGCCGCGCGCGTCGTCGCGCCAGCCTGGATACAGCGTGAACTTCCACCACTTCGGGTCGACGCCCGGTACGGCGTGCGGCTCCGGCAACTGGTAGGTGCGGTAGCGAGGCGTCCGCCACGCGTTGATCAAGGAGTTGATGTTGTCGCGCCCATCCCGCTGCAAAAAGATATAGCGCGCGTCGGGAAAGATCGCGTCGATGAACGGGACGCGTAAAGCGTTCCTCGGGGTCTTGTCGATCAGGCGCTTGTTAGGTCCGGTGACGAGAAAGAACTCTCGCCGGATGCGCGCGGTGGTGGCCGGATCGGCATCCGCCGTGGTGAGAGCGTTCGATTCCCACCCACGGAGGGCGGGGTGATGGTCCGCCTCCCACACCTCGTGTGCCTCGCCCGGCCAGTGCGCGAGGTGCGCCGAGGCGCGCAGGATCGCGTACAGCATCGATGTCCCGGACCGCGGCGCCCCGATGATGAAGATCGGGCGGTCGAGCGTCTTTCCCGCGGCGAGGGCAGGGAGGTGCGCGGCCTGTCTGGCGCGCAGCACGGCACGGTTGAGATAGTCGCGCGGCCCTGGATTGAAGTTCGTTCGCAGGCTCTTGCGCAGCGCCTTCTTGTCGACGCTCATCCGCCGGAGCCTTCATCGGACTTCTGGCCACCGCCGCGCTTGAACGCGCGCTTGCGGATCCGCTTCCACACGAGCCGCTCCTCCTCGTCCAGCCCCAACACCTTGAGCGTGACGACGTAGACGACTGCCGCAACCGCGATCGCGGCGACCTCGAGCAGCGTGCGGTCGCCGGTCACGACCCGCGAGGCGAGTAGAACACCCGCGGCAACCGCGGTCGCTACAACCGGCTTGATGAAGTTCCGCCCGAACGGTTGAACGCCCACGAGCAATTTGGCTTCGATCACTCGGACCAGATTGATCGCTGCCGTGACCCCCAGATCCACTACCGCCATGCCGACGACGCCGTACCGCGGCACGACCAGGTAGCCGAGCCCGATGTAGAGAGCCACGGCCACCGCGGAGTTGGCGAAGTTCACACCGGGATGTCCGGTCATCGAGATGACGTACCCGGTCGGGCCGGTTCCGGTATAGAAGATGTTTCCGATCGCGAGCAGCGCGACCACCGGGATCGCTCCCGCGGCATCCTCTCCGTAGAACAAGACGAAGACGTCCGGCTCCAGGATCAACGCCGCGAAGACCGGAAACGAGAACGTCGCGATCCAGCGGTTGATCGTCTTGTACAGCGAATCCAGACGAGCGATCTCCCGCTTCTCGTGCAGGTCCGAGACCACCGGAGCCCAGATGTTGACGATCCCGCCGAGGAAGACGTTCCCGGGACCCTGCAAGGACAGCGCGATAGCGAAGTAACCGGCCGCTTCGTCGGTGCTGAGCGCGCCGAGGAGCAGGATCCCCAACCCGAGCGTTTGGATCCCAAGGAGTGAGGCACCCGCTTGCGGGAGAGCGAACCTCACCAGCGGCCCCACCCGCGCCGCAGGCTTCGCGGCGCGCTCTTCCTCCGTGAGCATCCGACGCAGGTACCAAGCGATGACCAGCACCGCGAGTCCTACACTGACGGTCAGGCTGACCACGGCGCCGGCGACGTCGAATCCGAGCACAAGAACTGTGACACCGAGCATGAAGCGGGCGATCGGCTGCACGATGTTCCCGGCGGTGACCGACGGAACCATCGTCTTGTAGGCCTGCGTCGCGTACCGGAGCACCTGGAGGAGAGCGAACAGCGGCACATACGCAGCGCCAAGCCGGATCAGTCGGGCGAAGTCCCCCCGTTGCTCGGTCGTGTCAGCGAAAGCGGCGGCGATCGTATCGGCGAAGACGAGGAGCGCTGCGAAAACGATGATCGAGGCCATCCCGGACGCCAGCAGCGACACCCGCAGGCTTCCTTTAACGGCCGCGTGATCACCACGCGCCCGGGCGCTCGTGATGAAGCGCATCGCTCCGTAGTTGAAGCCGGCGAGACCGACCTGCGACGAGTTGGCCAGGATCTGCGAGACCTGCCGGTACAGCCCGTAGGCACCGGGTCCGAGGATCCTCGTGAAGATCGCGCCGAATCCGAAGGAGAGCAGTCGCTGGGTGACCTGACCCGCCAGTTGGACCGCGCCGCCCTTCGCCACGACCTTGATGTCGGCGGCGGTCTCGGTCGAAAGTCGCTTCTCCTCCGGCTGGCTCACGCCGAGCTAGGACCTCGACGCCACGGCCACACCGACCGCGGGAGTTGCCACGAACCTGCCATCGCCACGCCCAGCACCAACGAGATGACGAGCGTGTAGATCGGCTCGACGTAGAGGCTCAGGATGACCGCATGTGCGGCGGCGATGACGACGGCCGCGGTCGCGAGCGTCGCGAACATCCGTTCGTCGCCCTCGCGCCCGCGCGCTGCGGCTCGGGCATGGAGACCCGCCGTGACGTACAGGGCCAGGATCATGAGCGCGCCCGGGACACCTGTCCTGAAGAGGTAGTTGAGATACGTCGAGTGCGTTCCCGCCGGTGGGACGTAGCGCGTGCCTTCCTTGGTCGTGCCGCTCTCGGTGCGAGGCTGCTCGGTCCCGTAGCCGAGCAGCGCGTATATGGGGTTGTTCCTCACGAGGGCGAACGTGTCCCGGTACAGCTCGTCACGCGTGGTGACGCTGGCTCCTCCGCCGGCGCGTCCGGTCAACGGGTCGACCTTGTACTTGAACAGGAACACGCCCGTGAGCACGATCGCCCCCGCAAGAAAGGCGATAACCATCGTTCCCTTGTGGCGTCTGGAGATCAGGCCGTCCACCAGCAGGTAGACGATGCCCAGGGCGATCGCGACCCACGCCCCCCGCGCCAGTGAGAAACCGGCGCCGAATAGACACGCCACGACGATCGCCCAGCCGATCCGCCGCCGCCCCGTCCACACCAGGAAGAACGCGAGTGGGAAAAGAGCAGCGCAGATGCCGGCGTACGTAAGCGCGTTGCGCGGGAACGACCTCATCCGCGGCACGGTGTTCGCCGGCGCAAGCCCGACGTTGTCGTAGAGGAGCCGGACACCGGCCTGCGCCAACGCGTCTTCGTGGTCACGTGCCGAGCCTTCAAAGCGCACCACGAGACTGTTCTCGTAGGCCTGGAACTTGGGGCGGAACACCTCGAACGCCGGCAGGTCCGGCGCCCCTTCTGCGACACGGTCCAGCTTCTGGCGCAGCTCCAACGACCCTGCCTTCACCGAGCGGGCGTACTTGATCATCCCGATGTTGTTGGGGAACGCATCGAGGCCATAGGCGGCCTCTACCCGTCGACGTACCTCGCCGTCCTGCAAGGTCTCGAGGTTCACCCCGATCCACTGGAGGAACACCGCGACCGACAACACAACGATGAAGCCGCCGATGCCAGACACGATGCGGGATCGGTCTTCGAGCGAGTCGACCTGATCCACGACCGCCAGGACCGCGCCCGAAGCGAGGACCTGGATCGCCAGCAGCAACAGGAAATGCTTGAAGTCCAGAGACGTGATGACCAGGACGCCCAGCGCGGTCCACACCAAGAGCCCGATCGGCAACCAGATCCAACGACCGCCGCGCGGGAGCCTGCGGTCCGTCACGAGCACGATGACCCAACGGGTCACTACGGCCGCCCACCCACACAGGATCACGAGCGGCAGCATGTCCACGAGCCACCCGAGGATCCCCATGTACAGGGGGGAGACGAGGGCGAGCGGGAACGGCAGGACGAAGGCAAGAGCGGCCGCCGCGAGGCAGAAGCTCCACAGCGCGATCACGCCGCCGGTCAGCGTCTGCGTGGCCCACCCGGCAACGCCCACTACCGTTGCAACCCCGACGACCAGCCACAGAAGGCGCGCTTGGGTGGAGGCGGACGCGGCAGGAAGACGATCCAGGCGCTCGAGCACGAGGCTCAAGCGCGGGCGGCGCGCCCGCCGGGGGTGAACGGGAGCCCGCTCCCCGACCGTCCGCCCAACAGCGATGCGATGACCGCGGCGAGGACGAGCGACACCAGCGCGAGAGCCAAAGTGAAGGGACCCCGTGCCACCGCGATGACCACGATCCCGGTGAACGAAAGGAGCGCGGCAGAGAGCGCCGGGACCATCCCGAGTGCCTCCGGCAGCTCCCCGTCCGGCAACAGCATCTTGAACGCGATGAAGCCGGGGATCAGCAGCAACAACAATCCGGCGATCAGCCGCACGAGGTGGAGAGGGCCGTTAGGTTCCACGAAGTCGTCTATGACGTTCGTCGGTTGGCCGTTCACGGTTACGGCCCCGTCGTCGACCATGACTACGTCCGGGGTCAAGTTGACGAAGTCGAAGACGCCTCCGCCGCCGTTCACCTCTGCGGGCGCTGCGATCTCCGCGTTGGCGCCCTTCTCGTTGAAGGTGGACGCGAGCACCACGATCGGCTCCTGGCCACTGCGCGCGATCCCCTTCTCGACGTCGTCGAGGAGGTCCGGCGAGAGCTCGTCGTAGGTCCTGTTCCCCTCCCGCTCCGTGGGCTCACCGGCAAGATAGTTCTCGAGCGAGCCCAGGTACAGGTAGCCCTGGTCGATCATGCCCGGCGGCAGTCCGTAACGCGAGGTGTTGCCGGTGAGCTTTGCAAAGGCATAGATCTGGAACGGCTGTGGAGGCTCGTCATCGACGACGAACACCACCGGCCGATCGGGGTCCTGCGTCGACAGATACGCGCGCAGCGCGTCCATGTCCTTCCTCGTCTGCGGCTCCATCCACTGGTTGTTCGGGTTCGTCCACCCGGACAGGCGGAAGCCGGTCGTGAAGTTCGTAGCCAGGATGAAAAGGACCGCCAGCACGCCCACCCACGCGAGCGTGTTGACACCTCCCCGTTGAGCGCGGTCGATGAAGAACCTGAGTGCGAAGTAGGCGCCGACGCCCACCAGCAACACCCACGCGAGCGTCGTGTTGAAGAAGCGGTAGTAGGTGTACGCGACGCCCGCCAGGAAACCGAAGATCCCGACGAGCGGCGCCAGCCAGGCAACCGAGACCCGCGTCAGGTCGTCTTCGCCCAGCCTCTGCCACGGCCTCTTCGCGAGCAGCCCGACCAGACCGATCACCAACAGCGGCCCGTTCAACAGCGGCCTCATCGCGTTCACCCACAGCAGGAGACGATCGAGGAAGAAGTCGACGCCATAGGGCGGCAACAACGCGGCCTCGGCCAGCGACACGGAGCGGCCCCAGATGCCGATGATCCAGATGGCCACCGTCAGCACCGTTGCGACGAAGGCGGTCACAAGCATCGGTCCGTCATCCCGGATCACAGAGCGAAGATCGAACCGGCGAACGACCAGACGGATCACGGCCATCACGCCCAACACAAGAGAGAAGATCACCAGCGTCGTGGGATGCGTGAGGCCGCACAGCAACAACAGCAACCCGAGGGCCAGGCGCGCCGGCCACGACTCGCGCGACGGCGCCAAGAACGGGAGCGCTGCCGCCAGGAAGAACAGAACCAAGATGTTGTCTAGATAGCCGACGAAAGGCGGCGTGAGCATCAGCCCCCCCGCGGCGAAAGCCACGGCGTGGAACATCACTGGGTCTCGCCGTTCGCGGTAGGCAAATCCCGCCAGGAGCAACGCGGTCAGGACCGGTAGGCCCACCATCATGAACGTCACCGAGGACAGCTGTGCGACCTCGGGGATCTGGCGGAGGAAGGCGCCCAGCACAGGTGCCGTCACGCGGTAGCCGGCGGCGAACATCCCGTTCGGCCCCTCGATCTCCAGCAGCCGCGCCGGCTCCTCGGTCATCAACGCCTCGATCCGCCACGTGTAAAAGGCGGGATCGCGGGTCGGCGCGACGCGGTCCTGATCGGAGATGAACGGCCACGCGAACAAGCTGAGCAGGACGAGCGCCGTCAGCACGTAGGCGGGCGGCTTCCCGAGAACGCGGTCGACCGGGCTCATCGGCGCGGTGGGAACGGCCGGAGCTTGGGCGCGGTCGGTCAGGGTCGTCGTAGCCATCGGTCGGGTCATGGTACCGGACGAGCAGGTGCAGCCCTCTGAACCAACAGCCCTAGCATCGGATCTCCGGCAACATCGCGGCCGGTAACGCCATCGCGAAGATCCGGTCTTGGGAGTGGAACCTGCCGGCCCCTCCCACCAGCATGTCCGGACGCTGCGTGTTGTCGGCGAGCCGGTAGTCACCCAGGAATCTGGCCACCTCCTCCACCGAGACGCCCAGCTTTGCCATCTGGGCATCATCGAGAAACACCTCGGTCGGCCATACCGCGGTTACGACGGGGCCGAATTCGTCGCGCAGGTCCGCCTCGACCTCCCGCGGGTCGATCCCATACCCGTCGATGGCCGCGGCATCCGGCTGCTGGCCGTGATCGGCCGTCAGAACCACCACCCACTCGCCGCGCCCAACCTCTTCATCCAGGAAGGACAAGATCTCTCCGAGCTGCACATCGGTCTCGATGACCGAGTCCCGCACCTCTTGTGACGCCATGTTGAAGTAGTGACCGACGCGATCGATCTGCTTGAAGTTCGTGAACAACAGATCGGTGATGGCGTCGTCGCCGTACCCCTCCTCGCGGATCAAGTTCATCATCGCCCTGGCGTGGTACCTGATGAACGCGGGCGTCTCTTCCACGCGATCCGGCGAATCGAGGATCTCGTTGCCCCTCCATGCACCGTCGGCTGCCCCGTCTGCACTATCGAGCTCCTCGAGATCCTGCTCGAGCCCCCGCGTCTGAGCGATCGACGGTGGCAGCCGGTAGTGCGCCGGGTTCGTGATCCACTCGTTCGTTTCGACGTTCAGCCAAACGGCGTGGTCCTTGTCGCCGCCGTCGGCCTCGGCTCCCTTGCCGATCATCCCGAGGTGCCATGGCTCGTACCCGACCATCCCCACCAGCGCCTCGTTCGCCTGCTGCTCGTCCCACCTCTCCGCGATCGTCGGGATCTGCAGGAACCGTGACGACTCACCTTTCAAGAACGCGTCTACGACCACCCCCTCTTCGTCGCGCACCGGTACGCCGGTGATCCCGTGGATGCTGGGGAACTCTCCGGTTCCTAGCGTCGAGTGCACCGCGGGGGTCACCGAAGGGTTCGACCCAACCGTGGCGCGGGTGTAGGACACGCCTTCGCGCATGATGCGCGCCAGGTTCGGCCACGTCTCCGGCCACTGGCGCAGGGTGTTCCACCCTCCGCCGTCCCACACCATCGTCAAGATGAGCTTCGGGGGCGGGCGGCGCAGCACCCGGCCGCTGAAGCTCGCGACCTCGTCCAGCGGGTCGCCGCCCTCCGTCTGCAGAGATGCGCGCAGCATCCTCATGATGGTCGGAGCTACATCCGCGAGAGTTACCGGGCGATCTACTTCGCCCAGAGGCTCGACGACCCCGGGCCCGTAGAAGACGAGCGGCACGTCCTGCAGGTAGGGCCACGGCCCGGAGTGACTCCAGCCGCCTCCTCCACTGGCCATGTAGGCGGGCTCCGCCGGGAGCAGCGCGATCTGCCCGGAGCGAGCACCGAAATAACCCCGCTGCGTGCGCTCGAGGTAATCGGGGGGTAGCGAGCACGACTGTCCCTCGAACGACGGAAGCGTTCCCTCCCGGTCGAACAACCCGACGAAGCTGGCGATCACGACCGAGGCGGCCACCAGAGCGGCCCCCGCTAGCAGCTTGCTAGAGCGCTGCACTCTCAGAAGGTGCTAGAAGACCGGCGCGTTTGAACCAGCGCCCGAGAAGAGCGAGCCCGGCCAGGAACACCAGGCCCATCGATGCGATCAATGCGCCGCGCGTATCCGCGTCGTAGAAGAGCTTCATCACGACGGCGGCCGCGACCCAGGCAAGGTTGTAAGCGATGTCGTACAGCGAGAACGCCCGACCGCGGAAGTCGTCGCCCAGCGCCTCCTGCACCATCGTGTCGAGAGAGATCTTCCCGAGGAAGAACCCGAACCCGAGGAAGAACGTCAACAGCGCGATCGACGCCTTCATCTCGAGACCGCCGAGCACCGCCACCGCCACCCCCGCGAGGGCCGAAGCGCTCAGCACCAACATCCCGGTCGTGCGGACGCGAGCGTGCAGTCTCCCCGCGAAGACGAAGCCGAGCACCGCGCCGACCGCCCCCGCTCCGCCGGTAAGGACCAGGACCTGCAGGTCGTCGTCCGCCACCAGCTCCCGTGCGATGAACGCGACTCCCACGATCGTGAAGCTCCATAGGAACCTCAGCCACAGATACGTGCTGATGGACGCGGCGGCCTTGGGTGTCCGCGCCACCTCGCGCACGCCCGCCGCGATGCTGCGAGCAACCCGAGCAACCTCCTGGCGCAGCCGACCTGCCTCCTGTGGCTCGCCCGCCTTTCGCATCGCCATCGCCAGCACCGCTGCGGCTCCGTAGACCACCGCGCCGGCGAGCACGATCGGCCACGACGGCAGGATCGTGGACGCGATGAACGCCATCCCCGCGGCTCCGAGTTGGAAGAGCGCGCCGCCCAGCTGTGAGACCGCGTTCGCCTCCACCAGCGAAGAACCATCCAACGTCGCCGGCAGCGCCGCGGACTTCGTCGCGAGCATCACGCGGGTGCAGGCGAGCGTCAGCATGAACACCAGGAACAGAAAGACCGACGGTAAGACCTCGGTCCCGGCAAGGCCGGTCACGGGTTCTTCCGCGGTCGTCTGCACGCCGACTATCGCGATGAGCCCGACAAGGACGGCGCGCAACATGTTCGACGCGAACAGCAGCTTCCTTCGGTCCCAGCGGTCGATCACCACGCCGAGGAAGGGGCTGATGAACGTGTACGGCACGAAGAGGAACAGCACGATGGTGATCAGCTCGTCGACGCTGCTGGCGCTCTCGACGTCGAAGCCCTTCTGTCCCCCGAAGGCGACGGCCTTCGCGACCGCGGTCTGGAACAGCCCGTCTCCTGCTTGAGCGAGGAACTGGACCCCCATCAACAATCCGAAGTCGCGCCGCTGGAAGATCAGCGCGAGGCCTCGCTTAATCATCCCCATTACGGCGCGGTCACGTCTTGATCGAACGGCAAGTAGAGATCGCTCTCCGGGTAGGTCCCGTCACCGAAGCCCTCGATCTTGTCGGCGCTGAGCGACGATAGGTACTCGGTCGCGAAGGCGCCCGCGAACAGCAGCTCGTCGAGACGCCCCTCCGGCACCCGGTCTTCACCCGGCTTCCCCTCCGGGATGTTGTCGCCGATCGTGTACGCCCCGATGTAGCCGGCGACCTCGGCGAGGTCGACATCAGCTTCCTCGAGAGCGTCACGATCGAGATAGATGTCGACGGGAGTGACCTTCTCGATGATGTTGCCGAACTGCTCCTCGACGTCGCGCTGCAGCTCCTTCGAGTTGATCCGCCACCCCCCGCTCACATCGGGAAGGGGCTCCTGACCGTGGTCGGCGCTGATGACGAATAGGTAGTTGCCTCTTCCGACCGTCCGGTCCAGCTCGGCCTTCATCCGCGCGATCTGCCTGTCGGTCTCGCGGATCACGTCCTCTTGCTCGGCGTTGATCACGTTCCACGCGTGTCCGGCATAGTCGGGCATCTTCATCTCGACCCAGAACATGTCTGTGACGGCGTCGCGGCCCACGTTCTCGTTGCGCATCACGTCGATCACTGCGTCGCCGGTAAATCGAACGAACGCCGGCGTCCCCGGCCGCAGCTGCCCGTTCTCTGGATCTTGGAACTGTTCGAGCGTGTGGCCGTACCAGGTGTCGTCGACGAGTCCGTCGCGTGGGTCCAGTAGCTCCTCGTAAGTCTCGAGCGTCTCCAGGTCCGTCTCCTGCAGGTATTCCGGCAGCTCGTAGTACTCCTCGTTGATCCACCACTCGCTCACCGCCTGGTCGGCCTCGAGGTCGTGGGCCTCCCACAACACCGCGATGTCCTTGTCGCCTCCGTCCCGTTGCGCGCCGTGACCGATCATCCCGAGGTGCCAGCCCTCGTACGACACCGTGGCGACCACCGGCTTGTTCGCGTTCTGCTCGTCCCACAGCTCCGAGACGGTGGGAGCGTCCAGGTACCGCGGATCGGCGTTCTGCAGCCAGGTGTCGGTGTTCTCGCCGTCGGGCGCGCGCATCTGGTTGCCGGGGATCCCGTGATCTATCGGGTACAGGCCGGTGCCGAAGGTTGCGTGCAAGGCGCCCGTGATCGAAGGGGCTGACCCGATGTGGGCGTTCGTGTAGGTGGTCGAGGAATCTCGTAACTTGTCCATAAAGGGCCACGCATCCGCGTGCTGCTGAAGCGCATTCCAGCCCCCGCCGTCGATCACCACCGTGAAGATGACCTTCGGAAAGACCACGCAGGGCCCGGATCCCGGTTTCGGGAGACGGCCGTCCCGACAGCGCCCATGAGATCTCTGGATGCCGGGAAGTGGCGCAGAAACGTCCTCCAACCCCTCGACACCGCCCAAGACTTCCGCGTACGTCGGGGCGATGTTCGAGATGTCGACCTCGTCGTCCAAGACCGCGCCGCGTTCCGCCCAGCGCGGCCCGTGCACGATGATCGGCACCCTCGCGAGATAGTTCCACGGATTGGGATGTGACGTGCTCATCGTGGGCTCGTCGGTGCCGAGGGTGGTGAGATCCCACTCGCCGATCAAGAAGTTGTGCGGCCTCGGCACGAGCATGAGTTCGCCCGACCTTCCGGGGACGTGGCCCCGGTAAAGGTTCGTCATGATGTCGGCGCCGATGTCGGCGGCCATCTCATCTTGGGTGGGTAGGTTCTCCGGAAGTCCTGCCGGAGCGCGCAAGGCGTAGGCGCCGGCGACGGCTACCAGAACGCCTACTGCGGCAACGACGAGGACGCGCTTGGACAAAGCCTCTCCTGCTCGGGGGAAGAACCTGACGTTCGGCGTGCACCCTAGTACAGCCACCGGCACGTCCATGGCTCGGCGGGAGGACCCGTAGGCGCCCGGTAACGTCTTCAGCGATGGGATTCGACCGGCGACTGCTGAGCCTGCTTCTCCTGCTCGCGGTCGTGGGCGTGCCTGCAGGGATCCTTCGTGTCCTGTGCGTCGGTCGCGCCTGCGACGAGCCGGTGAAGGCGGCGGCGGAGGTGCCCTTCTGCTCTCTCCCGGAGGAGGTTCGCTCGCTGCTCGCCGCCGGGTTCCGCGAGGGCCGCTCGCCCGACCTGCTGGGCATTACCGGGGCGGCGCCGGTAGGCACCGAGGGTCCCGGCGCCATCGCGGTTGCGTGGCCATCGGTGGAGTCCAGCGCTGAACGGGTCCCGCTGGGTTTCTTCGGCGGCCACATCGAACCCCCCTCCGGCGCGCTCTCTGAGATCGCTCTTGATGACGTGGCTCCCACGATCGCGCGGTTGATGGGGATCGAACGGCCACACCCAGAGGTGCGGTCGGGGACGCCGGCAGACCAGGTGACGGCCGACGAACCCGCTCCTCTGGTGGTGGAGATCGTGTGGAAAGGCATCGGCAGCGACGACCTGGAGGCCGCCCCCGCTGCTTGGCGGCAGCTCGCGAGGAGGATGACCACGGGCGCGGGGACGCTCGATGCGACGGTTCCGTCGGTCCCTCTGGATCCCGCCGCGGTCCTCACCACGATCGGCGCCGGTGGAGTTCCGGCTCAGCACGGCGTCACCGGAGCGGTCGTGCGAAGCGACGCGGGAGCCCCGGTGAGGGCCTGGAGCCGCAAGGCCCCCGTGGTCGTGATCGCCGCCCTCGGTGACGATCTTGACGAGCTGACCGACCAGCGGGCGCGGGTGGGGCTGGTAGCGGCGGACGCCATCGACAGAGGCTTGATCGGCGCCGACTGGTACGCAGACACCGATCGTGACGATGTCGCGATCACGAGACGCGGCACGCAGGCAGTGAGGCTGGTGAGAGACTGGGTGGACGCGGGGTACGGCGCGGACGCGGTGCCGGATCTCCTCGCTGTGACCCTGACGGGGACGGTCGAAGACATGGATGAAACAACCGAAGCGATCGCGGATGTGGTGACAGATCGCAGAGCCGAAGCCACGCTGGTCGTGACGGCGACGGGGTCCGCTGCCACGGATGGAGCCCTCGGTGCGGACGAGCTGGTGCGGCGGATCGAGCGCAGCGTGCCCGCGAAGCCGCGCGTCGTTGCGGCGGCCGCTCCCGGAGGCCTGTTCCTCGATCAGGACGTGCTCGCGGCGGAAGGCGCCACCGAGGACGAGGTCATCACGGCGATGCGGGAGATCACGGCGCCCGGAGGCGAGCGCGTGTTCGCCGACGTGTTCCCGGCTATCGCGGTTTCGTTCGGAAGGTACTGCTGATGGTGGACGTCGCTCAGCCTCTCCCGAAGAGGGCGGCCTCCGCCGCGCCGGCGGCATCGGTCGTTCTGGGTCTGGCCGCTCTCGGCGCGCTGTTGCATCTGACGGACCCCGGGCGGATCGCGGCGGCGCAGAACTTCCTGCTTGTTTTCAGCTCGCTGTTGATCGAGGCCGTCCCGTTCGTGCTCCTCGGCGCGCTCGTGTCGGCGCTGATCGAGGTGTTCGTGCCGGTGTCGGTCTTCGAGAAGCTCACGGGGCTGCCGCGGCCCCTCCAACTCCCCGCGTCAGCGCTCGCCGGATTCGCCTTCCCCGTCTGCGAATGCGGATCGGTCCCGGTGGCACGACGGCTCGCTGCGAAAGGTCTGGCTCCGTCGGCGGCGATCACGTTCATGCTCGCGGCTCCGATCCTCAACCCCGTCGTGATCGCGTCCACGTTCATCGCCTACCGCGGCCGCGAGAGCCTGTGGGCGATGGTGCTCGGCCGCAGCGCGTTGGGCCTCCTGGCCGCCGTTGCGGTCGGGTGGGTCATCGGGTCCAGAACCGGTTCTGAAGTTCTGCGCGCGCGGCCCGGCTCCGGCGGCGGTCACACCCACAGTGGCGGCTCCCGCTGGGGTGCCTTCTTCGGACACCTCTCAGGCGACTTCGTCTTCATGGGCCGCTACCTCGTCCTGGGAGCGGCCGTCGCCGCGGCCCTTCAGACCTTCGTGCCGCAGACGGTGATCGGTTCGATCGCCGGCGCTCCGGTGATCAGCCTCCTGGCGATGATGGGGCTCGCGTTCCTGCTCTCGCTGTGCTCCGAGTCCGATGCGTTCGTCGCCGCGTCCTTCGTCCAGTTCGGGGTGGGTGCGCAGCTGGCGTTCCTGGTGTTCGGCCCCATGGTCGACACCAAACTCGGTTTTCTCTACAGCGCGACCTTCAGCAAGGGGTTCTTCAGAGTCGTGGTCGTGACGGTGGCCGCGGTGACGCTCGTGGGCGCGCTCTGGATCGAGGTGGTAGTCGGATGAGGTGGAGCCCGCGTGCAGTCGCCGGCGCCGCCGCGTTGGCGGCATGGGCGGGGCTGTTCTGGTTCTTGATGGCGACAGGCCGGACGAACCTCTATCTCTCGTCGCGGACGGACTGGGTCGTCCCGGTGGGCGCGATCATCCTCACGATCTCTGCCGCCGGCCGTTTCGTGTCGGCTCGTTCGGAGACGCCCCACCCACTGTCACCGAAGGACGCATGGGGCATAGGCGTGATCATCCTGCCGGTGGTCGCCGTTCTCGCGCTTCCACCTGCGTCGCTGTCGTCGTTCGCCGCGTCCCGCCGCTCTAGCTTCGCGACCGCCGGTTTCAGCTCCTCACCCGAGCAGGTGGCCACCGGAGAGCTGTCACTGTCCGACGTCGCGGGCGCGCTGCGATCCGAGGAGGCGATGACCGCGCTGGTCGGTCGCGCCGGTAGCGACGTCGACTTCACGGGATTCGTCACCAGAGACCCTGGGGCAGCCGCGGACGAGTTCACGCTCACGCGCTTCTTGATCTCCTGCTGTGTGGCCGATGCGCTGAGCGTCGAGGTGCGGGTCGTCGGCGCGCCGCCGGGCGAGTTCGAGAAGGACCAGTGGGTGCGGGTAACCGGGAAGATCTATCCGCTAGGGGACGAGGTGATCGTGGACGCGCGCTCCGTGGAGGCAGTCGAGCGTCCGGAGAAGCCTTATCTGAACCCATAGCTGCACAAGGCTGCGTGCTAGCCTGACCCGGGCCATAAAGGCCGCTTGACCAGCACTTTCGTCTGGGAGGACACCGAGATGGGCTTGAGGATCTTCGGCGCGGCCGTCGCCGTTCTCATCGCCTACTTCGCGATCAAACGCTTCCGCAAGGGCCAGCTACGACGCGGCGAGATGGTCGCCATCGCGTCCGTGACGTTGGGTCTCCTGGTCGCGGCGGCGGCCCCGGATCTGCTCGACCCGATCCTCGGCGCCCTCGGCTTCCGACCGGGCGGAGAGCGCAGGATCATCGGCCTGCTGGTCATCTCGAACCTGTTCACGCTCGCCCTGGTGTTCCGCGGGTTCTCCAGGGACGACCAACTTTCCACGGAGCTGGGCGATCTCGTGGACTACATGGCGCTGGGGCGCCTCGACGAGACGGAGACGGCGCCGCTGCGCGGGTCGCTGGCGGTCGTGCTCCCGGCGTACAACGAGGCGGACAACATCGGCGCGGTCCTGGGCGAGATGCCCACGCAGATCGACGACCTCCCGGTAAGGCCCATCCTGATCGCAGACGGGTGCACGGACGCGACGGAAACGGTCGCGGCGCGCCTGGGCGCGATGGTGATCCGCAGGGATCTTCGACGCGGATCGGGCGCGGCCGTGCGGCTCGGCTACACCGCCGCTCTGCGCGCGGGAGCGCGGATCGTCGTGACGATGGACGCTGACGGACAGCACGATCCGAAAGAGATAGAGGCGCTGGTCCGGCCACTTCTGGATGAAGACGCAGACATGGTCCAAGGTTCGAGGGTCCTCGGCTCCTTCGAGATCGAATCCGCCGCTCGCAAGCACGGCGTGACCGTGTTCGCGAAGCTACTGACGACCCTTGGTCGCACCAGGATCACCGATCCCTCCACCGGCTACCGCGCTATCACCGCGCAGGCACTGCGGAGGCTCGACCTGAAACAAGATCAGTTCTACGTGTCGGAGGTGATCCTCGACGCGGCTCGTAAGGGGCTTCGGGTGGTGGAGGTGCCGATCACGCTACGGCGCAGGGCCAGCGGCATGACGAAGAAGCCGACGACGATCCGCTACGCGTGGGGCTTCAGCAAGGCCGTAGTCCGCACCTGGCTGCGCTAGATAGCTCCCGTGGAGAGGAAGTAGTCCTCGGCGTCGTCGTCCCACTCCAGGTCCACCACACCCTTGGCGCTGCCGGCCTTGACGAACTGCAGGAAGCCTCCGTATCCGAAGTCCTTCTCGCTGAAGCCGGGGTTCCGCTTGCGCAGCTCGTTCTTGAGCCCCGACAGCGGAGGTGCCCCCGTCCGCTGCTCCAACTCCGTCACGACCTCGCGTAGCAGTTCGAACGCGCGTTCCTCGCCGCCTCCGTCGGCCGGAAGATCTACAACCGGATCGCCTTCGGCTGAGCCTTCCCGCAGCTCGATCACGCCCATCGTCTCCAGATGGCGCATCAGCTCGCCCCACGTCCGGAATCCATAGTCGCTCTCGGAGAAGGTCGGGTCCTTCCGCAGCAACACGCGCTTCACCATCGAAGACAGCGCCGGCCCGGATGACGACTGCTGCAGGCCGACCACCGTTGCGGTGACCTTGCGAGCGATATCGGCGAGATCCGAAGCTGCCGCGTCGGCGTCTGACTCACCGTTCTGCTCGGGCTTCGCCTTCTTGCGGCTCCGCCCCGGCAGACCTTTGGCTCCGGACGGACCGACCAAACGGCCATAGAAGAGGAACTCGTCGCAGGCGCCTGGGAGTAGCTCCGACGTGGAGCCCTCGACCCCGACCCCGATGACTCGGCGGTTCAGCTCTCTCAGCTTCAGGACGAGCGGCGTGAAGTCGGAGTCGCCGGAAGCGATGACGAACGACGTGATGAACTCCCGCTGGAAAGCCAGCTCGATCGCGTCGACCGCCAACTTGATGTCGGCGGCGTTCTTCCTAACGATGCCGGTCCGTTGCGGGATCTCGATCATCTCGATCCTCTGCCCGACGACCCCTTGCCGGTGCTCCGCGAACAGGTTCCAGTCCGCGTACGCCTTCCGGACCACGACGCGGCCCCTCTCGCTGAGGGCGTCCATGATCACGGACATGTCCAGGGCGCCGCCGCGATCTCTCGCGCCGAGCGCCAGATTCTCGAAGTCGATGAACAGAGCGATCCGTTCTTCTTCGTTGTTAACTGCCATCTAGCTCCACCTCTTGAACATACGGCGGAGAGTCGACCACGCGAAGGCCCATGCGTCCACGAACCAACCCCACGACAGCGTCGCCCGCCAGCTCTTTGCGCCAGCCCTGCAACAAACGATGATCGCCGTTCGCGACCCGCCCACCCAGCAGCGCCGCGAGCAGCGCCTCCAGCTCCGAACGCGTCATCACGACCTCCGTTGCGATCGAAGCGCGCTCGCATCGCGCCCGTACGAGAGCATCCGCCAGACCGGCGATCATCCGAGCCCGCAACTGGATAGAGCGCGAAGGGGCTTTCTCCATCTCTACCTTCGGAGCCTTGCGGCCGCGGTCGATCGCGGCCAGGATCTGGTCCCCCGAGCGATCCACCTCCTTCGGATTCAGTCCCCGGATGCTCCGCAGGGCGGAGATCGAAGTCGGCGTACGGCGTGCGAGCTCGATCAAAGTCTGGTCCTTCAACACCCAGCCGCGCGGCAGATCCCGCCGCGCCGCTGCTTCCTCACGCCACACCGCCAGCTCCCGCAGCACGGCCGCTTGATCCCCGCGCAGCGTCCCGCGGCCCGTGACCTTCTTCCAGATGCTCTCGGGGTCGATGCCGTAGCCATCCGGCCGCTCCAGGTCGGTCAACTCCTCCTCCACCCATGCCAACCGATCGAGCTCAAAGAGTTTCGCCTTCAGGCGTTCCGCGACGCCGTCCAGGTAACGCACGTCGTCGGCGGCATAGCGCAGCTGCGCCTGCGTGAGCGGTCGCTGACACCAGTCGGTGTACGACTCCCCTTTCTCCAGGGGGAGGCCCAGCACCGACTCGACGAGGCGTCCGTACGGAAGCGATGAGCCGTATCCGGCGAAGGCTGCTGCAACCTGGACGTCGAACACGCGCGTCGGGATGCACCCGTAAGCGTCGTAGAAGATCTCCAGGTCCTGCTTCCCCGCGTGAACCAACACCTCGATCTCGGGGTCCGCAACGAGACTCGCGAGCTCGCTCAGGTCGAGCCCCGACAGCGGATCCAGCAAGAAGATGTGGTCCAACGCGGCCACCTGCACGAGGCATAGCCGCGCCCGGTAGGTCTTCTCGCGCATGAACTCGGTATCGAGGGCCATCGTCCCCGCGGCCCGCACCGCGTCGAGCGCGTGGCGCAGCTCTTCGTCGGTGGTGACGAGGGGTCCGGGACGGGTCTCCGTTCGAGAGGTCAAGACTCCGGCAGACCCAGCTCCCGCGCGATGAGGATGCGCATGACCTCCGAGGTACCCTCACCGATCTCGAGGATCTTCGAGTCGCGGAAGTGGCGGCAGACGGGGAACTCTTCGATGTAACCGTAGCCGCCGTGCACCTGCACCGCGTCGCGTGCGCAGTCAACCGCGATCTTCGACGCATAGAGCTTGGCCATGGCCGCTTCCTTCTTGTACGGGCGTCCGACCGACTCGAGCCACGCGGCCTTGTAGTACGCCTGCCGAGCGAGCTCCACCTTCGTCGCCATGTCGGCGATGATGAATTGCAGGCCCTGGAAACTTCCGATCGACCTGCCGAACGCCTTGCGCTCGGACGCGTACCTGAGGCTCTCGTCGAGGCAGCCCTGCGCGAGGCCGACGGCGAGCGCAGCGATCGCGATGCGCCCGTCGTCGAGGATCTTGAGGAAGTTCGCGAAGCCCTTCCCCCGCTCCCCCAACAGGTTCTCCTCCGGGACGCGGCAGTCGCTGAACGAGAGCTCGTGCGTGTCGGAGTGATGCCATCCCATCTTCCGGTAGGGCTTGCCGACCTCGAAGCCGGGGGTCCCGTTCGGCACGATGATGGCGGAGATCTCTTTGCGGCCATTCGTCTGTGCGGTGATCGCCGTCGCCGTGACGAAGGACGTGATGGGCGTTCCAGAGTTCGTGATGAACGACTTCGAGCCGTTGATGACCCACTCGCCGTTTTCGAGCTTGGCGGTGGTGCGCGTGCCCCCCGCGTCGGAACCTGCTTCCGGCTCGGTCAAGCCGAAGCCCGCCAGGTTGTCGCCGGCGGCCAGCGGAGGGAGCCACTTCTGCTTCTGCTCTTCAGTTCCAAACCGGTAGATCGGCATCGCGCCGAGACCGACGGCGGCCTCCAGAGTGATCGCGAGCGAAGAGTCCACCCGCGCCAGCTCCTCGATCGCGAGACAAAGCGTCAGGAAGTCGGCACCGGAGCCGCCGTACTCCTCGGGGAACGGCAGCCCGAAGAGGCCAAGCTCGGCCATCTGCTTGACCGCCTCCATCGGGAGCTCGCCTTCTTCATCCCACCGCTCTGCGTTGGGACGCACCACGTCGTCGACAAAGGCGCGAACCGTCTTCTGGAAATCCTGCTGTTCAGGCGCGAGATCGAGGTCCATCACCCGAGAGTAGCCGCTGACGGCTGCGCCGGCCCCGCAGAAATATCCCTGCGCTCCAGAACCGAACGACCTCTGCATGCGTCTCATCTCGGACCGAACAAGGAGGAGACCGTGGAACGACGAGCTGGGTTGGTCGTGGCAGGAGTCATCTCGCTAACGCTGGTGGCGTGCGGCCCGGATGCGGCGCACGAAGCCACCGCTCGGGACCTCCTCTTCATGAGGACGACCGGCGGCGTCGCGCTGGTGGAAACCGGAGCCTCGGCTCCGAGGTTCGAGTCCGCCTCGGCCGAGCCCGCGCCCGACTGGCGGACCGTAGTGAAACGAGACCTCGAGGATTCGCAGACGAAGCTCACGGCCGCGGATCCGGCCACCGGTGACACGCTATGGACGCGGTCGCTGCCGGGCAAGCTCAGCGTGAAGGTTGTATCGCCGGGAGCCCGGTTCGTCGCCCTCGCCCCGGGTGGCCGGCGCTACTACTCCCGACCCGGTCACAGCCGCTTCACCATCACCGGACAGAACATGTCGCAGGCACGGACGATCGACCTCCAGGGGAACTTCGAACCCGAGGCGTTCTCGACCGACGGGCGCAGCCTCTTCGTGGTTCAGTACCTGCCCGCCGCGAACCCCACGCACTATCAGGTACGACGACTGGATCTGCGCAGCGGGAAAGTCCGCGACGTCTTCTCGGTGGACAAGGAGCTGCAGGAATCGATGCGCGGCACAGCGCGGGTTCAGGAGATGAGCCCCGACGGGAAACGCCTCTACACCCTCTACACGGTCAACACGCCGCACGGCGCACACTCGTTCATCCACGTCCTCAGCCTGGATGAGCTCTGGGCGCACTGCATCGACCTTCCCGACGACTTCGCGATGGGGGGCGACAAGAAGACGGCGCTCGGCGTCTCCCCGGATGGCGAGCGGGTCTATGTCGCCGACGCGTATGAAGGAGCGCTCGCAGAGGTAGACACCGAACGCCTCCGGGTCGTTCGGACCGCGCCGCTCGATCTCACCTCAGCGTGGGCGGCCACCGACCTCATCACTTCGCCCGACGGCACTTCCCTATTCGTTGCGAGCGGACGACGGGTCGTCGCCGCCTCTACCGCCGACCTCACGGAGACGAGTGCTTGGGAGATGGACGACAAGGTGACCGGCATGCAGGTGGGTTCCGACGGGAACCTCCTCTACGTCGGTCTCCCTGGCGAGGTCGCGGTCGTGGACAGGGCTAAAGGGCAGGTGGTCCGGACACTGGATCCGCCGGGTTTGGGGCCCATCGAGCAGCTGGGCCCGGTGACGAGAGGCTTGGATCCAGCTCGCACCGAGATCGTCTGTGGCTGTTGAATCGAGGGCATGGGACGATGACTTCATGCCGGCTTGAGCTGTCAGGGGGGCGTGGTGGAGGAGCCCGATCCTCACGTTGTCCGAGCCGCGAAAGCGGGAGACCTCGTCGCCTTCGAATCGCTCGTCCGCCGCTACCAGGCAGACGTCTACCGCTTCACGCTTCATCTCATCCGCGACGCTGCCGCGGCAGAAGAGATCACGCAGGACACATTCGTTCGGGCTTACAGATCCCTCGGTCGCTACCGCGGCGACTCGCGGTTCTCCACGTGGCTCTTCTCGATCGCTCGCAACTGCGTGCGCGACGAGTTCAGGCGCAGCGCGCGCCAGGCGCGACTGACCAAGAAGCTCGAGGCCGGTGAACGATCGGAATCTCGCGTGGAAGCGACAACAGCGCCCGAGGTTCACGAGGCGGTCGGCGCTCTACCGCGCGACCTGCGGGAACCAGTTGTGATGATCGACATGTTCGGCCTCTCCTACCGCGAGGTCTCCGAGGCCACCGGTGTCAGCGAGGGGACGATCAAGAGCAGGATGCATCGCGCCCGCCAGCAGCTTGCGGAGCTTCTCGCGCCCGACGCCAGGGATGGTGCCGATGAGGCCTGACCTCACGTGCAACAGTGTCCGCGCCGAGCTATCGGCGCGACTAGACGACGGCGCCACAACAACCTCTGACGAGGTCGATGCGCACCTCCGCCACTGCGACGGATGTCGCCACTTCGAAGCCACGCAACACTCGGTTCGGCGCGCCCTTCGCATCGAGCCGGTGCAGCCCACACCCGACGTCGCGCCACGCGTCATGCAGGCGATATCCACCCCGTCTCGGCAGGACCTCCGGGCCTTCCGGATCAGGATCGCGGCCGTTGCCGCGATCGCGGCTGCACTCGTGGTGTTGGCGACGACTCTTCCCGTCCTCGACTCCACGCCACGGGTCGCCGCGGCATCTGAGGTCACGGCGCGTGCGTTCTCGGTGGCACGAACCCTCGAGTCGTACCGCGCCACCTTTCAGATACAAGAGCGAGGATGGCACGCCGCGATCCCAGTGAGGCGCCTGATCGCGAAAGTCTGGTACAGCGCACCCGAGTCGTTCCGCCTGCGCGTGAGAGATCTGACGGAGTATCCGGCGGGAGCATGGCCGCCCAATGATGTGGACGTCATCGCGTCGCCATCGCGCTCTTGGATCCGCGAGCCCTACTCCTGTCCACCAGAGGCACTGCCCGGCTGCGCGATCAGCGCCGGAGTCGAGGAGCGAACGCTGGACGATCGGCAGCCGTTCGACGGAACCACGAGGATCCCGAGCGACATCGTCGTCCCTCTCGAGACGCTCGCCGCCTCCGACGCCTTCTCCGTCATGGGAACGGAAGAGATCGGCGAACACGATGCGCTCCACGTCGTCCTGACCTACAGACAGGCGTTCCCTCTGGTCGACGCCCTGCAGGCGGGCGGCTCGTGGACTCCGCTTCTGCCCCTCGACCGCGTGGACCTGTGGTTGGAGCAGGAGAGCTGGTTCCCCCTAGCCTTCGAGGTCACGCGGCCAGGCGTCCCACAGCCGTTGCTCGAGGTAACGACGAGGAACTTCGTTCAACCCCGCCACCTCCAGGCGCGACTCTTCGACGCGCCCGTGGGAGGGACGATCAGATACGGCGGCTTCGCGGCAGACCGTCACCCACAAAGCGCAGGAAGGTACGTGCCTCGATACGTCGCTGGGCTCGAGCCGTACCGGAGCGGAACGACGGCATCCGGAGACAGGCTCGTCGCGTTCGCACGCGGCATGAGCTATCTGAACGTCACGAACAGGAGAGCGCGCCCGCGGCCGGATCTGGATGAACCCGCAGAGGTAGTGCAGCTTCGCGAGGGAAGCTTCGGCTTCTATAGACCGGCCGGGCCCGGGTCAGGGCGGACGATCGACGTTTTCACGAAACGGACGCATCTACGGCTCGAGACAAACCTGCGACGAGAGCAACTGCTCGAGGTCGCGGCGTCCCTGCCCGTCGCTGGCGTCGCGCCGCGAACGCTCCGCAGCAACGGCAAGGTCATCGTGCGTATCGAACCAAACCGGCTGCACATCGGATTCGCCCGACAACCCACCTACCTTCCTGCCGGGTACGGATCGATCAGCGCACTCTTGAGCCGAGACCGACGTGGAGCGGACGTGACGACCGTTTACCTGCAGTCGGAAACGGCGTTGGAGGGGTCCGAGATCCGCCTGTTCCAGTCGACGAGAGTCTCCATGCTGCCACCGGTGTCGGACAACGTGGTCGCAGTCAGAGTCGGCGGGTCCGCGGCGCGCTGGGCGCCGCAGCGAGGAGAGCTCGACTGGATAGGCGAGGATGGCACCTACCGATCACTCACCGCTCCCTCGTTCGACCTGACGACGGTGCTGCGGATCGCCGAAGGACTGGGATGAGAGGCCGCCGCACCATCGCCGGAAACGCCGCGGCGCTCGTGGCGGGAACGGTCGCCGGATCGGTGGTGGCGCTCGGGATTAGCGCGGCTCTCGGTCGGGCAGTCCGTCCGCCTACCGTCCTAACCCCGCAGAACGTCGTGGAACACGCTCTGGAAGACGCCGCGACTCCACCGCGAAGCAGGGGCCGCGACGCTCGGCTGCTATTGGCGTGGGCGAGTGGAAGTCTTCCGGCGCGTGCCGAGGCCGCGGTGGAGAAAGTCCCCGGTGTCAGAAGCGCAACCACCGTCGAGACCGGCACCGACTGGCTACGGGAGGTCTCGCCGGACGCGACGGCGCGTGGGCGACCCTCCTCGAGCGCGATCCCGCTGGAGGTAGCGGTGATCGAACCCCGCGAGTACGCGCCTTTCGTTCCGCCGGCGGAGCGGAATGCACTGCTGGGTCTCGGTGCGGGCGACGCCTTGATCGCACGATCCGCAGGGGCTCTGTCCGTCGCCGCGGCCGACGGCGAGATCCAGCTAGTAGACCGCTCGCTACGTGCCCACTCGACGATCGGGGACGTCGCCGCGAACGGGTACGAGGCCTTGCTAGCCGGAGAAGCTCCCAGCAGCTGGGCGCGGACGGATCGGTTCCTCCTGATCTACCTGCGCGACGCCGCTCGTCGGTCGGCGGTGGAGCAGAGGATCCGCACGCTGCTCCGGCCCGGCCAGGCTCTGCGGGTGCGGGCGAAAGGCGAAACCCCGTTCCTCAGGTATGGGGATGCGGTCCTGCCTCAACTACTCGTGAAGAAGACGTTCGGTGAGTTCCCGGTCGTCGTGAAGCCAGACGGGTGGGTCGAGGTGGACCCCACGTGGAAGCATGCCAACATCCGATCCGCTCGGGTTCCGATCCTCGGCCAGATCACCTGCCATCGAACAGTGATCCCGCAGTTGCGCGATGCCATGCTGGAGATCGACAGCGAGGGTCTCGGCCATCTCCTCGACCGCGGTCAATACGGCGGCTGCTTCGGCCCCCGATTCATCGGACTAGAGCCCGGAGGACGACTCTCGCACCACACCTGGGGCATCGCGATCGACCTCAATGTCGCCGACAACGCATTCGGCACGAAGTCGGACCAAGACCCCCGTTTGGTGTCGATCATGGAAAGCCACGGCTTCACCTGGGGCGGTCGCTGGCTCGTGCCGGACGGCATGCACTTCGAGTGGGTGAGGTTCCCCTAGACGAGTTGCAGCGCTCGCTCCACCGCTTCGGTCGGGTCATCCACGACGGTGATGGCGTTCGATACGCGGCCCCCCTTCGACAACTCCCACGTCCCGACGCCCACGACGGGTTTACCGA
>JALYHL010000005.1:0-172360 GCA_030776625.1 Actinomycetota bacterium | reverse complement strand
CGACGGCGCAGTCCCGCTTAGCAACCAGACACCTTGTCTCGGCCGGGTCCTCCCGAACACCGATCCCGACCGTCTCCTCCGTACAAGATGTCGCGGCCGCTATTGCCCTTTAGGACATCTCGTCCGTCCTTGCCGGCGATCTTGTCGTTGCCACTACCGCCCTCGAGCAGGTCGTTCCCGCCGTGCCCCGTGATGACGTCGTTGCCCCCGTCACCAAGCACGCGATCGTTGCCGCTGCCGGCGAGGATCGTGTCGTTTCCTCCCAGCCCGCAGATGACCTGCGCGTTGCGGTTCCCCACCAGCCGGTCGGCGCCGGGCGTACCTGCGATGTCACATCTCAGCGCGCTCCAGGTGATCGTGACGACATCCGTGTCGTCGCCCTCAGCGCCGCCCGGAACCGACACCTCGTTCTGCCCCTCGGTCATGTCGGCCTCGGTCGTGGCGTTGTCGTTGTCCGCATCGATCCAGGCGCGGTATGTCGTAAGTCCCTGAACGTCGCTCGTGCCGACGCCGCGAGGTCCGTGGCTGAACGAGCAACGCCCCTGCACGTCGGTGACGCACGAGAAGTCGGGCGGGGCCGGCGCGTCTGCGGCATCCGGGTCGTTCACTCCCGTGGCCTCTGCGTCGATCTCCGCCCCCGCCACCGCCGTTCCAGAGGCGTCGGTCGCGGTGCAGGTGATGGTGGGCGAGGTGTTCCTGCGTGCGTTCTGCGTCTCGGGCGAACAATCCAGAACGGCTGCGTTCGTCGGGTTCTGCCAGATCTTCTGCACGACGTCGACGTCATCGCCCGCCACGTCCGGCGCGTCGGGCGAGCCCGCCGCATCGTCCGCGTCCACCACCGCTTCACCGTCACAAGTCCCGTTGTTGTTGGTCCCCGTCATGGCGGGAGCATCATTCGTCCAGACGCAGATCAGATCTGTTCCGGGAACTGTCGACTGGGTGTAGGAGGCGACGCAGGTGGAGTCGTTCACGGTCGTGCAGGTCAGATCCGGAGACTCTGGACTGTTCCCATCGGTGTCGCTGGGAGACCCTCTGAAGAACTCGAAGGAGACGGTCGTGTTCTCGTTCAGCGGCGCGCCGAACTGGTCGTAGATGTTGGCCGTGACCTGATGCGTGCCGAAGCCGCTCTTCGCGTCCTCGGGCTCCGCGTCGAGCCCGCCTCCCACGGCGGAACGCTCTGCCCAGGTCTTCTCTACCGAGTCTGCGAGATCGTTCCCAGCGTCGGCTCCTTCCGGCTCTTGGTTCTCCTCGACCAGCTCATCGGCACAGAGAATTTCGGCGTCCGCCGCCGTCCCCGTCCAGAAGCAGATCGAAGCGGTGCCCGTCTCGGTTTCGTTCTGGGTGACCGTGATGGTGCACGCGCCGGCGGTCGAGCCTTGCGTCCCGTCGCCGGTGGTGCAGGTGTAGTCGGGCGAGCCGAACGAGACGCCATCCTCTGCATCGGGATCGTTGATCCCGTTCAGCACCTCGGCCTTGACCACCACATCGGTATCGGGCCGACTCAGCGCGTTTGTGAGGGTGCAGGTGTAGACCTCGTTGCTCACGTTGCCGCCGCCGGAGGGATTCGTGTTCCTCTCAGTGTCGGGACCCTCTGCATCGTCGCAGTCCAACGCCCCCGTTCCCCACAGCACCTCCACCACGTCGGTGCAGTCGGGTTCCCCACCCCCGGCGGCGGCACCGTTGCAGTTCGACCCTCCCGTTCCCGGATCGCGGTCCTCGTTGCGTCCCTCTGCCCGGTCGGCTTCAACGGTGGTGTCCCTCCCGTCGTGGTCGATCCACGCGGTCCACAGATCGCGACCGGTGTTGGTTCCGGTGTAGGTGACGCTGCAACTGGTCTCACCGGCGGCGATGCTGCAGGTCAGATCAGGCGAATCGAACGTGGTTCCGTCCGCGTCGTTGACGCCGCCGGTGTTCTCGAAGTCGACGTTGATGGCTCCGCGTTCGACCGTCGCAGGCTGGCTCAAGACCGCCGTCATCGTGTGCGACGACTCCAGCGGCCGAGAGGCGGACTCCGGCCGCACGTTCAGCGTCGCCTGCCCGTGATTGGCAACTGCGGGGGGAGCGAAGGGCATGAGGAGCGCGATCCCCGACAGGAGACCGATGAAGCTCTTCGTGGCTCTTGAAGCACGGGTCCTGGTCACCATGGCGAATCCCCCTCTGCGTCTTCGGGCCTCACCAGACATAACGGCCCGAATCAGACGAAGTTGCGCGGGATCAGGTGAACAGGCGCGGGAGCTTCGCCTTTGCGCTCAGTTGTCCGTGCACCTTCAGCCGTCTCTTCAGCAGCGCCCAGCGCGGGTCGACCCTCCCGACCGCGATCTTCGCCCAATCGGCCGATGACGTCTCCAGACGCAGCGCCGCTTGACCGGCCTTGCCCGGCTTGGCTTCAGCATGACCGTTGGTCACCACCAGGTGCCACGGATCGGCGTCGGTGAAGGTCCACTCGATCGGGCCGCCGAGCGAGCGCGCGACCTCGAGGTCGAGCGTCTGGACCATCCCCTGGAACAGGATCTCGAACGACTCGGCACTCAGGCGCGGCTCGAGGTTGTCATCGCCGATCACAGCGTCGTCGATCAGCACCCAGGCTCGCCGCGCGCGTTCTTCGTACGACAGCGACAGGTCCTGCACCGCGAGCATCCTTATCTCCGACGGGTCGACGCCGACGCGGCGCAACTTCGTCTCGTAAGAACGCAGGCCGAAGGCGAAGATCTCTTCGAGGGTGAAGTCGAACGACTCCGCATACGCCCGGTCGCGGTTCGGCGGGACGAAGACGCCGATCACCCACGGGGTCACGCGCTCCCACAGCTCGATGACAGCAGACCGGCACTCAGCCGACGACCTGATGAGCTCGCCGAGGAACTTGATCCCGAACGCGACGTGGCGCGACTCGTCGCGAGAGACGTTCGTGATCCCTTGGCTGAAGCCCGGCAGGATGTCGAGCTTCTCGACGTAACGCTGGATGAAGTGCTGGCCCGGGATCGCGAGGACCCCTTCGACGATCACGTGATACAGCGCGACCGACTGCGCCAGGAGGGCACGGTCCTTCGGTTTCTTTCGGAGCGCATCCGTCAGGCGCTCCAGCTCCGCGAAGATCTGCCTGAAGCCCCACGTCAGATGACGTTCCATCGCCTGTAGCGTCGAGGCGGTATCGGTGCCCTGTCCCGCAACCTCGCGCATGAAGCGGTCGAAGAACACGTGGTGGCGTGCTTCGTCGACCACTTGGGTGGTTAGGAAGATCTGCTGCGCATGATCCGGCGCGGCGTCGAGCACGGGTGTCAGCGTCCGCGCGACGGCCTCCTCGCCGACGAGGAACAGGGCGTAGTTCCACAGCGCCGCTTCTCGTTGCGTGTCGTTGAGCTTGGTCTGCCAGTGCTGCTTGTCGACGGTGAAGTCGATCCCCATGGCGCTCCACGGGTTCTCCTCCCACCGTCGATACAGCTTCTCGTACGAGATCGCTTCGGGCTTCTGGACGTCTTCTTCGGGCATGTCTCCCCCTTCGCGCGCCGGTTCGCCGGCACCTGCAGGACGAGTTGGCATAGAGGCGCTATCCTTCCTCATACGTAACTTGACCGAGCGGTCAAGTTTGACGTGGATCGGCAGGCGGCGCCGCGCGGCGCGCCCGACGGCGAGGAGGCAAGGTGGATTTTCAGCTGAGCGAAGAGCAGATCGAGATACAGAAGTGGGCGCACGAGTTCGCGGAGAAAGAGATCCGCCCCGTAGCCGCCGAGTACGACGAGAGCGAAGAGTTCCCGTGGCCCGTCCTGAAGAAGGCGGCCGAGGCGGGGCTCTACGGCATCGACATCTACCTGCAGGCTCAGCAGGATCCGACCGGCCTCACGCTCCCCCTCATCGCGGAGGAGATCTTCTGGGGCTGTGCGGGCATCGGGCTCTCGATCATGGGAACGGGCCTGCCTCTCTCGGCACTCGCGAGCGTGGGGACGCAAGAGCAGCTGTTCGAGTGGGCGCCGAAGATGTTCGGGACGCCCGAGGACCCCAAGCTGGGCGCATTCGCGGTGACGGAGCCACAGGCCGGGTCGGACGTGCGGTCTCTGCGGACTCGGGCGCGTCGTGAGGGCGACGAGTGGGTCCTGAATGGCCAGAAGACCTACATCACCAACGGGCAGTACGCCGACGTCTACATCGTCGTCGCCACGGTGGATCCCGAGCTCGGGCACCGCGGCCAGGCGTCGTTCGTGATCCACAAAGACGACGGCGGCATCAGGCCCGGCAAGAAAGAGAAGAAGCTGGGCATCCGGGCTTCGGACACGTCCGAGGTCCTGCTGGAGGATTGCCGGATCCCGCTCGACCGCGTGCTCGGCGGGATGGACAAGCTCGAGGCGAAGCTGGAGAAGGCTCGGAGGGGCGAGTCCAGCGGTCGGTCCTCCGCGGCGCTGCGGACCTTCGAGGTGACGCGGCCGGCAGTCGCGATCCAGGCCGTCGGCATAGGTCGCGCGGCCCTCGAGTTCGCGACGCAGTACTCGAAAGAGCGCCAGGCTTTCGGCCAAGCGATCTCGCAGCACCAGTCGATCCAGAACCACCTCGCCGACATGGCAACGGAGATCGAGGCATCGCGGCTCCTCACCTACAAGGCCGCGTGGCTCGCGGCGAGCGGGCAGCCTTTCCACAAAGCCGAGGGGTCGATGTCGAAGCTGAAGGCGGGCGAGACGGCGGTGAGGGTGACCGAGATGGCGGTTCAGATCCTCGGCGGCGCCGGCTACATCAAGGACTTCCCCGTCGAGAAGTGGTACCGCGACTCGAAGATCTACACGATCTTCGAAGGCACGTCGGAGATCCAGCGCATGGTGATCGCGAGAGCGCTGCTCTCCTGACGAACGGTCCTCAGCGGTCTAGCTGTACCAGAACCCACTCTCGGCCCTCGAACGTGCCGCGCGCCAGCGAACCTTCGTTAGGTCGTTCGCTCGCAGGAGCAACCAGATGTGTCGGCTCGAACCCGCCGGTGGCGATCTGGCGGTCGTACGCGGCCGCGAGCTCCGCGTAGCGGATCCGCAGGTCGTTGCGAGGCAGCCGCGGATCGTCGTAGCTCGCGAGCTTCGCTCCCGATAGCTGGAACAGCAGGAATGCGAGGTCGTCGCTGCCGTGTACCTGAACGATGGCGCGAGGGCCGAGGTAAGCCGCGGCTTGTCTGGCGAAAGAATCGGCCTCGAGATCCACACTGCCGTACTGGAACCCAGCGGCCTGTCTCTCCATGACGTCGCGGAGGCCGCGCGAGGCAACGGCGGGCGATGCCACGCCGAGGAGCATCAGGCAGGTGACCGCGGCGAGGCTCAGCAAAGCACTGCGCTCGCGCAAAGACCTGTAGATCCACGTCAGCGCCACGCCCGCGAACGCCGCGCCCAACAGGTGCATCGGGGGCCACATGCGCCCCTGGTGGAGCAGTGTCGCGTTCCCTGCCAGGTCCCACTCGAGATGCCCGCGCATGATCGCAAGGGCCAACAGAAGCGTGCTTGCGCCGGCGAACGCAGCGAGGTGTGACGACGAGCCCTTCCCCCGCCACGCCAGCGCGAGCCCGGTGAGCGCCAGCGGGAGGAGCAGCCCCCACGAGCCCAGCGCGACCGGAAGCGGCCATTCCTTCCCGAGCTGCGGAGTGATGTTCACGAACCCTCCGAACCGAGCTGCGTACGAGGCAACGGGACCCGCCCACAACCCGAGAACGGCCGCGGCCGCGATGCCCGACCTCGCCATCCATCCGAGGCGCGACCCGCGCGCCACGAAGACGGTGGCGACCACCAGCCACAGCAGCGCGGTGACGAACAAGGGGACGCTCAGAAGCCCGACGAGCCCAACCGCGGCTCCCGCGACCGTCCAGACGCCGCGGCGGCTCGATCGTGCGCCGGCCACGATCAACCACGCGGCGGCGCCCAACATCACGAGCCCCAACTCGCGCGGAAGAGCGGGCGGAAAGAGCTCGTAAACAGAGTTCGGCGACGCGACGACGAGATCGGCTCCGTAGCGGGCGGCGCCGGGGCTGGTGATGAAGTCGGCGCCGCCGGCCTCGACCCAGCCGAATCCGCCGATCAGCGCCGCGGCTGCGGCCGCCGCCCAGCCCGAGTCAGACCGAACGAGTCGCGCCAGACACGCGGTGGCGAGCGGGATGCCGACAAGCACGACGAGGTGCAGCATCTCGAGCGCTACCAGCGGATCGGATCCCGGCACCAGCCGAACCGATGTTGCCATCACCGCGTGGAGACCCCAGGGGTACGCGTTGCGCCCGAACTCCGGCGCCGGGCCCGTCGGAACCGGCTCGCCGTCCAGCAGCTGGTTCGTCCAGCCCAGGTGCCAAGGCGGATCGCCGGTGCGGATGCTCGATCCGCCGGCGATGGCCGGCGTCACGTAGAGCGCACCGAGGATCAGAGCCGCCGCCGCGAGCTTCAACCACGGTACACCTCGGGGGACGCGCAGGTGGCGGCGCCCGACCCACAGCACCGCAAGCGCCGCGACCGGGACGACCCAGCGCGACAGGAATACGGCGCCGCCAGTCACGATGTGCGTGACCATCATCCCTACGGAGAAAAGCGCCCCGCCTGCGATCGAGGCGAGCGCCCGCTCGGGCCCCCCGCCGCGCTCGCTCGCCTCGGAGCCAAGAAGGCGTTCGAGGACGAGGTTGCCGGCCGCGCACCCGACGGCGCCGAGGAAGAGGAGCTGACCGAGCCCGCCGAGGATCGTCGCGGGGGTCACTCGACGACCGCTACGACCTCGCCGGCGCCGACGGTGTCGCCCGGCCCGACTGCCATCGCCGTGATGACGCCCGCGCGCGCGGCCGCGATGGTCGTCTCCATCTTCATCGCCTCCAGGACCACCACCTCGTCGCCGGCTTCGACACGATCACCTTCAGCCGCGAGCACCTTCAAGATCGTGCCCTGCATCGGCGCGACGAGCTCACCACCTGCGGCCGCTCGCACGGCGGCCGCTGCGGACGCCGCCATCGACGGGTGCCACAGCCGCACCGGGCGGCCCTGAACCATCAACACGTTGGCCTCTTCCGCGGCGTGGTGCGCGCGCATCAAGTCATCCAGGACGCCTTCACCCTCGATCGTCCTCGTGGTGTGGATACCGGCAACGAAAGAGGACTCTTCGAGCAGGACGAGATGCGCCGGGATCGACGTCTGGATGCCCTCGACCTCCAGCTCTTGCAGGGCACGCACCATCCGCGCACGCGCCTGCTCGCGGTCGTCGCCGAAGGTGATCAGCTTCGCGATCAGCGAGTCGTACGCCTCCGGCACGGAGTCCCCTTCTGCATAACCGGAGTCCACGCGGACCCCCGCCCCGGTTGGCTCCGTGTAGCGGGTGATGAGCCCGGGCGACGGCAGGAAACCACGGGCCGGATCCTCGGCGTTGATCCGACACTCGATGCTGTGCCCCCGCGCGCGGTCGTCGAGATCCGCCTGGCTGAGTCCCACCGGCTCTCCCGCGGCGATGCGCAGCTGGCACGCCACTAGATCCACCCCGAACAGCTCCTCGGTAACCGTGTGCTCGACCTGGAGGCGCGAGTTGACCTCGAGGAAGTAAAAGGCGCCGTCTTCGTCGACCAACATCTCGACGGTTCCCGCGTTCACGTAGCCGCATGCCTTGGACATCGCAACCGCGGCCGCACCCATCTCGGGCATCCTCTCTGCGAACCGCGGTGGCGGCGTCTCCTCGACGAGCTTCTGATGCCTCCGCTGCAAAGAGCAGTCCCGCACGCCCAGCCACATAGCGTCGGTGGGATCGGGGGCCAGGATCTGTACCTCCAGGTGCTTCGGAGCATCGAGATATCGCTCGACGTAGACGTCACTGCTCGAGAAGTAAGCCTCGGACTCGCGGCGCGCGGTCGCGAAGGCCTCAGCGACCTCCTCTTCGGATCGTGCGACGCGCAAGCCGCGACCCCCTCCGCCGCCCGACGCCTTGATCGCCACGGGATACCCGTGGGTGCGAGCGAACTCGACTATCAGCTGCGGGTCCTCGATCGGTTCCAGCGTGCCCGGCACCAGAGGGACGCCGGCCTTCGTGGCGATGTTGCGGGCCGACACCTTGTCGCCCACCGCTCTGATCGCGTCGGGAGGAGGACCGATCCATACGAGGCCGACCTCCGTAACGGCCTCCGCGAAATCTGCGCTCTCGGCCAGGAACCCGTAGCCGGGGTGCACCGCCTCTGCGCCGGTGGTGCGGGCGGCCTGCAGCACCGCGCCGACGTTGAGGTACGTGTCCGCCGGAGCGACGCCCGGCAGGTGCACCGCTTCGTCGGCGGCGCGAACGTGGCGCGCGCCCGAGTCCGCATCGGAGTAGACGGCGACGGAGCCGACCGCAAGCTCACGACAGGTGCGGGCGATACGCCCCGCGATCTCTCCGCGGTTCGCGATGAGGATCTTCGAGAACATCTCTTATCCCGCCTGCGGGACCGGACCCGCAACGTCCCACCGAGGCCCGGCCGTCAGAACCTTGGACGGCAGCGGCGCCGAGATGAAGCTCTGAGCCACGCGTCCTGCCTCTAGCAACGCGGAGAGATCGATGCCCGTCGCGATCTCCATGTCTTGAAGCATGTGCACGAGGTCCTCGGTAGCGATGTTCCCGGTGGCGCCGGCGGCGTATGGGCTGCCCCCCATGCCGCCGATCGAGGCGTCGAAGTAATCAACCCCCAGCTCCAGAGCGGTCACGACGTTGGCGAGACCCGTCCCGCGCGTATCGTGGAAATGCATGTTGATCGTCAGCTCGGGGAGCTCTTCTCGAACCGCCTCGATCACCTCTCTGACGCGACGCGGGGTCGCCATACCGGTCGTGTCTCCATAAGAGATCGCACCGATGCCCTCATCCGTCATCCACCTGGACACCTGGGCGACGCGAGCGGGCGCGACGTCTCCCTCGTAAGGGCAGCCGAAGGCGGTAGAGATCGTCCCCTCTACCGGGATGCCCGCTTCGGCGGCCACCGCGACGACATCGGCGACGTTCTGGATGGATTCTTCGACCGTACGCTTCACGTTCTTCAGGTTGTAGGAGTCGGTCGCCGCGATGAAGACCTGCATCCCGTCGACCTCGACCTCGGCGGCTATCTCGGCCCCCTTGCGGTTCGGCACCAGGGCCGAATAGAAGACGCCATCGCGACGCGCGATGCCCGCCCACACCTCACGCGCATCGGCCATCTGCGGGATCGCCTTGGGCGACACGAACGAGACCGCCTCGATCAGGCGCAGCCCCGTCGCGCTGAGGGCGTCGATCAGGGCGACCTTGTCGCTCGTGGGCACGTCGGCTTTCTCGCTCTGGATGCCGTCGCGAGGCCCGACCTCTCTGATCCGAACCTTTGCCGGATACGTCACCGGTTCCCCCACTCGGGGTCCCGTTTCTCGGTGAACGCCAGGATCCCCTCTTCACGGTCGTGACTCGAGATCGTGCGTCGCCAGGCGTCGTGCTCGAGGTCCATCCCCTCGTCGAGCGGCACCCCGAGCGCGGCGTCGATCGCGGCCTTCGCGTGGCGGACGGCAACGGGCGACGACCGGGCGATGTCGAGCGCCACCTCCATCGTTCGCTCCTCCAACCGATCACGCTCCGCCACCTCCGCCACGAGACCCAGCTCAGTCGCCTGGGTCACATCGATCCGTCGTCCTCGGAAGATCATCTCCTTGGCTCGCGCGACGCCGACCTTGCGGGTGAGCAGCTGCGTCCCCCCGCCTGCGGGGATCAACCCGACCCGCGTCTCCGGGAGCCCGAAAACCGCATCCTGCGCGGCAACGATGAGGTCGCAGGAGAGCGCCAGCTCGAAACCTCCTCCGAGCGCGAACCCGAACACCGACGCGACGACAGGCTGAGGGACCCGGCGAAGAGACGAGAACATCAGCCGGATCTGCTCGCGGTTCTTGTAGAAGTCATAGAGGGTGAACTCGGCGCGTTCCCTCAGGTCTGCTCCGACGCAAAATGCCCTCTCACCTGCGGCGGCCAGCACCACGACCCACACCTCTCGATCGCGGCGAAGCCTCCAGAAGACCTCCGTCAGCTCCTCGGCGAACGCCCCGGAGATCGCGTTCATCGCCTTCGGACGGTTGAGCGTGACGACCGCGACCCGGTCGTCGGTGCGGGTCGAGACGAACTCGAAGCCGTTGTCCATCTATACGGGCATCTATACGGGAGGAACGCCGTGACGACGTTCGGAGAAGTGCCGGTCCTTCCGAGCGGCGGCATCGAGGCGCCTGATCAGCTCGTCGCGCAGGTCGTCTGGCTCCGTGACCGCGTCCACCACGTTCTCCGATGCCAGGTGGACGATGTCGATGTCCTTCTCGTACTCGGCGCGCCGGTCCGCGACGAACCGGGCACGCTCTTCGGCATCCTCTATGGCTTGAATCTTGTTGAAGAACACTGCGTTCACCGCGGGCTCGGGGCCCATCACCGCGATACGCGCGGTCGGAAGCGCGATCGTCGCGTCGGGCTCGAACCCAGGTCCCGCCATCGCGTACAGCCCAGCGCCGTAAGCCTTGCGGACGACGACGCAGAACTTCGGAACCGTCGCCTCCGACACTGCAGTGATCATCTTGGCGCCGTGGCGGATGATCCCCTGCCGCTCGACCTGCGTCCCGATCATGAACCCCGGCACGTCGGACAGGAACACCAACGGGATGTTGAAGGCGTCGCATAGCCAGATGAACCGTGCCGCTTTGTCCGCCGAGTCGACGAAGAGGACACCACCCTTCTGAGCGGGTTGGTTCGCGAGGACGCCTACAGCGCGTCCATCGATGCGCGCGAACCCGGTGATGAGCTCCTGCGCGAAGTCGGGCTTGATCTCGAAGAAGGAGGCGTCGTCGACGATGCCGGCGATGAAGCCGTACATGTCGAACGCTTGGCTCTCGTCCTGCGGGACGATCCCCGCGAGCGAGCCGCGGAACGCAGGCGGTCGTCCCTCGACGCGCGGCGGCTGGTCGCGGAAGCTCTGCCCGAAGTAGGAGAGGTAGCCCCTGGCCGCTTCGATCGCGGCCTTGTCGTCGGCGACGACCATGTCACCCACGCCGGAGACCTCGCAGTGCATGCGCGCCCCGCCCATCTCCTCGAGCGTGACCTTCTCGCCGATCACCTCTTCGGCCATGCGGGGCGAGCCGAGATACATGGACGCGTTCCCGTCCACCATGAAGACGACGTCACAGAAGGCCGGGATGTAGGCGCCACCCGCGGCGGAAGGACCGAAGAGGCAGCAGACCTGTGGCACCCGTCCCGAGGCCTGCACCTGGTTGTAGAAGATCTTCCCGGCCCCCCTCCGCCCCGGGAACAGGTCGATCTGATCGGTGATGCGGGCGCCAGCGGAGTCGACGAGGTACAGGATGGGATGCTCGTTGCGGCGCGCCAGCTCGATGATCCGGATGATCTTCTCGACCGTGCGCGCTCCCCAGGAGCCCGCTTTGACGGTCGCATCGTTAGCCATGATCGCCACCGGACGGCCGCCGACCTCGCCCACGCCCGTGACGACGCCGTCGGCGGGAAGGTCCCCCGCCAGCGCATTGACGAGCAGACCGTCTTCGACGAAGCCATCGACGTCGTCCAAGAGCAGAGCCAGCCGGTCGCGTACGAAGAGCTTCCCCTGCTGCGCCAGCTTGTCGTGGTACTTCGGAGCGCCTCCGCCGCGGACCTTCTCCGAAAGGGAGTGCAACTCCTGTACGCGGTCGTGCTCGGAGGTCATGGGCGGCATCCTATCGAGGCGCCTGAGCGCGACCCGGTGCGCAGGCGTCAGCGCAGCCGGCGGATCTCGCCCACCGCCAGAGCCGTAGGCCCGGTCGCTGTTTCCACCTCGAGCCGCCCGTCGTCGAGGATCCGGTTCGCGCGGCCTTCGACCACCGTGTCGTTCGAGAGCGCCACGACAACGTGGTGTCCCAGGACGTCGGAGCGCTCTGTCACCGCTGCGATCAACGCGGGGGCCGCCTCCGGCAGCTTCGAGTAACGGCGCTCGAACGCGGTAAGGATCGCGGCCAGAAGCTCCGCCCGAGCGGGTGGCGTTCCGTCCAGCTCTGTGGCGAGGCTGGTCGCGGTCTCTTTCAGGTCGTCCGGTATCTCTGTGCGCGACCACCCCACGTTCACCCCTAGACCCCCGACCGCGGCCTCCAGCTCGGAGCCGGTGAGATGCGACTCGACCAGGATCCCCGCGACCTTGCGCCCGCCGACGCGCACGTCGTTCGGCCACTTGACCGTTGCGGTCAGACCCGTCGCGCTCTCGATCGCCTCCGCGCAGGCGACGCCCAACGCGGTCGTGACGAGCCCCAGCTGGTCCAGCGGCAGCTTCGGCCGCAGGATCAAGGAGAACTGCAGCAGACGACCCGGGTCCGACACCCACGTCCGCGTCCAACGACCGCGCCCCTGGCTCTGGTGGTTGGTCACGACCAGCGCGCCCTCCGGCGCCCCCTGGCGCGCCCACTCCAAAGCTTCGGTGTTGGTGGAGCCGACCTCGTCGAAGAACCTGAACGGCCGCCCGAACCCCGGCGGCAAAGTCCGCTCCAACACGTCGCTCGAGAGAACGTCGGTCAAGGCGACGCCGCGTACAGCTGCGCGATCTGGTGGGGGCTGATGTTCCCGCCGCTGCACACGAGCACGACGCGGCGGCCGGCGAGGCGCCTTTTGATCTTGATCGCGGCCGCCAGCGACGCCGCGCCCGCGGCCTCGACCAGGTTGCGTGTCGAGTCGATCATGGTCCGGGTCGCGGCCCACAGCTCGTCTTCGCTAACGAGCACGAAATCATCGAGGTGGTCCCACAGGATCTGCTGCGGAAGCTCGAACGCGGTGCGGGTCGCCAGCCCCTCCGCAGTCGTGTTCATCGAGTCCTCCACCAACGACCGCGACTTCCACGACAGGTAGGCAGCCGGAGCGGCTTCCGCCTGGACCCCGATGACCTGCGTGGTCGGGGAGATGGTCTTCCCGACCAGGCACACCCCTGCCGCGCCGCTGCCGCCCCCGACCGGGACGATGATCACGTCGACGTCCGGTGCGTCTTCGAAGACCTCCAGCGCGTAAGTGCCCACGCCTTCGATCAGGTGCGGCTCGTTGCCGGAGTGGATGTAACGCTGCCCGGTCGCGGCCCCGGCCCGTGCGGCTTCCTCTCGCGCGTCATCGAAGTCGCTGCCGTGGAAGACGACCTCCGCCCCGAGGTCCTCCATCGCTTGCACCTTCGACGGGTTGGCACTCTCCGGGACGAAGATCCTGGCCGTGACGCCGAACATCCGGGCTGCATAAGCAACCGATTGCCCGTGATTGCCGGTGGACGCGGCTACCACTCCCCGCTTCCGTTCGTCCGCGCCCAAACGGGAGACGAGGTTCACTCCCCCGCGGACCTTGAACGCGCCCACCGGCTGATGGTTCTCGTGCTTCACCCCCACGGACGTTCCGACCACGCGATCCAGCTGCGGATACGGGAACAGCGGCGTTCGCGGAAGGTAAGGAGCTATCCGGCGGCGCGCCTCGAGAACTCCCGCAAAGGTGGGCATCTGCATGTGCCACCTAGGATACGGAGCCATGTTCAAGAAACTTCTCGTGGCGAACCGCGGCGAGATCGCGGTGCGAGTGATCCGCGGTTGCCGCGACCTCGACATCGAGACGGTCGCCGTCTACTCGGACCTCGACGCGGATGCGGTGCACACGCGTCTGGCGGACGAGGCGTACAACGTCGGGCCGGGGCCCGCGAACCAGTCGTACCTCGTCGTGGCCAACATCTTGGAGGCGGCCCGTCGCTCGGGTGCCGAGGCGGTCCACCCCGGCTACGGCTTCCTGGCGGAGAACGCCGGCTTCGCGCAAGCGGTGATCGACGCCGGGTTGGTATGGGTTGGACCATCTCCCGAGGTCATCGAGGGCATGGGTGAGAAGACATCGGCTCGCCGAGCCGCAACGGAAGCGGGCGTCGCGACGGTGCCTGGGACGGCGGAACCCGTAACCAGCGCGGCCGAGGTGATGGACTTCGTGTCGCAGTACGGCCTGCCTCTCGCCATCAAGGCATCAGCCGGAGGAGGCGGCAAGGGCTTCCGCGTCGTCAAGGAAGCGAACGAGGTCGAGGATGCCTTGGCGGGGGCGGCGCGAGAGGCAGAGGCCTACTTCTCGAACGCCGAGGTCTACCTCGAGCGCTACCTCGAGCGCCCGCGGCACATCGAGGTCCAGGTCATGGGGGCCGCTACCGGCGAGATCATCTCCTTCCCCGAGCGCGACTGCTCGCTTCAGCGCAGGCATCAGAAGCTGGTGGAGGAGTCGCCGTCGCCGGCACTGGACAACGGGGTGCGGGAGGCGATCATGGCCGCCGCCGCGAAGGTGTCGAAGCAGGTGGGGTATCGCAACGCCGGCACGTGCGAATTCCTGTTGGACTCGGACGGCAAGACCTTCTACTTCCTCGAGATGAACACGCGCCTGCAGGTCGAGCACCCGGTGACCGAGCTGGTGACGGGGATCGATCTCGTGAAGTCACAGCTCGTGGTCGCGGCGGGCGAGGCGCTCGACTACGGCCAAGCCGACATCCAGCTGAAGGGGCACGCGATCGAGTGCCGCGTGAACGCGGAGAATGCGGCGAAGAACTTCATGCCGGCGCCAGGTCGGATCGGCGCCTACCGCGAGCCGGCCGGGCCCGGCGTACGGGTCGACTCGGGAACGGAGGGGAACTCCGAGATCCCTCAGGCGTACGACCCTCTGGTCTCGAAGGTGATCAGCTACGGCGCCGACCGCGAGGAGGCCCGTCGCCGCATGCTGCGGGCTCTATCCGAGTACGAGGTGCAAGGGATCAAGACGACCATCCCCTTCCACCGGTTGATGCTCTCGGACGAGCGCTTCGTCTCCGGCGACTACCACACGGGCACGGTCGAAAGAGAGATGGACCTCTCCGTGCTGAAGGAGCAGGTCGAGCCGAAACCCAAGGTCGGCGAGCCGACGGTCGCGTCGCGGGAGCTGGCGGTCGAGGTGGACGGAAAACGGTTCGCTGTGCGGATACGAGAGCACCTGGAGGAAACCATCCGGCCGAAGAAGCCCCGGCCACCGGAGCGAGCCGCGTCGCTCGGTGGGGGCGGTTCAGAGGAGCTGATCGCGCCCATGCAGGGAACGATCGTGAAGGTGCTGGTCGACAAAGGAAGTTCGGTGAAGCCCGGCGACGCTATCTGCGTGCTCGAGGCCATGAAGATGGAGAACTCGATCCTCGCTCATACAGAAGGGACGGTCGAAGAGCTGAAGGTGGCGGCGGGTCAGCCGGTGGAGACGGGCGCCACCATCGCGATCATCCGCTAACGGTTGACGGTGACCGAGATGGGCTTGCTGAAGCCTCGGGTCCGAGCCGCGGCCAGTCCCACCCCGTCTTCCACCACATAGAGCTCGAAGGATCCCTTGGCGGGTGCGTTCAACCGTCCGTTGGCACTGACCAGGACCGGGTTCCCGGCGATGCGGATCGCCTGGTGACCGCACTCTTCGATCTGTTGGCTCCCGAGGAAGCCGCTCCAGCATGCGCCGTCCTCTGCCACTACCAGGAGGTACAGGCCCCGCTTCGGGATGCCCTTGAGGTCGGGCAGCGCGATCCCGCTCTGCGACGGAGACGGCACCGCAGCGGGAGTGGGTGTCGGAGAAACGGCCGGATCACCCGCAGCGGGAGCCGCGTCGTCGCGGGTTGAGCCGAGGAACACGACGGCCAGGCCCAGCGCGATCACGCCGATGATGATCGCGAGGGCGACCCATCTCCAGAGCTTGCGGTCCTTGGGCTGGTCCATCAGCGGTACGCCAGGGAGTAGACGAGTCCGATCTGACCGAGGTGGTAGGTCACCATGATCGCACCGCGTGCCCATGGCAGCTCGCGCACGAACCTGTGGAGGCCGATCAAAGCGTCGGACGTATAGAACAGCCCGGCCCCCAGCGCGGCGGCCAAGATGCTCCCGCGCGACCAATCGTTCGCACCCGGCGAGGTCAACGCCGTCAGCACCATGACGCTGATCACCACCACGTAGGCGAGGACGGGCACGATCAACCGGGTGCGATTCGATCTCTGCAAGCCTTGACGAACGGCGAGGAACAACGGGCCGCTGATCAGCACGAGCGTCGTCCCGATGAACACGCTGTACGGCGACAGCACCGCGCCCCCGAAGGCGGCTATGTAACTGAGGTGCGCGGCGAAGAAGGCGACGAGTCCCGGCAGCAGGAGGTCGCGGTCCTGCATCAAGAAGACATCGCCCGCGAGCGAGAACGTCAAGGCGAGCATGGTCGCGATGAATGGGCCGCCGCGCTCTCCTTCCCAGGCAACTGCGGTGACGACCATCAAAACCGCGACGGTCGCAGGCTTCGCGACGCGCTCGAGCCGCCGGTGGCCGCGCGCCACCGCTACCCAATCGGCGAGCGCGGGGACGAGAACCGTCACATACAGAAACTTCAAGACCGCTACTCCGGCAGACCGGTGAAGCTGATCCCGGCCCGGTCGGTGCCGTAGCGGTGGTTCAGCCCGATCAACAGGGCGGTGATCGGCTCCACGATGCGCGCGTTCTCGAGCGGACCCGCGTCCACGAACCGAAGGTCCGGGATCGCCTCCACCAACCGCCTCACGGCCTCTTTCCCGTCCTTGCGACCGCAGACGGGAACGTCACCCGCGACCGGGGTGTCCAGATCGTTCAGCGCGCTCGCGGAGAGCGTGTGGAACGCCGCGCACATGGTCGTGCCTTTGGGCAAGAAGGCGAGCGCCAGCTGCGCCGCGGAGCCCTCCCACACCCCGAAGACATGGGTCGCCTTCCCACCGACCGAGGCCTCGACCGGGACGGTCGCGTCGATCACCACCGCGTCAGGCCGCAGGTGGCCGGCGATGCTCTTGTAGATCGGGATGAGGCCGGAGAACGGCACGGCAACCACGACGGTCGAACATGCGGCCGCGGCCGCGCCGTTCTCTCTCCCCTCGACCATGGCCTCGGGAAGGCGTTCTCGCAAGCGGCCCGCGGCGTCCTGTGCCCTCGCCTCCTCGCGGGAGCCGATGACGACACGGGCACCGGCCTTCGCCCAGCGGCTGGCCAGCGCGAACCCGAGGTCTCCCGTTCCGCCGATCACGGCAACGGGATCGAGCGTCATCTAGAGAGACCTCGGCTCGTACTCGCCGAAGATCTCCCGCAGCACGTCGGACACCTCGCCCAGCGTCGCGTAAGCGGCCAGGGCCTGCTTCATCGGATACAGCAGGTTGTCTCCGCCGCGAGCCGCTTCCTCCAGCTCCTTCAGCGCGGCGTCTACCTCAGCTTGGTCCCGCTGCGACCGGACGTCCTGGAGGCGAGAGATCTGCCGCCGCTGAAGCTCCGGATCCAAGCTGTGGAGCTCGACTGGCTCCTCTTGGTCGAGCTGGAACCTGTTCACCCCGACCACGATGCGCTCGCCCGACTCGACGCCGCGGTTGATCAGATACGCGGATTCCTCTATCTCGTCTTTCATCCAGCCGGACTCGATCGCTTCGACCGCGCCGCCCATCGCATCGATCCGCTCGAGGTACTCGACCGCGAGTCTCTCTATCTCGTCCGTCAGCGACTCGACCATCCACGAGCCCCCGAGTGGATCGGCACTGTCTGCAACGCCGGACTCGTAGCCGATCACCTGCTGCGTGCGCAGTGCTATCCGCGCCGCCTTCTCACTGGGGAGCGCCAGTGCCTCGTCGAACGAGTTCGTGTGGAGCGACTGGGTCCCTCCCATCACTGCGGCGAGCGCCTCCAGCGCCGTCCGAACGATGTTGTTCTCCGGCTGTTGCGCCGTGAGCGTCGCGCCGCCGGTCTGGGTGTGGAAGCGCAGCATCTGTGACTTCGGGTTCTGCGCCGCAAACCTCTCCTTCATCACCTTCGCCCACAAGCGGCGGGCGGCGCGGAACTTTGCAACCTCTTCGAAGAAGTTCATGTGGCAGGCGAAGAAGAACGAGAGCCGTGGCGCGAACTCGTCCACGGCGAGACCTGCCGCGATCGCGGCCTCGACATACGCAATCCCGTCGGCGATCGTGAACGCGACCTCTTGCACCGCCGTGCTTCCAGCCTCGCGCATGTGGTAGCCCGAGATCGAGATCGTGTTCCAACGCGGTAGCTCGTCGCGGCAGTACGCGAACAGGTCGGTGATGATCCTCATCGAGGGCTTCGGCGGGTAGATGTACGTCCCGCGCGCCGTGTACTCCTTGAGGATGTCGTTCTGAGTGGTGCCGGTGATCTTCTCGGGCGCCACCCCCTGCTTCTCGGCGACCAGCTGATACAGGAGCAGGAGGATCGCCGCGGTGGCGTTGATCGTCATCGAGGTGGAGACCTCGTCCAGCGGGATGTCTTTCAGGAGCAGCTCCATGTCGGCGAGCGAGTCGATGGCCACGCCGACGCGCCCGACCTCGTCCATCGCCTTCGGATGGTCGGAGTCGTAACCCATCTGGGTCGGCAGGTCGAAGGCAACCGACAGCCCGGTTTGGCCCGCCCCGAGCAGGTACCGGAACCGTTTGTTGGTCTCCTCGGCACTGCCGAAACCCGCGTATTGACGCATCGTCCACAGCCGCTGCCGGTACATGCCTGGGTAGACGCCGCGGGTGAAGGGGAACTCGCCGGGCGGTGTCAACCTCTCCACCACACCGTCGGCAACAGAGGTCGCGTCATACAGCGGCTGTATCTCGATGCCGGAATCCGTTGTTCTGTCTTGGGTCACCAGAACATGCTAGTCGGGAGGCCCGACGGTAGGATTCCGGCCGCATGGCGACCGTCCAAGACGTTTATCGCAAACACAAACCCAAGGCTTTCACCGCCGACCGGCGTCCGTCGTCGTTCGAAGTCTGGTCTTGGTTCTTCATGCGGATCAGCGGGATCATCCTGCTGTTCCTCGTCCTGATCCACCTCTACATCATGCATCTCATAGGCGAAGGGGTTGAGCGCGTCGACTTCGCGTTCGTCGCCGCACGCTGGCAGAACGTCGGCTGGAAGACGTTCGACTGGACGATGCTGTTCCTGTCTCTCCTGCACGGAGCCAATGGGCTTCGCATCATCATCGATGACTACGTCAAGTCGCCGCGGAAGCGGACCGTGGTGAAAGCAAGCCTCTACACCGCCACGGGCATCCTTCTGATCATGGGGACCGCCGTGTTGGTCACGTTCAACCCGGAGTCCGGCGGTTAGCTTGATCCGAACCCACGAGTACGACGCCGTCATCGTCGGCGCAGGTGGAGCGGGGCTGCGCGCCGCTCTCGAGGCCGGGAAGCGGTGCAAGACCGCGGTCGTCTCGAAGCTCTATCCAACGCGGTCGCACACCGGTGCGGCACAGGGCGGCATGTGCGCGGCCCTGGCGAACGTCGAAGAGGACTCCTGGGAATGGCACGCGTTCGACACCGTGAAGGGTGGCGACTTCCTCGCCGATCAGGATGCGGTCGACGTGATGTGCAAGGAGGCCGTTGAGTCGGTCCTCGAGCTCGAGCGGATGGGACTGCCCTTCAACCGGACGCCCGACGGTCGTATCGACCAGCGCCGCTTCGGCGGTCACACCCGCAACCACGGCGAGGCTCCGGTGAAGAGGGCTTGCTACGCGGCGGACCGCACCGGGCACATGATCCTGCAGACGCTCTACCAGCAGTGCAACAAGGAGGGTGTCGAGTTCTTCTCTGAGTTCTTCGTGCTCGACCTCATCCTGGTCGACGGCGTGTGCGGCGGGATCATCGCCTACGAGATCGCGACCGGCGACCTGCACGTCTTCCGCTCGAAGTCGGTGCTCTTCGCGACCGGCGGTTACGGAAAGATGTTCAAGATCACCTCGAACGCGCACACGTTGACGGGCGACGGCCCCGGCGTCGTGTTCCGGAGGGGCCTGCCCCTGGAGGACATGGAGTTCTTCCAGTTCCACCCGACGGGGCTCTACGGCCTCGGCATCTTGCTGTCGGAGGCGGCGCGGGGAGAGGGCGGCATCCTCCGCAACGCCGACGGCGAGCGCTTCATGGAGCGCTACGCGCCCACGATCAAGGACCTCGCGCCCCGCGACATGGTGTCGCGGGCCGAGTTCTTCGAGATCAAAGAGGGCCGCGGGGCCGGCCCGAACAAGGACTACATCCTGTTGGACCTCACGGAGGTCGACCCGCACGTCGTGGAGACGAAGCTGCCAGACATCACCGAGTTCGCCCGGACCTACCTGGACGTCGACCCGTTGAAAGAGGGCGTGCCGATCGTGCCGACGGCGCACTACGCGATGGGCGGCATCCCGACCGACATCACCGGCGCGGTTCGCGCCGACCACGAGGGGGCGCTGGTGCCCGGGTTCTACGCCGCCGGCGAATGCGCCTGCGTCTCGGCCCACGGCGCGAACCGGCTCGGCACGAACTCGTTACTCGATATCGTCGTATTCGGACGCCGCGGCGGGATCGCGATGGCCGAGTACGCGAGCGCGACGAAACTGCCGGAGATCCCCGAGGAACCGGCGAAGCACATCCAGAGCCTGCTGGCCGGCTTGTTCGAAGGGGGCGGCCCGGAGTACAGCGCGGATGTCCGCACGCGGCTCCAGGCGGTGATGATGGACAAGGCGTCGGTGGTGCGGACGGAGGAATCGCTGAGCGAGGCTCTCGCAGAGGTGCGCGAGCTACGCCGCAGGTACGAGCAGTGCCGTGTCCGGGACCGCAGCAAGGTCTACAACACCGAGGTCACCGAGCACATCGAGCTCGGGTATCTCATAGACATGGCCGAGGCCTTGGTGGTGTCGGCGCGGGCGCGCACGGAGAGCCGCGGCGGCCATTACCGCGAGGACCACCAGCTGCGCGAGGACGACCACTGGCTCAAGCACAGCTTCATCACCAAGACAGCGGAGGACGAGCTCGAGCTGGCGTACCGAGACGTCACTATGGGTCGCTACATTCCCGTCGAGAGGAAGTACTGAGGTGGCGTGCTGATGGCGATGGACGGCAAGGACATGCAGCTCACCAACGAGATCGACGTTCGCCTGCGGCTGCTCCGCTTCAACCCCGAGAGGGACACCGAGCCGCACTTCGAGGAGTACACGGTCAGGGCGCAGCCGATGGAGCGGCTGCTCGACTGCCTCCACAAGATCAAGTGGTATCAGGACAGCTCTTTGGCGCTTCGTCGCTCCTGCGCCCATGGGATCTGCGGCTCGGACGCCATGCTCATCAACGGCGAGAACGCGCTCGCGTGCAAGGTGCTGGTCAAAGACCTCAAGCAGCCGATCACGGTCGAACCGATCCGGGGTCTGCCCGTCATGAAAGACCTCATCGTCGACATGGACCCGTTCTTCCAGGGGTACCTGGCCGTGAAGCCGTGGCTCATCACCGACGACCACGAGCGAGAGCCGGACCGGGAGCGACTCCAGTCACAGGAGGATCGCGCCCGCTACGACGACACCACCAAGTGCATCCTGTGCGCCGCCTGCACGACCTCGTGCCCGATCTTCTGGGCGGACGAGGAGTACGTTGGGCCCGCAGCGATCGTGAACGCGCACCGGTTCATATTCGACTCGCGCGACCGGGGGGGCCGCGAGCGCCTCGAGATCCTGAGTCAGAAAGACGGCGCGTTCAAGTGCCGGACCGCCTTCAACTGCACCTACGCGTGCCCCAGGGGCATCAAGGTCACTCAGGCCATACAAGAGGTCAAACAAGCAGCGCTCTTCCAGACCCTCTGAGCATTAGCCTCACACCATGAGGCTGTTCGGGAAGCTTCTAGTCCTGCTGATCGTGTTCGCACTGGCGTACCCCGCGTGGCTCGCCTTCCGTGTGTGGGGGCAGTCCCGGAACGATGAGGTTCATCGCGCAGACGCGATTGTTGTTCTGGGGGCCGCGCAGTACGACGGTGAGCCGTCGCCGGTGCTGAAGGCGAGGCTCGATCAGGCTACGTATCTGTGGGAGCAAGATCTGTCCGACACCGTGATCGTCACGGGCGGAAAACAGCCGGGCGATCGGTTCACCGAAGCCCGGGCCGCGCACGTGTATCTCGAGGAGAACGGCGTGCCATCCCAGAACATCCTCGAGGAGGAAGAGGGAACGACGACGCTCGAGAGCCTGAAGCGGGTGGCGTCGATCGCTCACGAGCGGGATATCGATTCCTTGTTGTTGGTGTCGGACCCACTGCACTCGGAGCGGATCAAACGCATGGCTCGAGACCTCGGATTCGAGGCGTACGCGAGCCCCGCTTCCTACGTGGATCTGAACCGCAGCCGCGAGACCAAGGTGAAGGAGCTCGTACGGGAGGTCGGAAGCTTGATCGTCTACGAGCTGCTCGAACGATGAGCGACCGCGCGAGCGGCGACAGCTTGACTCTGCTGATCGACGCCCCGAGCTTGTTCTACCGGGCGCTGTTCTCGAGCCCCGAGACGATCAGCACCCCCGACGGGAGGCCGATCAACGCGGCGTACGGCTTCTTCAACATGCTGGCCCAGCTCATCCGCGATCGCGATCCCGACTTCATCGGTTGTGCGGCGGACGGCAACTGGCGCCCCGAGTGGCGGGTTCGGTTGCTGGACGGCTACAAGGCGAGCCGCGCGGGGCCGGGAAGCCCTCAGGAGAAAGCGGAAGAGCTTCTCGCGCATCAGGTGCCGATCATCTACGAGCTGCTCGAGCTGTGCGGGATCGCGGTGGCGGGACACCCGGAGTTCGAGGCAGAAGACATAGTCGGGACGTGGGCCGTGCAGGCGCCGGGACGCGTAGAGATCTTCTCCGGCGACCGCGACCTGTGGCAGCTGGTGGAGGATCCGCGGTGCTCGGTGCTCTACCCGATCCGGGGCGTCAGCGTGATCGACGTCGTCGACGAGTCCTACATCACCGAGAAGTGCGAGATTCCCGGCCGCGCCTATCGAGACTTCGCCGTGCTGCGCGGTGACCCCTCCGACGGCCTGCCGGGCGTGCGCGGGATCGGAAAGAAGATGGCCGCGGCATTGCTCACCCGCTACGGAAGCATCGACGCCATCATCGCGGCGGCCGAACAAGGCGGATCGGGAGGCGGCCTGGCCAAAGTGCGGCGCGAGCTCGACTACGTGCGCAAGGCGGTCGAGGTGGTGACGATCGCGACGGACGTCCCGCTGCCGCCTATGAATCTGGAGCGTCCGCATCAGGTGCCGCCCGAGGTGACCGACCGCGCGGCGGCGTACGGACTCCAGAGCCCGATCAAGCGACTGGTAGCCGCGCTGGCACACGAATCCTGACGCGGTTTTGGTCGGGAAATATCCCGGATATCGGGACAAAACTCGAGCAAAACGATCAGGAAGGGCGGATCGCGTAGACCCCTACTTTGGTGCTCAGGCCGCGGATCTTCACGGTCTTGCGCTTGCCGAAGGTGATCTTGCGCAACCGTTTCTCGGCCAGCTCCTTCGCGGCCTCCGACACCAGGATCTGGTCCGGCTTGCAGTGGTCAAGAAGCCGAGCCGTCAGGTTCACGTCATGCCCGAGCAGGTCGTCTCCCTCGATCAACGGCTCGCCCGCATGGACCGCGACGCGGAGGCTCGCCCCGAAGCTCGGGTCGCTCTCGCGCCGCTGCTTGACCGCCTCCGTCAGCGCGACCGCGCCCCGCACCGCTTGAGACGCGGACGGAAACGCCAGCAGGAAGCCGTCCCCCAGCTGCTTCACGCACTCCCCCTGCACGTCCCGCACCTTGCGCTGGATCATCCGGTCGAGAGCGTTGATGAGACGGATCGCCGCCTCGTCGCCTTCGCGGGCGGTGAAGGTAGTGAAACCGGCGACGTCGACGAAGACGATCCCGACGCTAGAGCCGCGAGCGATGCGCGCGAGGCGCCTGTTCGAACGTTCGTCCTGCGCCGCCAGCCCCGCGATCAAGTGTGCGCTCCTCAACCCCAGCTTCCCGAGCTTCGACGGGCGCTTCCGAACAGCATCCGCGATCACGGGCTCGAGCGCCTCGGCCGCCTGCACCATCGTCGCGACGGGGCCGTCCTTCTCGTCGATCCGCTCCCGCAACACGTGCCTGACCTTCGGAACAAGCTCCGGATCGCCGCGCAGCGCGGCGAAGATCGTCTGGCGCATGTTCATGCGCCGAGTCTATGAAGGTGGTCGTCCGGGAACGAGAAGGCATGCCTTGTCCACCACCTCGAAGGTGGCGGGGGTCTTGAGGCCGATCAACTCACCGTCGACGTTCAGCTCGATCTGGGGGTCGGCGTCGATCCTGATCTTGCCGCCGCTGTCTGTCACGACACCTTCGAGCTCGCGGTGATCGCCGAGCTTCAGCTTCGCCGCCAGCTTCGCCAGCGCGACGGGTCCCTCGGCGCCCAATGCGCAGGCCTCCAGCCTCCCGTCACCAGGATCGGCGTCCGGCCACACCGCGATGCCACCGCCACACGTCTTCCCGTTTCCGACGCCGGCCGCTACGCAGTCGGGGACGCTCTCCCCGTTCAGCCGTACCGTCGAACGTTCGAGATCCGCCAGCGCCTTCACGCCGCCCCAGATGAACGCGGCCGCGCCCAGCTTCTCCTTCTCACCCTCGTCCAGCGCTTCGTTCACCTGCACCGGAAAACCTCCCATGCAGGCGTTCACGAAGAACCTCTCGGCCCCGACGCCGCTGGCGACGGAAACGTCCAGCGGCCGCTCCCTTCCCTGGGCGAACCCCCGCGCCACCACCACCGGATCGTCTCCCAGCTCCAGCGTCCGCGCGAGATCGTTGCCCGTGCCCATCGGGATCAACGCGAACCTCAGGTCATCCAGGTGTCGCTGCAGCGCGTTGATCGTGCAGTTGAAGGTGCCATCCCCGCCCGCAGCAACGACCAGGTCCCGCCCCACCGCAGCCGCCTGCACCTCTCGATCGAAGTTCTCGAGCGACGACGGCTCAACCGTGACCACGTCCCCCAACACTTCGAGAGCGCCGACGATCTCATCCCGGTCGTGCTTGGCCGCCCCGCCCGAAGCGAGGTTCGTTATCAGCAGGACCCTCATCCAACGTGCGCGCGGCGAAGGTGCTCGACGATGTGCGGCACGACGTCGACCGTCGACGGGTGCAGGGGCGGGTCGCCGAGAGTAGACAGGAACGGGATCATCGAGTCCTGCACGTGCAGTGAGGCATGGTCGCCGCCACCACGGTGATCCCCGCCCGCGAGGTCTTTTGTCTCCCACGTGAGCGAGTTGGTGAAGACGAGGTCGCCCATCCGATCGAGGTCGATCGCACACTTGATGCGCCAGAAGGCAAGCGGGTACTCCGGAGTGCGGATCATGTTCTCTTCGACGACACCCCCGACGGCATCGAGGTCTCCAGAGAAGGACCATTTGTTATCCCGCTCGTCCACCACCGCGCCGGCGCCCTCGCCCGTCCAGAACCGCACGGTGCCCCTCTCGCTCGCGACGACGTAGGTGTCGTCCTCGCGCCACATCACCTGGTCGATCCCGCGGGTCGAAGCGAGGGTCTCGACGACCGCGGGACGCAGCGTCTCGCGGCGAGCTTCGTTGAGGTACACGAACCCGATGCGGCCGTTGCCTGCAGCGGCCAGGTCGTTGCCCTTGAACTTCTCTTTGCCCCGCCCCGGCGAAACCCGCTTGAAGTCGGACAACACCTCGTTCAGATCGAGAATGTGATCGGGATCGTCGCTGATCGGGCTCTGCGCGTGGTCGGCCGTAACGACGAAGCCCACCTCTTCGACCGCTTGGTCCCACGAGTCGAAGGCGTCCAGGACATATGCGATGTGCTCGTCCGCGGCGGCGAGGTTGTCGACCTGCGAATCCGGCCCCTCCTCGTGGGACGCGTGGTCGTTCTCGTGCAGGTAGAAGAGGATCATCTCGGCCGCGTTCCTCTCCAGCAGCTCCCGGGTGACGCAGGCGGCCCACGCGTCGGTGGCCTTGATCCTCTTCTTGAGGCCCCGCACCGACATCAACTTCGAACAAGCCTCGGATGGACCGGTGATCGCGTCGGCGAAGTAGTGCTCCTTCGGTCCGGGGGCCTGCTCCGGGAGCTTCTTTCGGAACATCGCCTTCGCCAGCAGGTTCGGTTCGACGTCGTGCATGTACGGCCCTCGGAAGAGCATGAAGTTGATGGAGGCCGTCGTGAGCCCGAGCTTGTCGAGCTGCTCGTGGATCGTCTCGACGTCCGGGCTCAGGTGTCTGGAGTTGAGGTTCAGCATCACGTCCCGCACGACCTGTGACAGGCCCTCCACGATCGCCGCACGCGGGCTCTGGCCGTAGTTGACGAACCGCTGCGCGTCGCGGTCGTACCAGCACATCCCCGGGATCCCGTGCGCCGCAGGCGTCGCGCCGGTGATCAAAGAGGCGGTGGCGGCCGGAGTGATCGTGGGGAAGACCGCCACAGAGTCACGGACGTAGCTACCGTGAGATTTAAGGAACGCGAAGGCCGGGGCCCGCCCGGAGGCCGTCGCCTGCTCGAACGCTTCGGTGCCCATGCCGTCGACGATGATGTAGACGACCCGGCGCGGTGGCTTCACGGATGCACCTTTCCCACCACGCGGTGCAGCTAACCCCTCACAGCGTGCTACGTGCGGCGCTTAGAACGACGCTATGACGGGGTCTCCCGTGGGTTGCCGGGAACCGCCAGGAGGCTCGATGGTGACGGCAACGGCGTCGAACCCGTTGAAAGACCGATCGAGCTCCATCGTCACCACCCCATCGGTGGCGTCGAACGTCGCCGCGCCGGTTGGCCGGCCGTCGTTCATGTACCAGAGCTGGTAGACGTGCGAGCCGGGGGCCTCCGGTAGACCGGAGACAGCCAAAACGGCTCCGTCGCTCGTCGGAGCAAAGCGCCCGAGCGTGCCGCCCTGGCCCCTCAGCTCCAAGATCTCCTCACTTTGCACGATCTGGGCGAGCACGTGTTCCGAGCGGGCGAGGTCGGTCCGGGCGTCCATATATCCGGCCCCCACCACTGCCAGAGCGATCACCGCGGCCGCTCCGGCCGCGAGCGGCGCTAAACGGGAACGCAGGGTGGCACGCCAGCCCGTCGTCGCCGGCGCTGTCGAGCGTTCCTCGGCAGGAGACAACTGAGACATCACCCGATCGGCGAACCCCGGCGGGAGAGCCGCCGGCTCGACCGCCAGTGCCAAAGAGTCCATGGCTCCCGCGTAGTCGTCGGCCTCGGCCATGCACTCGTCGCAGGTCAGGATGTGAGCGCGCACCACCCGGACCTCGTCCGGCGGCACGGCTCCGAGGACGTACGCGGCAACGAGACCCTTCAGATCCTCGTGTGAACGCTGTGTCATCCCGCTTCTCCCGTGTCCATCAACTGTCTAAGCTTCGTCAACCCGTCACGGAGCCGCGTCTTCGCGGTCCCCTCCGGGATATCCAGCTCTTCGGCCACCTCCCGGTAAGTGCGGCCGCCAAAGTAAGCCAGAACCAGCGCTTCTCGCTGAACGCTGCTGAGAGTGCTCAACGCCACTCGAACGTTGTCTCTCTCTAGTAGTTCTTCGTGCGGAGAGACCTCTCCGGATGCCGTCTGGAGCTCACTCGCGATGGATTCTTTGGTCCGCCGTAGCGACTCCTCCTTGCGGACGAGATCGATCGCCTTGTTCCGGGTGACGCCGAGCAGAAAGGCTTGAAGGCTGCCTCGAGCCGGATCGTAGGCGCCGGGTCGCCTCCACAGAGCGAGGAAGGCGTCCTGGGCCACCTCCTCCGCCAGCCCGCTATCGACCAGGACCCGTCGCGCCATCCCGTAGACGACCCCGCCGTACGTGCCCATCAGCTCCCGCAGCGCCGACTGGTCGCGATTCATCAGGCGGTCGGCGAATGCCACGTCCTCCGAGCGAGTCATCTGAGGGACATCGTAGCCAGCACGCATGTATACGGATTCGCCTCGAAGCTGCACCCCGGATTGCAGCAGCTACCCTTCCTGGGTGCAGGAACTGCTGGAGAGAAGGCTTCGTCCCTTCGCGACCGTCGCGGTCTTGCTCGCCATCGTCTGCCTCGCCATGGTCCGGCTACCGGAGTCGTTCCTATCGCTGTTGCAGCGCCGGTCTCCCTTCACCTTGGCGCAGATCGGCTGGGCCTACCGGCTGCTGGCGGTCGCGGCCGTGGCCCAGGCTCTCTATGGCGGGTTCGTTCTGTTGCGTCCCGACCACGTCGAGAGCGCGCGGCGGAGAGACCCGAAGCTGGCGGCGCTGCCTCGCTCGAAGCTGATCGCTACCGTTGCGCGCACCGCTGCCTCGATGACGGCATTCACGCTGATCTACGGCCTCGCCGCGTTCGGGATCAGCGGCCAGCGAGGAGGATTCTGGCTCTTTCCGGGACTCGCGCTGGCGCAGGGCGCCTGGTACTACCGGCAGGTGGGTCAGGTCGCAACGTGGGCGGGGTTCCAACCCGAGAGCGCGAGCGAGGAGGTCAAGGAGCGGGCGGCGTGGCGGCGAGAGCCACCCGATTACTGCCCGCCGTTGGCCCGCGGCCTCGTGCCCGCCGGGCGAGCGGCCCCCGACCGCTGAGCGTTGGATGGCATCGGCGGCTTTGCGCGCTCGAGCCCTGACAGCACCGCCGTCGTCTCGCTCGCCCGCTCGCTGACCTTCGCGGAGCTGGACGAGCGTCACAGGAGGTTGACGGGGGCGTTGCACGATGGCGGCCTGCAAGAGGGCGACCGGATCGCGGTTCTCTCCGGCAACTCCGTGGGATCGCTCGAGACGACGACGGGCGCGTTGAGGGCCGGGATCATCCCGGTCCCGATCAACCCCCTCCTGACCGAGAGAGAGACCGCGTACGTACTCGAGGACTCGGGAGCGGCCTGGCTCTTCACGGACCGGGTGGTGGACACCCAACCCGGTCTGGACCGGATCGTCACCTTCGGTGATGCATACGAGCGCTGCCTCGCGGAGGCCGAACCGGCGGATCTCAGTGACCACGTCCGCGGCCGCCCGATGCATTACACCTCCGGGACGACCGGCGTGCCGAAGGGGGTGTGGGTGCGACCTGCCGCTCCCCGACGCGCGGCGCAGATCTCGCGCGACTTCATCCGGGTGTGGGGGTTGAGCGGAGACGACATCCATCTCGTGTGCTCGCCCCTGTCGCATTCGGCCCCCCATCGCTATGCGACTCGAACCTTGGAGGCTGGTGGGACCGTGGCTATGCAGAGCCGCTTCGACGCGGCCGAGACGCTGGCCGCGATCGATCTCTTCAACGCGACCACGACGTTCATGGTGCCGACACACCTGGAGCGGATCTTCGCTTTGGGCGAGCGCGCGCTGAACCGCCACGATCTGAGCTCGATGCGGCTCCTCGTCCATGCGGGCGCGCCGATCCGGGCGGAGACGAAACGACGCGCGATCGAGGTGTTCGGCGACGACGCGGTGTGGGAGTTCTACGGCTCCACCGAAGGTCAAGCGACGCGCATCTCGGCCGCCGAATGGCAGCGGAAGCCGGGAAGCGTGGGGCGGCCGCGGCCGGGGGCCGAGATCTTGATCCTGGACGAGAACCGCAACCCTCTCGCTGCCCGAGAGGTCGGCTACGTGTGGGTGAAGGACCCGCGGATGGAGCGCTTCCAGTACTGGGGTGACCGAGCCAAGACGAAGCGCGCCTGGAGCGCGGGAGCGTTCACGGTCGGTGACCTGGGATATCTGGACGAAGACGGCTACCTCTTCCTAACGGGCCGCGCCGACGACACGATCATCACGGGTGGCGTGAACGTCTACCCACAAGAGGTGGAGGGAGTGCTCATGGAGCACCCCGCGGTCGGGGAGGCCGTCGTGTACGGGGTGCCGAGCGACGAATGGGGTCAGGAGGTGCACGCGGCCGTGGTCCCGCGCGCGGGCAGCGAGCCCGATCCAAGAGCGCTGATCGAGTGGACCCGCGACCGTCTCGCTGGCTACAAGCGCCCGCGGCATCTCGAGATCGTCGCGGAGCTGTGTCGTACCGGGACAGGCAAGGTGAAGAGGCAGAGGCCGGAGGCGGGCTGAGCGCTAAGTAGTCTCCCCGCGTGGACAACCTGACCGTGGAGGCGACGGATTACCACACCGTCGGCGAGCCCTTCCGCATCATCACCTCGCAGGTTCGGCTCGAGGGCGGCGGGATCCTGGACAAGCGCGCCTTCGCGATGGCCGAGCTGGACGACATCCGGCGCCTGGTCATCAACGAGCCACGTGGTCACGCCGACATGTACGGCTGCTTCGTCACCGAACCCGAAGACGAGCGCGGCGATCTGGGCGTCGTGTTCTTCCACAACGAGGGCTACAGCACGGCCTGTGGACACGGAACCATCGCCCTCGTGACGTGGGCGCTGGAGGCGGGCGTGCTTCCCGCGACAGAGCCCGAGACCGAGGTCGTGGTCGACGTTCCCTCGGGACGCCTCCCGACCGTCGCGCGGGTAGAGCAAGGAAACGTCCGCTGGGTCCGGTTCCGCAACGTCCCGTCGTTCGTCCATTCGACCGGCTTGCAGGTCGAGACCGCGGCCGGCTCGCTAACGGCCGACCTCTCCTTCGGCGGCGCCTTCTACGCGTCCGTCGACGTGAGCAACGTTGGTCTCACGGTCGAGCCGAAGAACCTCACCGACCTGATCGCGCTCGGGCGCGAGGTGAAGCAGGCGGTGATGCGCGACCACGACGTGGTTCATCCGGAGGAGCCGCGGCTGAGAGATGTCTACGGCACGATCTTCTTCGAGCGCCTGCCGGATGTGGACGACATGCTGTGCCAGCGCAACGTGACGATCTTCGCGGACGGCGAGGTCGACCGTTCCCCCTGCGGCAGCGGGACATCCGCGCGCCTCGCGCTCCTGGATGCGAGCGGCGAGCTGAAACGCGGTCGGCGCCTGCTGCACCGCGGCATCGTCGGAGGAGAGTTCGTCGCCTGGGTGGATGACGATGCCCACGTCGCGGACACCGCCGGCGTGATCACCGAGGTCCAGGGAAGCGCCTACCTCACCGGATACCACCGGTTCGTGCTGGAGCCGGACGACCCCATGGGCACCGGTTTCTTGCTGCGGTAGTGGACCTGCGGATCATCGGGGGGGACGAGCTGGCGCGCCTCCTGCCGATGCGCGATGCCATCGCGGCCCTCGATCGGGCCTTCGCCGCCCCGACCGCGCTTCCGGACCGCTCTCACCTGGACGTCGGCGGCGGAGACCTTCTCGTGATGCCGGCGTGGTCCGACCGGACCGCGGGCGTGAAGCTCGTGACGGTGGCTCCGGACAACCCGGAGCGAGGTCTCCCCCTGATCCACGGCGTCTACGTCTTGTTCGAAAAACCGGGGCTGAAGCCGGTGGCGCTGTTCGACGCGGCGCCGCTCACAGCATTGAGGACGGCCGCGGTATCCGGCGTCGCAACCACCTATCTCGCTTCGGCGGCGGCGTCACGCCTGGTGCTGTTCGGGGCGGGGGTGCAGGCGAACGCGCATCTCCTCGCTATGGCGGCGGTGCTGCCGCTCCAGAGCGTGATCGTCGTCTCCCGTACGCCCGCCCGCGCGGAGGACCTCGTCCTCCGGGCGCGTCGCCTAGGGCTCGCCGCGCGCGTGGGCGAGCCCGCCGACGTCGCTCGAGCAGACATCATCTGCACCTGCACGACGAGCGCCGAACCGTTGTTCGACGGGAGCTTGGTCCGCGATGGAGCGCACGTGAACGCGGTGGGTTCGTACACACCGGCGGCCCGCGAGCTCGATGACCGGCTGATAACGCGCGCGAATATCTTCGTTGACGTGGAGACGGCGCTGCAGGCGTCGGGAGATCTCATGATGCCGGTACGAGATGGCGTGCTCGAACCGGCCCGAGTGCATCTGCTCAGCCAGGCGGTCACCGGGTGGGCCGGGCGCGATTCCGCCGAGGAGATAACGCTGTTCAAATCTGTGGGAGCGGCCTTTGAGGACCTGGCGGTGGCCGAAGCGGCGGCCCCTCACCTGGCGGGTTAGCCGCGGCGGGCGTCGAGCTCAGCGCACTTCGTCCTGATCGCCTCCGCCGCCTCGGTTAGCTGCGCGATCTCGTCGGCGTTCAGCTCGAGCTCCACGATCTCCCTCACCCCGCCCTTGCCAAGCCGTCCCGGAACTCCGAGGTAGACGTCCGAGATCCCGTACTGACCGGTGATCCACGCGGACATCGGGAGTACGTCGCCCGCATCGTCCGCCAGGATCGCGGAAACCATCGCGGCAGACGATGCTGCGGGAGCGTAGAAGGCGCTCCCCTTCTTCAGGTAGCCAACGATCTCGGCCCCCGCGTCCCGCGTCCGCTGGAACAGCTGCTGCAGATCTTCCTCACCCACCAGCTCCGGCAGAGGTTTGCCCCCCACGGTCGCATGGCGGGGCAGGGCGACCATCTGGTCGCCGTGCGACCCCAGCGTCATCGCGTCGACAGACGTGGGCGGGACGTTCAGCTTCTCCGCGATGAAGAAGCGCAGTCGCGCGGAGTCGAGCACCCCCGCCATGCCGATCACGCGCTCCTTCGGGAACCCCGAAACCACCGACGCGAGGTACGTCATCTCGTCGAGAGGGTTCGAGACGACGATCAGGACCGCATCGGGCGAATGCTCGGCTATCTGCCGCGTCACACCTGCGACGATCTCCGAGTTGACGTCGAGCAGGTCCATCCGGCTCATCCCCGGCGTGCGAGGGCGGCCTGCCGTGATCACCACCACCTCGGATCCCGCCGTGTCCGCGTAGTCGTTCGTGCCCCGGACGCGCGTCTCGAACCCGACGACCGCGGCGGAGTGATTGATGTCCAGCGCGAGGCCCTGCGGGAGGCCTTCGACGATGTCGATCATCACGACCTCGTCCGCGAGGTTGCTCTCGGCGACGCGCCGGGCGGCGTTCGATCCCACATTGCCCGCTCCGACGACGGTGACCCTGGTCATCGTTCCCTCCGTTTCAGATGTCGAAGAACTACGTCCACACGCTGTTGCGTTGGAAGAAAAGGTGCTAGAGCGTGTCGGCTTCCATCTTCTCGATGATGGCGTCGGCAACCTCGGACGTCCCCACCGCGGTGGGATCGTCGCGATGAGGCTTCATGTCGTAGGTGACGTGCCTGCCCTCGGAGATGACGGCCCCGATCGCCTTCTCGAGCCGATCGGCTGCGCCGACCTCGCCCAGGTGGCGGAGCATCAAGACGCCCGACAGCATCATCGCCATCGGGTTCACCTTGTTCTGGCCGGCGTACTTGGGGGCCGAGCCGTGCGTCGGCTCGAACACTGCAGCTTCGTCACCGATGTTGCCACCGGGAGCAACACCGAGGCCCCCGATCAGCCCCGCCCCGAGGTCCGAGACGATGTCGCCGTAGAGGTTGGGTAGGACGAGCACGTCGTACAGCTCGGGCTTCTGTACGAGTTGCATGCACATGTTGTCGACGATGCGGTCCTCGAACTCGACACCGGAGTCCTTGTACTCCTCGGCGACCTGACGGGCGGTGTGCAGGAACAGCCCGTCGGAGAACTTCATGATGTTGGCCTTGTGTACGGCGGTGACCTTCTTGCGCCCGTTCTTGATCGCGTAGTCGAACGCCGCCCGCACGATCCGCTGCGTGCCCCACACCGAGATGGGCTTGATCGAGATGCCCGAGTCCTCCCTTATCCGCCGCGCGCCGAGGTCCGCGATGAAGTCGATCAGCTTCCTTGCCTCCGGAGAGCCCTGCTCGAACTCGATCCCCGCGTACAGGTCCTCGTGGTTCTCGCGGACCACGACGAGGTCGATGTTCTCGTAGCGCGACCGCACCCCGGGGTACGACTTGCACGGCCTGAGACACATGTACAGGTCGAGCTCCTTGCGCAGCGCCACGTTCACACTGCGGAACCCACCACCGACGGGAGTGGTGATCGGGCCTTTGATCGCGATCTTGTTCTGGCGGATGGACTCCAGGACGTGGTCGGGCAACGGGGTGCCGTACTCCTCCATCACGTCGGTTCCCGCGTGCCGGACGTCCCAGTCGAAGCCGACGCCGGTGCCCTCGAGCACCCGCCGCGTCGCTTCCGCGATCTCGGGTCCGGTGCCGTCGCCGGGGATAAGGGTGACGCGGTGAACGGTCTGTGACATCTAGGAAAACTCCTCGCGCTAAGGGGGATGAACACGCAAAAGGCGCCTTTAGGCTACCTGATAGCCTTGTTCGCTGACCGAGACAAGAGCCCACGGGCGCGGGACGGAAAGGCAATAGCCACGTATGGCGGCACCCGGAAAAGGCCTAGAAGGTGTGGTCGCGGCCGAGACGGCCATCAGCGATATCGATGGGAAAGAGGGCGTCCTCTCCTACGTCGGCTACGACATCCATGACCTCGCGCCCAACGCCACGTTCGAGGAGACCTGCTACCTGCTACACAACCTCGAGCTGCCGAACGAGCAACAGCTGGAGGAGATCAAGGAGCAATTAGGGCGCGAGCGCGAGCCCAACGACTTCGTGATGGACCTCATGCCGCAGTTGTCGCAGAACACCGCTCCGATGTCGATGCTGCGGACGGCCTGCTCGGCCTCGTCGGCCAAGGACCCAGATGGGTGGGACACATCCGAGGCCGCCAACTACCGCAAGGCGATGCGCCTGATCGCGGTCTTCCCGACTCTCGTCGCCTACTACGACCGGCTGCGCAAGGAGCAGCCGCTCGTGCGGCCCGATTCCGGCCTCTCTTTGGCAGCGAACTTCCTCTACATGCTGAAGGGAGAGAAAGCCGACGACGAAGAGGCTCGCATCTTCGACATCTGCCTGACGCTGCATGCCGACCACACGATGAACGCTTCGACCTTCGCCGCACGCGTCTGCGCGGCCACTCTTTCGGACATCCACTCCGCCGTCACCGCCGGGATCGCTGCCCTCAAGGGTCCGCTTCACGGAGGTGCGAACGAGCAAGTGATGCGCATGATCAAAGAGATCAAGGAGCCGTCGAAGGCGCGCGACTACATCATCGACCGGCTGCGGAACAAGCAGAAGGTGATGGGGTTCGGGCACCGCGTCTACAAGACCGAGGACCCGCGCGCGACGCACCTCCGCCGGATGGCGAAGGAGCTTGCGGAGAAGTCCGGAGACGGCAACAACTACGAGATCAGCCAAGAGATCGAGAAAGCCGTGATGGACGAGAAGGGGATCTACCCGAACGTCGACTTCTACGCAGCGTCCGTGTACGGCTATCTCAAGATCCCGACCGACCTCTTCACGCCGGTGTTCGCGTGCAGCCGCGTCTCCGGATGGACCGCGCACGTGCGTGAGCAGTACGCGGATAACCGGCTGATCCGTCCCGACCACGCGTACGTGGGCCCCGAACGGAGAAGCTGGAGACCCCTCTCCCAGCGCTAGCTAGACGGTCGCTCCGAGGCCCGGCGCGCCAGCGCGACCGTGTTCTTCAATAGCATCGCTATCGTCATCGGGCCGACGCCTCCGGGGACCGGAGTGATCGCGGACGCGATCTCGACCGCGGCTTCGAAGTCGACATCGCCGACCAAACCGTCGTCCGTTCGGTTGATACCTACGTCGATCACGGCCGCGCCGGGTTTGATCATCGGGCCGGTGATGGCTTTAGCGCGGCCGATAGCGGCTACGAGGATGTCGGCGCGTGTCGTGTGCGCCTCGAGGTCCCTCGTCCCGGTGTGACAGACGGTCACGGTCGCGTTCGCGCCGGGACCCTTCTGTACCATCAGCGCGGCGAGCGGCTTGCCGACGATGTTCGAGCGCCCGACGACGACGACCTCGGCGCCAGACGTCTCCACGTTCGTTCGCAACAGCAACTCTTGGATCCCCGCAGGGGTCGCAGGGGCGACGACACGGTCACCGCTCAGCAACCGGCCGAGGTTGTAAGGGTGGAAACCATCCGCATCTTTGGCCGGGTCCACGCGGTCCAGGACCAACTGCTCGTCCACATGCTGTGGAAGAGGCAACTGGACCAGGATCCCGTGCACCTGCGGATCAGCGTTCAGTCGATCGAGCAGGTCCAGCAGATCCGACTGCGGAGTGCTCGCGGAAAGGTCGTGGTCCCACGCCTTGATCCCGGCCTCAGCACAAGCCTTGCGCTTGGATCTGACGTAGACGTGGGAAGCCGGATCGTCACCGACAAGAACGGTAGCGAGTCCCGGCGTCACCCCACCGGCGGCGACCGCGGCCACCTCTTCGGCAACCTCCTCGCGCACCTGCTTCGCGATCGCCTTGCCGTCGATGATCTCTGCCGCCATCGCTCCCCCTCTTGCTAGGCCGGCAGCATCCTACTTACGCACGCCGATGCGCCACCCCTACCATCGAGAAGTGAAGCGCGGCCAGGCGTGTAAGACACCGAGCGGCACGGCTCGATGGCCGAGGCCGTCCTCGTGGAAGAGCTGGCGTGAACGACGAACTAGCGGCGGGAGCGAACGGTGACGAGCCCGGAAGCAGCTTCGGTGTGATCGTCGTCCTGCTGCGCCCAGAAGCTCCTGAAGGTGGCGCTCCGGAAGCTCGCCCGTAACGCTGTCACAGCCTGGCAGTCAGCATCGAGCTCCGCCTCCGCGATGGTGGCCATCTCACCGTTGACCCTGCGCTGCAGCGCGATCGTTGTTCCTTGATGCCCCTCGCAATCGTCGAGGGTCATCACCGCACGGAAGCGGGCTCCCCGGCGCGGGCGAGTGGATGAAACAGCCAGTCGCGCGCCTGGGTCCTCCGAATCAGCGGATGCCGTCGGAGAAGGCTCGGGCTCCGGTGGGGGGATCGGATCGGGCTGCCGTGCAGGAGCGACCGCGTCGCCAAAGACGATGTACCGGTTCACTCGAGAGCCGATATTCCAATGACTATCGAGCCACTCTCCTGCCTCCGGCTTCGCGTCGAAATACGTGTCGTACCCGCAGTCGTAAAGCATCGACGTGGGACAGGCCCTAGAGGTGCTGGGGTAGCACATCACATCCAGCTGCTCGGTGCAGTGGTTCGTCCCGTCGTGATTCGGAGCACCGGCTTGCACAGCACCCTGGTTGTGCCCGTTCTCGTGCATCGCGGTGCGACTGAACCAACAACTTTCGTACGTAACCGCGTACCCCCCGGAGTTGTTGCGGTTGTCTGCGCTCGGACGTGAATCCCTCCATAGCTCGGCGATTCCGCAGATGCCCGGAAACTCGCCGTCGTAGAAGATCGAATAATCCACGTCCGGATCGCTGAATCCAGCGTCACGAGCGGCAGCGACTACGGTTGTGAAGTACGGAATGAGGGTTGGGTTGACGAAGCTATCGACGCGGATCTCGCCGTTGGCGTCGCAGGCCACCCGGTAGTCCGCAGTCACTCCCCCGGATTCCATGGCCGCCGCATTCAGCAGGGCGTTCATCTGACGGATATGCGTGCGGATCTGCTCTTTGACGTCCTCCACCCGGTTGCGGGAGATGACGTCAGGGTGCCCGTAGAGCACGTGCTGGACGTTGCCCGTCGCACAGATGGGAGGTCGCTCGGCCGCCCCGGGCGCTAAGGGGTTCACCAGCGCCTCCTCTCGCAGGAGGTCGCCCCCGTGCGTCGTCATGGTGTACCCGTCCCCAAGCGTCACCTGGTACAGCCCGTTCGGCAACAGCTGGGCTCCGTCTCCCAACACGGCCTCGGAACCAGGGAGATGAGCCCGAGCCTCCCGGGTCAGCGGGTCGATCAGGAGCAAAGCGACGCAGAGGACAAGGAGCAGCCGCAACAGGTGGTGCTTCCGTACCGGCATCGGGTGGACCCCCCACAGAAGTCAGATCCCTCTATAGAGGGCGCTCGCCCGCAGGTTCGCCTCCGGCTCGCCGGTACCTGCTCCGTCCTGAAAAAGCGCTCCCTCAGTGGCGGAAGTGGTGGCGTCCCGTGATCCTAGGCGGGAGCGGGTGCAACCTTTCTGCGACTCGGGATCGGGATCGTCGCGAGGTAGAGGACCGCCACCAGCAGAACGAGCCAGCGGTAGCCCACAGCGAGGGCCGAGTACTCGAGCACGCCGCCGACCATGGCACCCACGAGGTTCGCTCCGAAAGCGGCCGTCGGCGAGAAGGCTCTCTTGAAGCGGTCGGCGAAGATCAGGTTCGCGAGCGTGATGGGTGCGAAGTTCACCGCGACCGCAGCCACTGCCCGGAGCACGACGGGCATGTCCAGGAGGACATCCGGGGGAACGACCGCCGTGGCCAGGAGGCTCAGGAACAGGGCGGGGTACAGCCACCGCTTCGTCTCCCCCGTCGCCCGGCGCGACACCTCGATAGCGACCAAGATCGACAACAGCACTCCCGCAAAGACGATCGTGTTGACGAACCAGGTGGTGCCGAACAACAGCGCGAACTGAACGACGCTCTTCGTTTCGAGCAACAAGAAAGCCGCTCCCATGAAGAAGAGGTCCCGGTACTCGAGCACGTGCGAGGCAGAACCCCCTTGTGAACGGACTGCAGCGAAGCTCGCGATCAAGATCAAAGCGAGAGCCAACAGGTGATCCGAAGGGACGCCCGCCTCGCGCAGGTAGACGAACGGCCGGTCGTCGGAGACGGGAACCGGCACCGGCCGCGTCACCGGCACCCATGTGGCGGGACAGCGCAACGCCGCGCCCTCGGTGGCCATGAGCAGGGCCAACTTGTTCTCGTCCCCCACGGCATCCACGCAGGGTGGGTGGCCGAACACCTCCGACAGCGTGACTGCCAGCCGATCGATGAGCCAGTCCTCACGGTAGTAGTTGTACATACCGAAAGCGCCGTCCGGTTGAAGGTGCGAGCGCGCAGCTCGCATCGCCTCTCGGGTGAAGAGGTAACTCTCTAGCCTCAGAGCAGATTGGCCTTGGATCAACAACAGCGAGTCGGGGAGCGAGAAAAGGATGAGGTCGTAACGCTCCGTCGACTGGGTCAGGAACGCGCGTCCGTCTTGGATATGTACATCCACACGAGGATCGGCGTATGGCCGGTCCGGATGGAGCTCTTCGCCGATCTCGAACAAGCGACGGTCGATCTCGACCGCGTCGACCTTGAGTGCGCCGTGTGCGAGAGCGATCGCGACGTCGGTTCCGGTCCCGGCGCCGATGATCAAGACCTTCCGTGGGGGCGCGACCAGCCGCTCGTACGGCAGGAAGTAGATCGGCTCCTGCTGCCGTCGCGCCTCGATCGACTGGATCCTCTGGTGCGGGATGCCATTCACCGACACTTCGATGTTCGCGCCCTCTCCCTGCGCGAGGGAAACCTTGTAGTACGACGACCAGCTCAGCGCGGGTATGAGTGACTCCAACAACAACATCAGCACCACGGTGTACAACAGGACCGGTTGGATCAGGGGCGCCGGTCGCAAGACGAGGAACAAACCCGCGCCAACGACGACACCCCACACGACCGGAGGCGCGTGCAGAAGGGACAACGTCCCGAACGCCGCTACACCCGCCAAGCTACCGATGATGTCGATGCGATACGCGTCCAGGTTCGGCAAAGAGGCGAAGGCGCGCGACGCGCCATCAGCCAGCATCGCCATCAGGCTCGAAACCGCTAGGAAGATCGCCGGCAGCATGACCCAGATCGGAACGGCACCTTCGTTCTCTCCGCCGAAATAGAGAAGGTCTGTCCCCGACCTATCCACCTGAACCGGGAACACGAGGATCGCGGCTACCAGAGCAGCGAGAACGACGGGGGCAAACGGAAGCAGCTCGCGCCTGTCGTTGCTGCGCAAGAATCCGAGTCCGATACCGAGGAAGCTCCCCAGCAAGACGAAGTTCGAGAAGTACGACAGGTAGACGATGTTCGACCCCGTCCAGCGGATCAGAGCCAGCTCCAAGAACAGGATCAAGAAGCTAAGGATCGCCAGCCGGAGTCTGGCGTCTGCCAGGGCGTAACCTCGCCCACTTGTCTCTGGCATTGCTGCCAGACTAGTGGCGGAAGTGGCGGCGGCCCGTAAAGACCATCGAGATGCCGTGCTCGTCGGCGGCTGCGATGACCTCCTCATCTCGCACGGAGCCCCCTGGCTGGATCACCGCGGTTGCGCCCGCCGCCACGGCGGCATCAAGGCCGTCTCTAAACGGGAAGAAGGCGTCCGACGCGCACGCGGTACCTACGGCCCTCGTCCCCGCCCGGCGCGCCGCGAGCTCCGTCGACTCGACGCGGCTCATCTGCCCGGCTCCCACCCCAACCGCGACGCCATCCTTCGCCAGCACGATCGCGTTCGATTTCACGTGCTTCGCCACCACCCAAGCGAAGCGCAGATCGCGCCACTGTTCCTGCGTCGGCTGGACCTTCGTCTTCACCTCGGCCTCCGGCGCGACGTCTTTCAGGTCGGGGGTCTGAACCAACAAGCCGCCCGCCACACGTCTGACGTCGAGCTCGTTCCGTCCACGTTGTGACGTACGGAGGATGCGCAGGTTCTTCTTCTGTGTGAGGACGTCGAGCGCAGCGGGCTCGAAATCCGGCGCGATCACCACCTCGGTGAATATCTCGGCAATCGCCGCTGCGGTCGCTTCGTCGCAAGCCCGGTTCAGCGCGACGATCCCGCCGAAAGCCGAGGTCCGATCGCAGTCGAGCGCAAGCGCGTAAGCCTGTGCCAGAGACGCCGCGACCGCGACCCCACACGGGTTCGAGTGCTTGATGATCGCTGCCCCCGCCTCGTCGAGGTCGAGCGCGAGCCTCCACGCCGCGTCCGTATCCAGCAGGTTGTTGTACGAGAGCTCCTTGCCGTGGAGCTGCTCTGCAGCCGCCACGCCGCCGGCCGACGTCCTGTAGAAGGCCGCCTCCTGATGCGGGTTCTCGCCGTACCTCAGGTCCGCTACCTTGTGACCGGCAAGCAGCAACTTCTGCGGGAAGTCTGCCGCCCGCGCGAAGTAGCTCGCTATCGCGGCGTCGTAGCCTGCGGTGTGCGCGAAGGCCTCCCCCGCGAGCGAGCGGCGGGTCTCCTCCGAGATGCCACCGTTGGCCTGCAGCTCTTTCAATACCTGGTCGTAGCGCGCAGGGTCGACGACCACCGCGACCGAATGGAAGTTCTTCGCCGCGGCCCTCACCATCGCGGGACCTCCGATGTCGATCTGCTCCACCGCCTCGTCCTCCGACACGCTGGGGTGGCCGACCGTCCGCTCGAACGGGTACAGGTTGCACACGACGAGGTCGATCGGCGCGATCCCCTCGCGTTCTAACTCCTCCAGGTGCTCCGGCTTCCGGCGGTCCGCAAGGATCCCTCCGTGGATCTTCGGGTGGAGCGTCTTGACGCGTCCGCCCAGGATCTCGGGTGCGCCCGTCACGTCCGACACCTTCGCAACCGGCACACCTGCCTCGGCGAGCGCAGTCGCGGTGCCGCCCGAAGACACGATCTCTATGCCGGACTCGATAAGACCGCGCGCGAGCTCGACGATCCCGGTCTTGTCCGACACGCTCAGCAGCGCGCGATTCACTCGCACCGGCACTCCCTCCACTCAATCACCAACCCGCACCTGGGTCCCCTCGACCGACACCTTGCCCTCCAGGATCAACCGGCACGCCTCGGGGAGGAGCCGGTGCTCCACCTGTTTGATCCGCTCGTGTAGCGACTCCACCGTGTCTCCAGCCTCCACCGCCACGGCCTCTTGCAACAGGATCGGACCATGGTCGACGAGATGGTCGACGAAGTGCACGGTGCTCCCGGTGACCTTCACGCCGTGAGCCAGCGCGTCGCGGACCCCGTGCGCTCCGGCGAAAGCCGGCAGCAGTGCCGGGTGCAGGTTGATGACCTTGTTGGGAAACGCGTCGACGAACACCGGCGCCAGGATCCGCATGAAGCCCGCCGACACGACCAGATCGGGGTCGTAGCTCCGGACGACGTCCCGGAGGGCCGTGCTCCACTTCTCCCGCTCGTCGAACGAAGAGAAGTCGATCAGGTGGGTTTCGATGCCGCGTTCCTGTGCCGCCCGCAGCCCGCGGCACTCCCGATCCGCGACGACCGCCTCGACGTGTCCCGGGACCTGACGTCGCTCGCAAGCTTCGACCAGCGCCTCCATGTTCGAGCCCGAGCCCGAGATCAGGACGACGATCCGCCCGCTCATCGCCTAGGAAGCCAGTTTCTCGGCCAGCAGCTTCAGGGCCTTCGGGTATCGGTAGGTGATCCCGCCGTGCCCGCCGTCGAAGAACTCGAAGGTGTGCTCGACGCCCGCTTTGGTCAGCTCGTCCGAAAACGCCTGGGCGGCGAGGTCGAGATGTGGCTCGTCTCGGTTGCCCGCGTCCAGGTAGACGACCCTCATGCTCTTCAGCGCGTCGGCGTGCTTCGGCGCCATGCGGACGGGGTCCCAGTCCAGCCACCGCGTCCACACCGACGGCACGATACGGCCGGTGTCGGTCTCGAAGGGCAGCAGCGCCTTCCCCGGCTGCGATTCGTCCGGCGAATAGCAGGCGGCGTACGCGTAGATCTCGAGGGCTTGGCCGTAGCGCTCGTAGTCGAAGCGTGCTCCCTCCGCAACGTTCGCGCGGAAACGCTCGAAGAAGATGTCGTAGGACCCCTCGAAGTAGTCGCGCAACCCGCGCACGACCGTGCGGAACTCAGGCAGATAGCAGACCTCGAACAATGCGTCACCTGCGTGCGAGGCGAAGGCGCCGAAGACATCGGGCCGCAGCATCGGCACGACCATCGCGCCGTAACCGCCACTGGACTTGCCCGTCAGAGCGCGGCGGTCCCGGTCCGCCGCCGTCGAGTAGCGGTCATCGACGAAGGGAACGATCTCGTCGCAGAGGTAGTCCATGTAGCGCCCCGTCGACGAAGAGTTGATGAACTGAGAGCCTCCGTAAGAGGTCCACGCATCCACGAACACGACGATCGCCCGGCGCGTGCCGACGCCGGAGAAGAGGTCGTCGACCCGCTCGATCATGTTCGGCTCGAACGCGCTACGGCCCAACCACATGTCGAGTTGTCCGGTGAACCCTTGGATGACATAGATGACGGGATAGCGCCTGCTGCTCTCGCCGTAGCCGGGGGGGAGATACACGTAGAGCGGCCGCCGCGACGAGTCCCCCAGCGGGTTATCCGCAAGCAGGTCGGATTCAACGACGAGTTGCTCCAGACGCCCCGTGAGCGGACGCTGCCACGGAGGCCCCGCGAGGTCCTCGACCTCTTTCAAGCTCATCCCTTGGCGCGCAGCCCCGCCACTAGCTCGGCCACCTGAGTCGGGTTCCTGGCCACCGGGAACCCCGCCTCCTCGAAAGCGTCGGCCTTGGCCTGCCAGGTCCCTTTCGACCCCGACACGATGGCGCCGGCGTGTCCCATCCGCTTCCCCGGTGGCGCCTCCCGCCCGGCGAAGAAGGCCACGATCGGTTTCGTCATGTTCGCCTTCGCCCACGCCGCCGCGCGCTCCTCGGCGTCCCCGCCGATCTCGCCGACGAGCACGACCATCTCCGTCTCCGGATCGGACTCGAACTTCGAGAGGACGTCGATGAAGTCCGAGCCGGGGACTGGGTCGCCGCCGATCCCGACGCAGGTGGACTGCCCGATCCCGAGCTGGGTCAGCTCGTGGACGATCTGGTAGACGAGGGTCCCCGAACGAGAGACGAGCCCGACGGGGCCCGCAGAGCAGATCTCACCGGGGATGATCCCGACGTTCGCCTTCCCGGGCGAGATGACGCCGGGGCAGTTCGGGCCGATGAGCGACACGCCGTTGCCGCGCCCGCGGACGTAGCCCACCACGCGCGCCATGTCCAGGGCGGGTACGTGCTCGGTGATGGCGACGATCGTCTGGATGCCGGCGTCGTACGCCTCCAGGATCGCGTCGGCAGCGAAACGAGCCGGCACGAAGACCATCGATGTGTTCGCGCCCGTCTTCTCCACCGCCTCTTGGACGGTATGGAACACCGGCGTGCCGTTGTGTTCCGTTCCGCCCTTGCCCGGCGTGACTCCCGCGACCAGCTGCGTCCCGTATTCCTTGTTGCGGCCGGCATGGAAGGAGCCCTCGCTGCCGGTGAGTCCCTGCACCACCAACTTGGTGTTGTCGTCGACCAGGATCGCCATCTAACTCGCGCCTCTATCTGCCAGCTCGACCGCCTTCTCCGCGGCCCCCAACATCGTCTCCGCCGTGACCAGCATCGGGTGCGGTGCATCGGCCAGCATCTTCCGTCCTTGCTCTGCGTTGGTGCCGTCCAGCCGCACCACGATCGGGACCCTCACGTCGAGCCGTCCGAGGGCGTCGATGATCCCCTCGGCCACCAGATCGCAGCGCGTGATCCCACCGAAGATGTTGATGAAGATGCTCTTCACCTCGGGGTTCTCGGTGATGATCTGCAGAGAGTTCGACAGCACCTCCGCGTTCGCGCCGCCACCGACGTCGAGGAAGTTCGCGGCCGACCCACCGGCGTCCTTCACCACGTCGAGCGTCGACATGACGAGCCCCGCGCCGTTGCCGATGATGCCGACGTCGCCGGAGAGCTTGATGAGGTTCAGGCCCAGCTCCTTCGCCTTGCGCTCTTGCTCGGGAACCTCGTGCGCGGCCTTCAGCTCCTCGAAGAAGGGATGGCGGAAGGCGGCGGAGTCGTCGAGGATCACCTTCGCATCGAGCGCCATGACCTTGCCGTCACCGGTGAGGACGAGCGGGTTGATCTCGATCTGCGAGGCGTCGAGCTCGACGAACGCCCGGTAGAGCTTCGGAAGGATCGAGAGCGAGCCTTTGCGGGCGTCGGCATCGATGTTCCCGCCGAAGACCAGCTCGCGCCCGTGGAAGTCCGACATACCCAACAGCGGGTCGATGGTCACCTTCGCGATCGCGTCGGGGCGGGTGCGGTTGACCTCCTCGATGTCCATGCCGCCCTCGGAGCTCATGATCGCCAGGTAGTTGCGCGACGTTCTGTCGAGGATGAACGAGCAGTAGTACTCCGCCTTCAGCTCGCCCGCCCGTTCGACCAGGACCCGCCGCGTCCGCTCGGCCTGTCGTTGCTTCTGCTCCCACAGCGCTGCTTGCTCGGCGGATAGCGATCCCGCGTCCGCCGCTTGTTTCAGCTTGAAACCCTCCTGGTCATAGAAGTCGATCGCGAAGATCTCCTCGGCTGCAGCCCGCGCTTCGTCAGGTGAAGAGGCGAGCTTGACCCCTCCCTGCTTGCCGCGGCCCCCGACGGAGACCTGCGCCTTCACGACGACGCGGTTGCCGAGGAACCTCGTCGCCTCGGCCGCCTCGTCCGGTGTCGACGCAACGCGCCCCTCGGGAACGGGGATCTCGAACTTGCGCAGCAGCTCCTTGCCCTGGTATTCGAAGAGGTCCAAGCGCGGCTCTCCTAACTCGCCGTGGAGCCAACGTGCTCGTTGACCCAGTCGATGATCTCTGTAGTCGGCGTGCCCGGCGTGAAGATCTCTTCGATGCCGGCCGCCTTCAGCGGCTCGATGTCTGCCTCCGGGATGATGCCGCCGCCGAACACCTTGATGTCTTCCGCGCCCTGCTCTCTCAACAGCTCGACCACGCGCGGGTACAGCGTCATGTGGGCACCCGACAGACAGGACAGGCCGACGGCGTCGACGTCTTCCTGAACGGCGGCGGCCGCGATCTGGTCGGGGGTTTGGTGGAGCCCCGTGTAGATGACCTCCATACCGGCGTCCCGCAGTGCACGAGCGACGACCTTGATGCCGCGGTCGTGCCCGTCCAGTCCCGGCTTCGCCACCAAGATGCGCGGCCGTCCTGAAGCCATAGGAGATAGAGCTCCTCGTTCGGTGGGTGGATGTTGCTACCTTTCGACCCTAGCAGGTCACCTAGAGGGGAAAACCGTGGAGGAAGCGCCGTCACAGGCCCACGACATCATCGATCCGGGGTCGTTCCGATGGCTCGCCGACGACCTTCAATCGCGGGATCCACTCCGGTGGCCGGGCTACCGCGACTCCTTGCAACGCGCCTCGGAACGAGCCGCGACCGACGAGTCGGTCGTGACGGGAGCCGCCACGATCGAAGGTCACGAGGTGGAGCTGGCGCTCTTCAACTTCAGCTTCATGGGCGGCAGCATGGGGGAGGTGGGCGGAGAGCGGCTCGCGCGTTCGATGGAGCGGGCGGGGTCGAGGCGGGTGCCTTTCATCCTTCGGACCGAGACCGGAGGCGCGCGCATGCAGGAGGGGATGCGGTCGCTCATCCAGATGCCTAAGGTCGTCGCGGCGCGCGTGATGCTCGCGGAGGCGCACCAACCGATGATCGCGGTGCTCGGCCATCCGACGACAGGAGGCGTGCTCGCGAGCCTCGCGTCCCTCGCGGACATCACGCTCGCGGAGCAACAAGCCACGATCGGATTCGCGGGCCCTCGGGTGGCGGAGCACGTCACGGGTCAGCCACTGCCTCCCGGCTCGCACACCGCGACGTCGGGGCTCGACCACGGGATGTTCGACGACGTGGTCTCTGCGGAAACGTTGAGGTCTCGCGTCGCCGTCGCGCTCGTATGTCTCGCGCCCGACGATCCGCAGCCGGATCTACAACGACCGGTCGAAGCCGACGGGGGAGTGGCCGACCCCTGGACGGCAGTGGAGACAGCTCGCCGGCACAAAGACGTCGACCCGACCGAAGCCGTCGAGGCTTCCTTCGAGCTCCGCGGTGACCGCGCCGGCGCTCCTGCTGACGAGCTTCGCTGCTGGATCGCCCGCGGTTCGGGGCGGCGCTTCCTGCTCATGGACACCTCCGGCGAACCGCTGCGCCCGTCCGGCTTTAGGAAGGCGCTCAGGTGCATCGAGGTTGCGGAGCGCCTTCACCTGCCAGTGGTGACGCTCGTCGACACGCCGGGGGCAGACCCATCGGCATCTTCCGAAGGAGAGGGCGTCGCGTGGCTGATCGCACGCCTCACTCACAAGATGCTGACCGCGTCGGTCCCCGTGCTGTCGATCGTGACCGGCGAGGGCGGCAGCGGCGGAGCGCTCGCCTTCGCCACCGGTGACGTATTGGTCGCCTATGAAGCCTCGATCTTCTCGGTGATCGGTCCGGAGGCCGCGGCTGAGATCCTGTGGAAGGACCCAGCGCGCGCACCCGAGGCCGCACGTTCCCTCAGGCTGACGAGCCATGACCTCCGCGAGCTCGGCATCGCCGACGCCGTGGTCGCAGGGGATCCGACGACGGCATCCCTCCGAGAGGTAGTCCCCTATCATCTCGACCGGCTGAGCGGCGTTTACGCAGACGATCCCGATCCGTCGCGCAGGCGTCGCGCGAGATGGAGGAACACCTGGTGACCGTCCCGGACAAGAGAGCTCGGAAGAAGCAGCACCGCGACGAGCTGCGCGCCGCGCAACAAGCCGCCCTGCAGCGTCGTCGCAACATGCGGCTGCTCGGAGCCCTCGGCCTTCTCGCCGCCATCGTCGTTGCGGCCATGATCTTCTCGAAGGAGGATCCCGCGGCAGAACCGGAGACTCCCGCGGCGGGCGCCACCGACGCTGCGGCGGAGTCCGCGGCATGTGGCGCGGAGCCGCCGGCGGAGGCAGAGCCGAAGACCAACTACAAGGGCCCGGATGACGTCCTGGAAGACGGCGTCGATTACGGGGCGACGATCCACACCTCCTGCGGCGATCTCGTCATAGATCTCCTCGAGGAGACGGCTCCGAAGAACGTGAACAACTTCATCTTCCTGGCACAGGAGGGCTTCTACGACGGGTTGGTCTGGCACCGCGTCGAGCAGAACTCGGTCATCCAGACGGGCGATCCAAACGGCCAGAACGGCGTACCTCCCGACGGTCCCGGTTACACGATCCCGGGCGAGCCACCCGAGAAGTCGAACCAGTACGTCTATGGAGTCGTGGGGATGGCGAACACGGGTGACCCCGACACCGCCGGGAGCCAGTTCTTCATCGTGATCCAGCGCAACAGGCCCGCCGGCTACCAGCCCTTCTATTCCATCTTCGGCAAGGTCTTAGCAGGCGAGACCGAGGCAACACAGGAGGAGATCGGCTGCAATCCAGACGGCCCCGGCTTGATCCCGACGCTCGAGGCGATCGGTTGTCAGCCGACGAACACGGGCGCTCCCGACGCGGCCGAGGCCGTCAAACCGATCGTTCCGGTCTACATCGAGTCGGTCGAGATCACCGAAGCCTGAGCGACGGCGGGGCGGACCGGCGCCCTAGTCAGGACGCGGGCTTCAGCGGGGCGAGCGAGAGGTCGAGGCGCTTCTCGCCGCCCAGCACCGGGAAGTGGATCGTCGCCTCGAGGCCGCCGATGCCGGAACGTGCGATCTCGATGATCGTGCCACGGCCCCACTTCTTGTGCTCGACCTCTTGGCCGACCTTGAACACCGAGGGATCGGAGGTACCGCCGCTCGTCGCCTGGGCTCCTCCGCGGTTCGCATCGGCCTTGTCGGCGCGCGATACGAGCTCGCCCGGTACCTCTGCGAGGAAGCGTGAGGCGGGGTTGTAATTGAGGCCGCCCCACAAGCTCCTCGACCACGCGTTCAGCAGGTACAGACGCTCCCGCGCGCGGGTGATCCCCACGTAGCACAACCGCCGTTCCTCTTCGAGTTGGTCGGCGTCGCCTAGTGAGCGGATGTGCGGGAAGACGCCCTCCTCCATCCCGACGATGAACACGACCGGGTACTCGAGCCCCTTCGCGTTGTGAAGCGTCATGAAGGTCACCCCGGTCTCCTCACCCTCGACGCGGTCGGTGTCCGTGATGAGGGAGATCTCCTCGAGGAAGCCGGTGAGGGTGGGCTCGGGAGACCGCTCGTCGTACTCGGCCCCCACTCCCGCCAGCTCCCGGAGGTTCTCCTGACGCGATAGCGATTCGAACGTCCGCTCCGCCTTCAGCTCATCCATGTAGCCGGTCATCTCCCACGTCATCTCGATGATGTCCGCTATCGCGATGCCGGACTCGGCCGCTTCTCGGATGCGCTGGAACAGACGACCGGCCTCGAGGATCCCGCCCAGCGCCTTCTTCGACAGCCCCTCGGCATCCTCGGCCTGCAGGAAGGCGTCGCCGAGCCCGATGTCCTGGCGTCGCGCGAAGTCGACGATCCTGGCAAGCGAGGTGTCTCCGATCCCTCGACGAGGTGCCTGGGCCGCGCGCGACACGTTCACTGTGTCCGAAGGATTCACCGCCGCCCGCAGCCATGCGAGGAGGTCCTTGACCTCCTTGCGCTCGTAAAAGCGGACTCCGCCGACGACTCTGTACGGGATCGTCTCCTTCGCGAAGATCTCTTCCAGAACGCGCGACTGCGCGTTCGTGCGATAGAAGACGGCGACATCGTGCAACGGGTGGCCCAGCTCCACGAGACGCTGCACCTCCGCGGCAACCCAGGCGGCCTCGTCGTGCTCGTTCTGCGCGTGATAGCGGGTGATCAGGTCACCAGATAGAGACTCGGTCCACAGCGACTTCGGCTTGCGCATGATGTTGTTCTCGATCACCGCGTTGGCCGCGCTCAGGATCGTCTGCGTCGAGCGGTAGTTCTGTTCGAGGGTGATGACGCGCGCGTCCGGCCAATCGCGCTCGAAGTCGAGCAGGTTCTTGATCGTGGCTCCGCGGAACGCGTAGATGCCTTGGTCGGCGTCGCCGACCACGAAGATGTTTCGGTGCTTCCCCGCGAGCAGCGTCGAAAGGCGCGCCTGGACATGGTTGGTGTCTTGGAACTCGTCGACCAGCACGTGCTCGAAGCGTGTCTGGTAGCGCGCCAGCACCTCGGGCTCGCGATCGAAGATCTCGACCACTCCCGACAGCAGGTCGTCGAAGTCCATCGCACTCGCCTGGCGCAAGCGGCGTTGGTACTCGACGTAGATCTCGGCGACGGTCCTCTCCCATGGGTTCGCGGCGAAGTCGCTGTAAAGGCCCGGCGACATCAACTTGTTCTTCGCGTCGGAGATGGCCGCGGCCACCGCTCGCGGCGGGACCTTCTTGGGGTCGTGATCCAGCTCCTTGAGACACAGCTTGATGAGGCGCTCCGAGTCGGCGGAGTCGTAGATGGAGAAAGACGAGCGGATTCCGAGATGCTCTGCCTCGCGCCGCAGGATCCGGACGCAGGCGGAGTGGAAGGTCGAGACCCACATCTTGTTGGCGACGGAGCCAACCAGTTCCTCCACCCGGCGCTTCATCTCGTCCGCCGCCTTGTTGGTGAAGGTGATCGCGATGATCGCGAACGGGGAGGTCCCGTTGCGGATCAGATGCGCGATCCGGTAGGTCAGGACCCGTGTCTTCCCGGAGCCGGCACCGGCCACAACCAGTGCGGGCCCCCCCGGATGCTCGACCGCCTCGCGCTGAACCGGATTCAGATCCGATAGGTAGTCGTGTTCCACGACTCGATTATCGAGCCTGGGTACCTCGGATCATCCTTTGCTTCTCGAAAGCGACCGACCGGCCGCCGAGGGTGGCTATCAAGCCACGACGCCTTGAGCCTTGGCGGGTGGATCTGGGGCAGCAGGAAGACGAGCCCGGATAGCGGCGGCATCGACGTCTTCCACCAGCAGCGTCGACTCCCCCCGGCTCCAGGAGTAGAGATCTCCAGCTCCGACGTCGTCGCAGCGGCGCTCGTATGCGATGAAGACGACCGAATGATCCGGAAGCCAGCCCACAGGGTCGACCGCGCCAAGCTCTGGTTCCAGCACGGTTTCGTCCTCCCCGACACGAACTAGCGCGTCGCCGCGGTCGGCGAAACAGGCGGACAGCAAGATCCGCGGCCGTCGAGAGAAAGGCGAGACCGCGAAGTGAGGAGCCTGCTCGCCGGAATAGATCGTCTCGACACCAGCAGCTGAAAGGTCCCGTTGTGTGTCCGCACTCTCCTCGCCGGTGAAGATCCGAACCGAATGGAGGTCGAGGCTGTTTTCGTGCTTGGCTCGGAAGTACAGGTACCTGCCGTCGTGCGAAAACGCCAGGCCGTCGATGTACTCCGCATCCTCTCCGCGCACGATCTGTTGAACCTGGGTGCCCTCGTTGGTAGCTAGGTAAAGACCTGCCGCACCTCCGTGGGCCTGTCCTGCGACCGCGATGTGGGTCCCGGCCGGGTGGTACGCGACGTCGTGATGAGCCTCGAGGAAGCTGATCTCCGCGATTGCGCCCGTGGTGACATCTTCTTTGAGCAGCGAGCCATAGTCGTGTGAGACGTACACCACGGAGGTGCCTGTGGGCCTGGACCACGTCGTCTCCCTTTGGTCACCCGGGAGCTCCTGTCGGAAGCCGACGCCCTGAGCGAGGGCCGACCCGGCCGTCAAGAGAACGCGGTCGCCGCGCGGCCCCCACTCCAGCCGGTAAGAGTTCGCGCCACCGAGGCATGTCGCTCTCCCGCCGCTGGGATCGAGCGCGAACAGCCGCCCCTCCTTCACAAAAGTGATCTGGGGCCCCTGGGGGCCGCCGCGCCAGGGTTCGCAGCTTGCTGGAAGTGACGCCACAACAGCTTGGGGCGCCTGGGGCAGCGAGGGAGAACCGGCCGCTCCGGAGGCCGGCGGTGACGCGACGGCCTCGGGGGCCGGTGGAGCGTCAGGTTGGCATCCGGCAACCAACGTGAGCGAGAGGGCGGCCGACAGGAGGACCTTCATGGCGACTAAGACGACCATACGGCGTGCAAGGTTGCCGGTATCGGCAGATCTCACCGCGTTGGCTACGCCGGCTGCGGAGCCACCTCGGCTGGGCGGGAGCGACCGCGGGTCGCGATCAGGACGCCGGCCAACACCATCGCCGCGCCCGCGAGCTGCGCCGGACCCGGCTCCTCCCCCAAGGTGACCGCCGCGAGCAGCATCGCCCCCACCGGTTGAAGCAGCAGCACGACGGAGGTGACTGCGGCCGGAAGGCGAGGAAGCGACCGGGAGATCAGGAGCCACCCGCCGACCTGCGCCGAGAGCGCCAGCGTCACCAGCCAACCGTGTTCCGGCCAGGCCGGAGCCCACTCCGCCCCGCCCGCGACGAGGCCGTACACGGCGGCGGTGACGGTGGATGACAGCGTGGCGTGGAACAGCGGTCCCGCGACGCGGGTGAGGTCGCGGGAACCCTGGCGAAGGATCAGCAGGAAGGCGGCGTATGCCAGCGAGGTCGCGATACCGAAGATGACACCGGCCGTGGGATCCTCCCCGTACGCCTCGCCACCGGTTACTCCCGATATCAGAACGACCCCCGCCAGAACCACCGGGACCGCGATGAAGAGCGACGTCTGCGGGCGCTCCTTCAACAGGAGCCAGGCCACGAATCCCACGATCACCACCTGGAGGTTGCCGAGGACGGTGGCGAGACCCGCTCCGACCGCGGCGATCGCGTGGTGCCAGAAGATGAGGTCGATCGCGAAGAAGACACCCGCCGCCCACGAGAGCTGGCGCGCGCGTACGGGCAGCCGCCCGAGACTGCGTTCCTCCAGAAGCGTCAGCGCTCCCAACACCGGAAGCGCGTAGAGGCAGCGATAGAAGGCGACGGTGACCGGAGTGGACGCCGACAACCGGACCAGGACCCCCGAAGAAGCGATGAACATCGCGCCCAGGGCCGCGACCGCGACCGAACGGTCCCTGTGTGGTGAGTGGGAGGTCACGGTTTCGGAGCCGCGGCGCGAGAGCGAAACGATTCGAGCAGCGATGCAGCGGCGGTCCGCTCGCGCGGTGTGAGACCTGCAACGACGTAGGCACCGGCGTACGCGACCGACCCGGCAGCTGCCGTGGCTACTAGGTCTACCAACCACCACCCGTCGACTGCGGCATGGACGAGGTACATCACGCCGAGGGAGACGACGACGGGCAGGATCAACCGCGCGTAATCACGGTCATATGGCTGGATCCCGACGAACCGCTTCACGAGATACAACCGGGCCCATTTCGACAGCGCGAACGTCACGGCGTTCGCGACAGCGGCGCCTTCCATCCCATAGCGGGGGCACAACCAGAAGGCGAGAGCGAGGTTCAGCGCGAGCGAACCCGCGTAGACGGCGAGGTCCCATCCGGTACGCCCGACCATGATCAGAACGAAGCCGACACTTCCCGTAGCGATGTTGACGAACTGACCGGCGATCAGGATGAGGAGCGCCGCCTGGCCCTCGGTGAACCTGCCGCCGAAGATCCGCAACGCCTCCTCCGGTGCAACCAGCAGCAGGAGGAAGATCGGCATCGTGGCCGCGATCGTCCACCTCGTCAGCGTCTTGAAGAGCCGGTCCAGACGCTCGGTCTCGCCGCGGTTGTGGAGGTCGGCGACGAACGGGCTGAACATCAAGCTGACGGACGTGAGGAACAGAACGATCACCTGGCCCGCCCGCAGCGCGGCGGAGTAGACGCCGATCTCGACCTCGGACGCATAGCGCGTCAAGACGAAGAGATCGGTCCAGAACAGCAACTGTGAGAAAAGAGCGGCAGGAGCGCGCGGTCCCGCGTAGCGGAACAGCTTCGTCATCTCGCCGGGCTCCATCGGATCCGCATCCCAGCGAGCGCTCTCGCGCCGCCAGAAGTACCCGGCTGCCGCTGCCGCGACCACCCACGACAGCGAGTACGCGAGCGTGCTCATCCAGCTGGTGCGCGCGACGAACCACCCCGCGAGCATCAGAGCGATCCATACGATCGGTTGGCCGCTCCAGAAGACATACAGCGTGTAGCGCATGATCTTCAAGCCACGCGTGGCGGACAGCCACACGTTCGCCAAGGCGAGGAACGGCAAGCCGATCGCCGCCATCTGGACGGCCAGACGGCCGTCACGTCCCTCCAGCGACAGCAGCGTTTGAACCGGTGCCGGCGCCGCCAGGACGAGACCTCCGACGACCGCGCTCACGACCGCGCCGATCCACGTCGCTCGTGCTACGGGCACACGGATGTGACCGAACCGTCGCTGCCCCACCTCGACCGCGACGTCGCGCAGAACCGCCATATCCATACCGGCGCGGGTCGCGTAGGACGCGACGAAAGCGGCCTGCGTCGCGACCGTCACGACGCCGAACGCAGCCGCGCCCAGCGTGTTCGACATCAAGACGTTCACCGCGAAGGTGGCGAGCGCGGCTATGACGATCCCGACGACGTTCTGCGTCGTCCCGGACAGGATGTTCAGGTAGTCGTTCTTGCCCCGAGCGGGTTCGGCGGCCGCTACTCCCACTCGATGGTGCCGGGAGGCTTGGCAGTGATGTCGTAGACGACACGATTCACGCCCGGCACCTCGTTCACGACGCGACTCGAGATCTTCTCCAGGAGCTCGTAGGGCAGTCGCGCCCAGTCCGCGGTCATCGCGTCGTCACTCGTCACCGCCCGCAGGACGATCGGGTGCCCGTAGGTGCGCTCGTCGCCCATCACCCCGACCGACCGCACCGCCGGAAGGACCGCGAACGACTGCCAGATCTCCCGCAGGAGATCCGCCCGCTTCATCTCCTCCAGCACGATCGCGTCGGCGGCGCGCAGCATCTCGAGGCGCTCCGCGGTGACGTCGCCGATGATCCGCACGGCCAGCCCGGGGCCCGGGAACGGTTGGCGCCACACGATCTCTTCGGGAAGACCGAGCTCCTCGCCCACCCGCCGGACCTCGTCCTTGAAGAGGTTGCGGAGAGGCTCGACCAGCGTGAAGGCGATGTCCTCGGGAAGACCGCCGACGTTGTGGTGACTCTTGATCTTGGCGGCGTCCTTAGTACCCGACTCGATGACGTCCGGGTACAGCGTCCCCTGCACCAGGAACCTGGCATCGTTCAGGTCGTCTCTAGCGACCTCCTCGAAGACCCTGATGAAGGTCTCTCCGATGATCTTCCGCTTTCGCTCCGGGTCGGTGACCCCCGCAAGTCTCTCCAAGAACCGGTCTGCGGCCTTGACGTGGATGAGATCCATCTTGAGGTGACGGCGGAAGGTCTCTTCGACCTGCTGGGCCTCACCCTGTCTCAACAAACCGTGGTCGACGAATACGCAGGTGAGCTGGTCGCCCACGGCGCGGTGAACAAGTGCCGCGGCCACGGAAGAGTCGACACCGCCCGAGAGACCGCACACGATCCTTTCGCCACCCACGAACGCTCGTATCGACTCTAGGGCGCTCTCGATGATCGAGGTCATGGTCCACGTGGGCAGCAGGTCGCACCCGTCGTACAGGAAGTTCTTCAACAAGTCCGTGCCCTTGGGCGTATGCGCCACCTCGGGATGGAACTGGACGCCGAAGAGCCGACGCTCGGGGTCTTCGAATGCCGCGACCGGGCTGGCCGAGGTCGACGCCGTCACGCGGAAGCCTTCCGGCGGCCGCACGACCGCGTCGTTGTGGCTCATCCACACCGTCTGTTGCTGGGGCAGCTCCGCGAACAACGTAGAAGACGGGGCCTCTACGTCGAGATCGGTCTTGCCGAACTCGGCTACCCCGGTTGCCGCGACCTCTCCGCCCAGTGACTGCGCCATCAGCTGCTGGCCGTAACAGATCCCTAGGACGGGGACACCGAGATCGAACAGCTCGGGCTGCGCGGACGGGGCGCCGGATGAATGCACCGACTTCGGCCCCCCCGACAACACGATGCCGGCGGGGCGCTTCGCCTTCAGCTCGTCGAGCGGGATGTCGTGAGGAACGATCTCCGAGTAGACGTGGCACTCGCGGATGCGCCTAGCGATCAGCTGCGCGTACTGCGCTCCGTAATCCAGCACGACCACAGGCGCCGCCGAGGTGGTGCTGAAAGTGGATCCCGTGGCTCCTGCGGGGAACGTCTTTTCGTCGGAGGCGCCGGGCATAAGCCAGCCTACCGCGCCCCCTAGCTCCTCAGGCGCTTTTGCGGGCCTCCACCACGACGCTCAGCTCGTCCGCGTCCGACGCAACGCCCTCGTCGCGGAGCCCCGCCTTGCGGATGAGCTTGCGCGCCTTCGGCGCGAAGTCCTCCGAGAGCTCGAGGAGCAGCCACCCCCCCGGCTTCAGCCACTGAACGCCTTCGTCGATCGCGCGGCGAAGCAGATAGAACCCGTCGCCCTCGTCGGTCAGCGTGTGAACGGGCTCGTGCTCTCGCACCTCGGTCGGAAGGTCGTCCAGCTCCGCCTCCGGGACATAGGGGACGTGCCCGGTGATCAGGTCGACGGCACCGGACACCCGTTCGGGCAGAGGCGCGTACATGTCACCGGATCGGAAGTTCACGTTGCGTATCTCGAGTCGGCGGGCGTTCTTCCGCCCATGGGAGAGTGCTTCGCTGTCGATATCCAACGCCCACACCTCCGCCGACGGCAGCTCGCTGGCTATGGCGAGGGCGATGGGTCCGGCGCCGGCTGCAACGTCCACCACGACCGGCCGCGTCCGGCGGCGCAGCCGGCGCAACGCGCGTTCAACCGTCAGCTCGGACGAGGGCCGCGGGACGAAGACCCCGGGCCACACCTTCAGGTCGAGGCCATAGAACTCGATGCGTCCCGTCAGGAACGGTTGCGGCTCCCCCGCCGCACGTCGGGCGATCAGGGCCAGGTAGCGGTCGCGGGCGGGCTTCGACGGGACGAACCCGTCATCGAGCTCGTCCTGGGTCAGGTGAAGCGCGCTCGCCAGCAGGTCGCGCGCGAGATCGATGTGGACGTGATCTTCGAAGAGATGGGTGGAATCCCGCAGCACCCTCTCGCCGACCGTCAGCAGCTCAGAGATCGTGCGCGGCTCGGCCATGGACCGCCGATGCTACAGAGGTGAACGCGATCGCTCGATCAGGCGGTGCGAGCAGGTTGCTGCGGCTCCGACTCCGGCTCCTCATCGGTGGGAACCATGATCGTCGGTCGCTCGAGCTCCGTCGACAGCACGATCGTCGTGCGAGTGCGTGCGACGCCGCGGATCGAGCGGATGCGCCGCAGAAGCTTTTCCATGGCGCGGTTGGTCGAGGTTCTGATCTTGATCAGGTAGCAGTCTTCACCCGCGATGCGGTGGAACTCCAACACGTCGGGCTCGTCGCAGATGCGCGCCACGATCGGGTCGTCCGACGCGAACTCGTTGCCCTCCGACAGGGTGACCAGAACGAACGCGACGTGCGGCCGCTCCAGCAACTCAGGATCCAGCACCGCGCAGTAGCCGGCGATGACGCCGCTCTGCTCCAGCTTCCTGACCCTCTCGTGAACCGCGGGACCGGAGAGGCCGACCGTCTTCGCGATCGCGGCGTGAGACATCCGTCCGTCCTGGCGGAGGAGGCGCAGGATCTGCAGGTCGATCTCGTCCAACGACGAACGGGCGGGGCCGGGAGCCACTAGGACTCCCGACCCTGTCGCTCGCTGCCGACGGGACGGGGGGAGTCGTCCCGCTCTGCCAGAGAGGGGGGGACTGCTCTGGTCAGCTGGCGGATCGAAGACAGTGAGTTGTCTAGCTGGTACAGAACCCAGGGGCTCATTCGGATCTCCGTTCCTACGCGGGCCGGTGGTTGGTCCAGTCGTCGCCGTCCCTGCTGTCCGAGCCGAACCAGAGGGCGAAGACGTTCAGCGCGACGATCGCCGCGACGAGGATAATAAGGCTAAGCTGCATGGCAGCCTCCAATCTGTAGGCACTTCTTGCTGCTTGCCAGCGAAGTCTAGGCGCTAGGAGCAGCTCTGTCAAACATCGTCTTAGGCTACAAGGCCGCACAGCGTGGGATTATTCCCGGACAGAGCCCGACGGCCTAAGAATCCTCAGTCATATCGGGCACTTGCTGTCGGTTTGTCCGAGGCTCCACGCGGGTCTGGGCGTAGCCCGGTTTTCGAAAAAGAGGAAGGCCCGGAGCTCCCCGGGCCTTCTTTTCGCTGATCGACTCGTCTGTTGCCGTGTGTGCGGGCGGTCAAGCCCCCATGCCCAGGCGCTGGGCCGTCTGTAGCGCCTTGCCCTCGGTCTTCAACGCCGGCGCCACCATCACCTCGGCCTTCTGGAACTCCTTGATGTTCGCGTAGCCACATGTCGCGAGGCTCGTTCTCAGTGCCCCGAACAGGTTCATCCGGCCGTCGTTCTCGTGGGCGGGGCCGACCAGGATCTCTTCGAGGGTGCCGAGCGTGGAGGTCTTCACCCTCGCCCCACGTGGGAGCGTCGGATGGAAGGTCGCCATCCCCCAGTGGTAGCCACTGCCCGGGGCCTCCTTGGCGGCGGCCAACGGCGAGCCGATCATCACCGCGTCGGCTCCGCATGCGATCGCCTTCGCGATGTCACCGCCCGTTGTCATGCCTCCGTCGGCGATCACGTGGCAGTAGCGACCGGTCTCGTCCAAGTGCCTGATCCGAGCGCCCGCAGCATCGGCGATCGCAGTCGCCTGCGGCACGCCGAGCCCCAGGACCCCGCGGGTCGTGCACGCTGCGCCCGGCCCCACCCCGACGAGCACACCCATGGCGCCCGTGCGCATGAGGTGCAGAGCGGTCGAGTAGGAGGCGCAGCCACCCACGATCACCGGGATGTCGTAGGTCGAGATGAAGCGCTTCAGGTTGAGCGGCTCCGTCCGCGTGGAGACGTGCTCGGCGGAGACCACGGTCCCCTGAATGACGAGGACGTCGAGCTCCGCCTCGAGTGCGATCTTGTGGAAACGCTCGACCTTCTGCGGCGTCAGCGAGGCGGAGGCTGTGACCCCCGCGTCCTTGATCTCCCGGATGCGCTTGAAGATGAGCTCCTCTTTCACATCTTGCTGGTAGAGCTCCTGCATCCTGAGCGTCGCCTTGTCGTCCGGCAGCTCGGCGATCTCGGCCAGGATGCTGTCGGGGTCCTCGTACCGCGTCTGGAGACCCTCGAGGTTGAGAACCGCGAGCCCGCCGAGGCGTCCGATCTCGATCGCGGAGCGGGGTGAGACCACGCCGTCCATGGCCGAGGCCATGAGGGGGAGGTCGAAACGGAAGGCGTCGATCTCCCAGGTGATATCGACGTCGTCGGGGTCGCGGGTGCGCCGGGACGGCACGATCGCGATGTCGTCGAAGCCGTAGGCTCTCCGCCCCGATTTGCCGATGCCGATCTCGATCTCCACCGAACCTCCTTATGCCTCGACGCCTCGGGGAATAGGCGCGGTTCCTACTGCTCCTGTTCTATCACCGGACCGGAGTCGCTCAGCGGTACCGGTCGCGATCTTGTCGCACGAGCCGACCGGCCATCTCGTCCTCGAGCAACTTCATGTCGGCGTCCACCATGATCCGGGCCAGCTCCTCGAAGCTCGTTTCCGACTTCCATCCCAGAACGCGGTTCGCCTTCTCCGGATTCCCCTGCAGGACGTCCACCTCCGCCGGTCGGTAGTAGTTGGGATCCACCTCGACGTAGCGCTCCCACTCGAGGTCGGCGTAGGCGAAGGCGAGCTGCGCGAACTCTCGAACAGTGTGGGTCTCTCCGGTCGCGATCACCAGGTCTAGGGGTTCCGGGTGCTGGAGCATCATCCACATCGCCTCGACGTACTCCGGCGCGTAGCCCCAGTCCCTCTTCGCGTCGAGGTTCCCGAGATAGAGCTTGTCTTGCAACCCAGCCTTGATGCGCGCCACGGCTCGGGTGATCTTCCGGGTAACAAACGTCTCCCCGCGCCGCGGACTCTCATGGTTCATCAAGATGCCGTTCGCCGCGAACATCCCGTAGGCCTCGCGGTAGTTCACCGCGGCCCAGTAGGCGAAGACCTTCGCTACTCCGTAGGGGCTGCGCGGGTGGAAGGGCGTCGCCTCGCTTTGCGGTGGGGGGGCCGAGCCGAACATCTCCGAGGACGACGCCTGGTAGAAGCGAGTCTCGACGCCCGACGCCCGGATGGCCTCCAGCATCCGGATCGTGCCCATGCCCGTCGCGTCGGCCGTGTACTCGGGGATGTCGAACGAAACCTTCACGTGGCTCTGCGCGCCCAGGTGGTAGATCTCCTCCGGCTGCAGATCACGGATTAGGTTCACGAGCGACCCCGAGTCCGACAGGTCCCCGTAGTGCATCAGGAAGTGCACGCCGGACTCATGAGGGTCCCTGTAGATGCCCTCCAGGCGCTCGGTGTTGAACGAAGACGCGCGGCGGATGAGGCCGTGGACCTCGTAGCCTTTGGCGAGGAGCAGCTCCGCGAGATAGGAGCCGTCCTGGCCGGTCACACCTGTGATCAGCGCCCTCTTCATGCTTCAGAAGGATAAGCTCACCCGCCCCTCCACCTGCCGGCGCGTTCGCGCCGCTACGGTGCGTCGCCTCGCCCTGCCAGCGCGATACGTGGCGGTTGAAGCCGCTTTGTGAACCATTTCACAAATTAGCGACCTCCCTCTACAATCCGCCGCTCGCGGGCCATAAGGAGATCTATGAGCATCTACAAGCACAAGCTTCAGGCTGCGCTGTGCGCGGTCGCGGCGATTCTGACGCTGGCCGTCGTCCGCAAGCGGCGCCGACAGCACGTCCCCGTCCAGCCGACCGCGCGGACGCCGGGTTCGGCACCGAGGCCCCCCGTTCCGGCGCGCGCGCAGAGCCCGGCTACGGCGCTGCTGACCGCGACTGCAACACGCGAACCGACCGCGGCGTCGGCACCCATCCCCGTCGCTGCTCCGGCAGTGAGCGTGCCCGAGCCGGCGCCAAGCGCTCATGAGCCCGCCCCACCTGCTACCGCAGTCGCGCCCACAGCCAGCGTCGCCGCGCCGCCACCGGCTCCAACCACGCCCTTCCTTCCTGCGCCGGCGCGGTTGCTGCCGCAGCCGCAGCGCCGTGGTGTCGCCGCGGCACCCGCTCGGACGCAGCGTGCTCCGGTCGTCCCCCGCCCCGCGACCTCCACGAACGTCTCGAAGATCAACTTCGGCTCTCGCAACCAGAAGAAAGCGCGCAACCAGAAAGTGAAAGCGCGCCTCGGCGCAATCGCGGTGATCGCGACCCTGCTCGGGGTGCCGGGCGCGACGTTCGGCGCCGATCTCCTCGGAAGCGGCGTCACCCCGACCGAAGACCGACTAACTCGCTCCGACCTCGCGGGCACGACCACAACGGAGACGGCAGCAGGACTCATGAAGCTGCGCGGCAACCTCTTCAAGAGCCGTCCGACACCCACGCCCACTCCCACGCCGACGCCTACTCCCGAGCCGGAGCCCGTGGTGGAGGCGGAGGCCGAGGTGGCCGCTCCCGTTCCGGCCGCGCCCGCGGGGTCGATAACCGAGATCCTGTACGCCGCGGCCGCAGAGTTCGGGATCGACGGCGCTTACCTCGTCTCCGTTGCGTCCTGCGAATCGGGGCTCAACCCGAACGCGGTGAACCCGGCCGGCTACCACGGGCTCTTCCAGTTCAGCGAAGGGACCTGGGCGAGCTACGGGTACGGGTCGATCTACGACCCGACCGCACAAGCGAGAACCGCTGCGAGGATGCTCGCGGCGGGCATGGCCGGCCACTGGCCGAACTGCGCGTAGCGCAAAAGATCAACCGCTCCTCAGCGCGCCTTCATGAAGTGGTGCACGTGGTCTGGGGGCAACTGTCCGGGCGCGTCGCCATGCTCGTCGAAATAGGCGCGGACGCCATCCGGTAGCTCCTCGAACGGCACCTCGCTGAACCCGAGGTCCTTATAGAAGCGCAGTCTCTCGGGGTGACAGCACAGGTACAGCGTTCCCCCGCGGCTGTTCATCGCGGCCTGCATAACGTTCGCGCCGATGCCACTGCCCCTGCGGTCGCTCCTAACCAGGACGTCTTCGACGACCAAGGTCTGCGGCTCGATCTCGATCAGACGCACGTTGCCGACGATCGCGCCGTCGCGAGCGATGAAGGCGACGCCCCGGTCGAGAACAGGGTCGTCCCAGTCCTCGCCCTTGAAGAACTCTTCGAGGTCGCTCTTGTCGTGCCGCGTAGCTCTCGTGATGAACATCTATCTAGGCGATCCTTCGCGCTGCAGGTCTGCGGCTTTAGAACGTAGCTGCTCGAGCACTTCCTCCGGAACGAGCACCTGGTGCTTCCCGCCCGGCAGCCCGCGGTCCGGCCGCATATCGCCGTGATAGTCGCTGCCTCCGGACACGATCAGGTCCTTTGACCGCCCGAGCGCCCGGAACGGCTCCTGTTCGATCTCCGGAAGATCGCCGTGGTACCCCTCGATCCCCGCGAGACCGGCGCCAACGAGGTCGTCGGTGAACTCGTCCAGTTGCTCGAACGACAGGTTGAGCGTGAACGGGTGCGCCAGGATGGGGACGACCCCCGCGGAGACCATTAGCTCGACGGCCTCGACCGGTCTGTAGAGCTTCCGATTCAGGTAAGCCTTGGCGCCTTTCGCCAGATATTCGTCGAACGCCGTCTGGTAATCGGGAACGACGCCGTGACGCACCAGCACGGCCGCGAAATGAGGACGACCGATCTGTGCGCCCGGCCCCCCTGCCTCGCTCTCGACCTCCTCGAACGTGATGTCGATCCCCAGCTCGTTGAGCTTGTCGACCATCAGCCGGTTGCGGTTCGCACGGGCGTACTGCAACTCGGCGAGGGCTGCCGTCAGCGGGTTATCGCTCTGCGGGATGAAGTACCCGAGCAGGTGCATCGTCGGCCGTGCCGACGGCGTCCAGCCGCGGGCGACGAAGTCCTCGACATCGCAGGAGATCTCGACGCCCGGAACAACCTCTACGCCAAGCTGCTGCCCGGCCGCGATGGCCTCGGCACACCCGGCATCGTTGTCGTGATCGGTGACCGCGATCGCGGTGAGCCCAGCAGCCGCTGCTTTTCGAACCAGCTCGGCTGGGGCATCGCCCCCGTCCGAAACGGTCGTATGAGCATGCAGATCGATCATGGTTCGGTGTAGCTAGGCCTCCAGGTACTTGAGCTCGATCAGTTTGTCGATGACCTTCTGGGCCGACTCCGAGACCTCTTCGGTCTCCGTCTTGCAAACGACCTCGGGGTTCTCGGGAGCCTCGTAAGGATCGTCGATCCCGGTGAAACCCTTGATCTCGCCCGCACGGGCCTTCTTGTAAAGACCCTTCGTGTCGCGCTCCTCGCAGACCTCCAGCGGAGCGTCCGCGTAGATCTCTATGAAGTCCTTGATCATGGCGCGGGCCTCGTCGCGGATCGCCTTGTAGGGCGAGATCGCTGCCGTGATGACGAAGACGCCGTTGCGCTGGAGTAGGTGGGCGACGAACGCGATGCGGCGGATGTTGGTGTTGCGGTCCTCCTCCGAGAAGCCGAGGCCCTTGGAAAGGTTCTCGCGCACGACGTCGCCGTCGAGGATCTCGACGGGAACGCCCGCCTCCAGCAGCTTCTCTTCGACCTCGTGCGCGATCGTGGTCTTGCCGGAGCCGGAGAGGCCCGTGAACCACAACACCGCGCCACGCTCTCTGTTGGCTTGCTTCATGTATTCCTCCGTTCTGACGTGGGGTGAGCTACGCGTACTCTCAGCTCATTTGGGACAGCGTTATTTCTTGAGGGCGGAGGTGCCCAGCGCTCCGGGCGCGGGGTCCAGTCCGAAGAGATCCAGGATCGTCGAGTGCACGTCCCAGAGGTGGAGCCCTTCCTTGTAGCCGCCGCCGTTCTGACCCGGGGCGTTGTTCATGATGAAGATGCCGTTCTCGGCGTGGTTCGCCTCGTCGGGACCCGTGTCGTTCTCGAACGTGTACAGCGAGCCGTGACCGAGGGAGCCGACACTCCTCCACCGGAGCTCGCCGAAGATCACGATCAGGTCGGGCGCTACGCCCTTCTGGTTCTTGTAGATCTCCTCGGGCTTCAGGGCCTTGTTGCCCATCGGGTTCCCCTCGTGATCCACCATCGCCTCGATCTTGGCGACCAACGCGTCGCGCACGTTCTCGTAATCCGCGGCGGGGATGATGCCCTCCGGCTCCCGCCCCTCGACGTTCAGGAAGAGGCGCCCGTAATAGCCACCATCGCCCCAGGCGCGCGTCTTGGACCAGTCGATGTCCATCTTGTTGATAGCGGTCACGCCGTCCGGCTCGTTCGTGAAGGAGAGATAGCCCTCCTGCTGGAGCCATTCGTTGAAGCAGACGCCGCCGACCATCGCCTTCGCACCGTGGTCCGACACGACGAGCACCGTGGTGTCCTCGTCGGCGTGCTTCAGGATGTCGCCGATCTTGCCGTCGAGGAACCGGTAGTACTCGCGCAGCGATTCCTTGTACGGGTTGTCGGGCTCGTAGCGCGGGTGGTTCGGGTCGATGAAGCTCCAGATCCCGTGGTTCAAACGGTCGGGCCCCATCTCGACCATCATGAAGAAGTCCCACGGCTTGTTCGTCAGCAGGTAGTCGGCGGTCTTGAACTTCATGTCGGTCATCTTGTAGGCCTCATCCAGGATGTACTGCGTGTTGTCCGTCCTGAAGTTGCGGATGTCGAAGATGAACTCGCCGACATTGCTCTCTATCTCCTGCTTGAGCTCTTTCGGGTACGTGTACTCCGCCTGGTTGTTCGGCGTCAGGAAGCAACCGATCTGGATCCCGTTCACGGGCTTCGGCGGATACATCGGCGGCACCGACATGACGATGCACTCCTTGTCGTTGTCGGAGAGGATGTCCCACACCGCCGGCTCCTTCACCTTGAAAGAGGTGGCGAACTCCAGCCCGTCATAGGTGTGGTCCTTGCGGTTGCGGAAGCCGTAGATCCCCAACGTGCCGGGGTCCTTTGACGTCATCATGCACGCCCACGCGGGGACCGTGATGGGCGGGACGATCGAAGCAAGAGGGCCATAGACGCCGTTCTCGCGCAGCTTGGTGAGGTTCGGGATGTCCCCCGCGTACTCGTCGAAGATGTGCTCCGGTGGTGCGCAGTCGAGGCCGATGACCATCACGCGCCGGTCGCCCTTCTTCCGGGAAGACAGCGCCTCTTTCTTGTCGCCGACGACCTGCGCCGCGGACGAGGCCGCGTCCTCGGTCTTCTTCTTGATCTTGTCGAAGAGCCCCATCGTTAGGCCGATGCCTTCGCGCGCTCGGCGTCGATCAGGATGCGCGCTACCTCGGGCCGGGAGAACTCGTGCGGCGGCTCCTGGCCGGCGGCCAGCATCTCGCGCACCTGTGTTCCCGACAGGTGCACGTGGTGGCTCCTGTCGTGCGGGCACGTCTTGGCCGAGGCCATCCCCTCGCATTCCTTGCAGAAGAAGGTGTGCTCGAACTTCAGCGGACGGACCCCGAGCTCTTGCTCGTCGAAGCTGTCGAACATCTCCTGCGCCTCGTAGGTGCCGTAGTAGTCGCCGACGCCGGCGTGGTCACGTCCGACGATGAAGTGAGTGACGCCGTAGTTCTTACGCAGAAGGGCGTGCCAGATCGCCTCGCGAGGCCCGCCGTAGCGCATGGCGGCCGGGAACACGGACAGGATGACGCGGTCGTGAGGGTAGTAGTTCTCCATCAGGACCTCGTAGCACTTCATGCGGACCTCGGCGGGGATGTCGTCCCCCTTGGTCCCGCCGACGAGCGGGTGGATCAACAGGCCGTCGACTCCCTCCAGCGCGACCTTCGTCAGGTATTCGTGCGCGCGGTGGATCGGATTGCGCGTCTGGAAGGCGACGAGGGTCTTCCAGCCGCGCTTGGCGATCTCCTCGCGAACCTGCAGCGGGGTCAGCCGGTACTCGGAGAACTCGTGGGCGAACACGTTCTCGAGCACGGTGACCTCACCGCCGACGTATTTCGGGCCCTGCGAGTAGATGTGCGCGACCCCGGGGTGCTTGTCCTCCGCCGTCTTGTAGCACTTCTGCGCCTCGTCCTGCGGGTCGTAGGAGTAGATGTCCTCGATGTCGATGATCGCGACCGGCTGGCCTTCGTGGACGATCGCCGCTCGCGTCCCCGCCGACAGGTTCCCGAGCTCCTCCTCGGTTGCCGACAGCGTGATCGGAAGGCTCCAAGGAAGTCCATTCGCGAGCCGCATGTCGTTCACGACCGACGTGTAGTCGGCCTGGTTCATGAAGCCGCGGTTCGGGGAAACGGCGCCCACGGCGAGCAGCTCCAGGTCAGAGAGGATCCGCCGCGACCGGGCCTCGATGGTCGGGAGCGAGGCCGCCTCCTCCTTCAGACGAGCCGACTCCTCGGCGGCCGCCATACGAAGCTCGAGAGCGCCGCCGTGCGGCTCGATGCCGGGGACGTCTTTGAGCGTGGTCATAGCTGTCTCCAATCGCTAGACGGGGTCGTGCGGGGTGGAGGCGAGAGATGCAACCAAGCCGTTGCACACTCCCAGCGCACTCCTATAACACTCTTGACCCTATCAAACTCGACCCGGGGCCGCCACCCGGTGACTAGGTCGCGACGTTGGCGAGTCGGCGATTGACCGCGTCGAGCGTGGCCCGGACGCAGGTCTCGGTCACGGGGCCGCCCCGGGTCAAGGCGGCGCCCAGGACCTCGAACTTGCTCTCCTCCTGCACTACCACCAGCACGGCCTCCTGCCCCCCGACGGTGACCAAAGCGGCGGTCTGGAGCTTGAACTCCACCTCGGTCACCAGAGAGCGCACGGCCTCCAAGGTCGCCTCGGCGAGCACCTTCAGACCGTGGGGGGTCTTCTCGGATGACGACTTCCCCACGACCTCGTTGCCCGGCCCCCCCAGAGCGACCTCCGCCTGCGATGTCCAGCTGCTCGACGTCAGCGCCACCCGCCTCAGAGCCGGTCGGGGCGCCTGGTCCGTTCGAGGCTGACGCACATCGGGAACGAGGGAGGGAACGGCGGTTGCCCCCTGGTCCTGGTCCGCGCCTCCCGCGCTGAGCGGACCCTTGCTCACGGCCTCTTGCTCGGCGAACTCGGCCGCTCTCTCGAGGGACTCCAGGTCGCCGAAGTAGGACTCGGCCTCCAGCTCGAACACGAAGACCTGGCTCACCGGCGAACCAAGGTCGAGGCTCGCCATCTGATCGAGGATCCGAGACTGGATCACGTCGCGATCGGTCCCTATCTGCGTGAAAGCTTGGATCTCCGACGGGCTCCCGTCGCTGCTTCTCAGGATCACGCAGCCGAGGACACCCGGCAGCTCCTTGATCCTCGCTTCGAGATCTTCTAGACCCAGCTGACTCATCGCTCCCCCAGCGGCTTTAGTCGTGGAAGTCACTATAAGTGCCCCGCAGGGGCACTGCGCAGGGAAAAAAGATGCACCCGCCGAGCCTTCTTCCCGGCCGAAACCGGTTTACGACTCAACGGGTGCATCACGGAATCTAGTCAGCGCGGCGGCGTGCCGCAAGACCCGAACAGCAGGATTGTTCGCGCTCTGCCCGATTTCTTCGCGCTCTGCCGCCTGTACACAGAAAAACGCCAGGACACCGGGAGGAGAAGTCGCGAAACCCTCGAAAGGGTGAGAGATTGCCCCCTAGCGGAAGCTGTGGCAGGATGCCCCCGGCCATCCGCCCGATACGGCGGAGAACGGGATCGGTCGAGGGATGGCATCAAGGTCTTCGCGGGCCTAGAAGGACCAGCCGACAAAGGAGCTGAAACAGGATGTTTGTCCGAGGAAGACGCGCGTGGATCGCGCTGACCCTCCTCAGCACCCTTCTCATCCCCGCCGTCGGAAGCCTCGCCGCCGGCCCTCGCGATGAGCTCCAGAAGAAGAAGCAAGATCTCGAGAAGCTTCAGGCAGAGATCGCCGCAGACGAGGCCAAAGCAGGGTCACTCGAGGAAGAAGTAGCCGCGATCAACGCAAGCATGATCCGGCTGCGCGACGAGTTGACGAAGCTGAACGCCGAGATCGCGCTGATCGAATCCGCCGTGAGAACGGCGCAGGCCCGCATCGACGCCGCCCAGGCGGAGATCGACAAGATCAAGAACATCGCGACCCGCCAGGCGGTTTCTCTCTACAAGTCGGGCGCCACCGAAACGCTGGACGCCCTCCTGAACGCGAAGTCTCTATCGGAACTGGACAACCGGGTCGAGATGCTCGGGATGGCGGCGCAGCAGAACACGGGTGCTCTGGTCGAGTACAGCCGCCTGCAGGTGGAGGTCGAGGCCGCCCATCAGGAGCTCTTCGACCGCAAGGAAGAGCTGGAGGGGGCGCGGGACCGCAACGCATCCATCCGCGCGAGCCTCGACGAGAGGGAAGCGAAGCTCAAGAAGCTGCTCGAGCGACTCGAGAAGAGCCTCGGCAAGAAGTACGCGCACGAGGGCAACCTGGAGGCCGGGATCCAGGAGTTGGAATACGACCTCCTGAAGAAGATCACGCTGACTTCGGTCGCCGCTCTCGGCCGTTCCTCGCAGGGTTACATCTGGCCGCTGAACGGAAACGTCACCTCCTACTACGGACCCCGCTGGGGGCGGATGCACACCGGCCTCGACATCGACGGGTCGACGGGGCAGCCGATCGTGGCCTCGAAGGCGGGAACAGTGATCCTCGCCTCGTCGTACTCGGGGTACGGCAACGCGGTCATCATCGACCACGGAGGAGTGCAGACGCTGTACGCCCATATGTCGTCGTTCGCAGTGTCGGAGGGCCAGCAGGTGCCGCAGGGCGAGATCGTCGGCAACGTCGGCTGCACCGGCTCCTGCACCGGCGACCACCTGCACTTCGAGGTGCGTGTGAACGGCGAGCCGGTCGACCCGATGGGTTACCTGCCCTAAGGGGCTATCACCCTCTCGTAGGCGTCGAACTGACGCGTGATGTGCATCCCCACGCGCTCGTAGAGCCGAACGGCGCCGGTGGCGTTGCTGGAGTCCACCCCAAGCCCAACCTTGTCCCACCCCTTCGCTTTGAAGCGCGCGAAGGTCTCCCGCAGCAGTAGCTCACCCAGGCCCCGGCCGCGCCTGTCCTTGCGAACCGCGAGGTCTTCGACCCAACCCATCCCCACCTTCTTGCCGTTCAGCGAGACCCCGATGAGCCGGTCTCCCTCGAAGATCAGCGGGGTGAACTCCGGCTCGAAGTCGTCGCTCTCCTGCACCCGCTTCCGGAAGGACTCGAACGGAAGCGGCGTCCAGTTCCAGTGTTCGCTGAACGCATCCACGATCAGCTCGTGAACAGCCTCGGCATCCTTCTTGGGCTCGAACGTTCGCAGGAGCAAGCCCTCCGGAACGGCAGGCGGTTCCCCAACGTCATCGAGCGCGATGGCCATATGGAAGTAATGCCGGACACATCGGTATCCTCGCGTTTCGAGCATGGCGCGCGCAGTGTCATTCTTCGCCGACACGAAGTTCCGAAGTAGCAGCGGCCTCCGGCGCACGCGCCCGGCGGCCTCATCTGCCGCCCCCTCCGTGCGATCGATCAAGAAGGAGCCGATGCCCCTGCCGAGGTGCGTGGGGGACGTATAGCACTGCGCGTCGAACGCCTCGGCTTCCTCCTCACGGAGGTCCCAGAGGCCGCCGTAACCGACCACCTCTCCCGCATCCTCGACCACCCATGTATCGGTCTCGAGGTCGAGATGCGGATCCTCCAGGTCCTCGCGGATATCGGTCTGGGAAAGCCAAGGCTCCAAGCCTTCGCTCCTATCCGCGGCCGCCATAAGAGCAGCGAGAGCAGCCGCGTCCTCAAGACGAGCCGGCCGCACCGAGAACTCGGGAGGTAAACCGGTCAACGACACTCTCCTTCCTAGACGAGCAGCGGTGGGACGTCGTCGCCCGTGGGGGACGTGTCTTCTACCCGAGCGAAGCGAGCGTCGGCCCCGTAGGGCGATGCGGCTCGCCGCTGCGGGGCCAAATCTAAAGGGCCCGGTCTCTTCGACCGGGCCCTCTGGTTCTGAACCGATCAATCGGAAGGCTGACCGGCACTGCGGTTAGTGCGGGTTTTGCACTTACCGCAGCGATGAAATGGGATCAGCGGCGAAGCCGCTTTCTCTCATTGCCTACTGCGGCAGGGCCTTTAGGCCCTGACCCAGCACGCGACCGTTCACGCCGAAGGCGTGACCGGTCGACTACATCATGCCGCCCATGCCGCCCATACCGCCCATACCGTGGTCGTGGCCGCCGGCGGCAGCGCCGCCGTTCTCCTCCGGCTTGTCGACGATCGTGGCCTCGGTGGTGAGGAAGAGGCCGGCGATCGACGCGGCGTTCTGCAGAGCGGAACGCGTGACGCGCGCGGGGTCGATGATGCCTGCCGCGAGCAGGTCGACGTACTCGCCGGTCTGAGCGTTCAGTCCGTGGCCCGGCTTCTCGTTGCGGACCCGGTCCACGACGACCCCACCCTCCAGACCGGCGTTCTGCGCGATCCACCGCAGCGGCGCGTCCAGCGCCTCGATCACGGCCCGGGCACCGGCCCACTCATCGCCCTGCAGGTCGAGCGCCTCGATGGCCTCCCTCGAGCGAACCAGCGTTGCGCCACCACCGGGGACGATGCCCTCTTCGACCGCGGCACGCGTGGCGGAGACGGAATCCTCGATGCGGTGCTTCTTCTCTTTCAGCTCCACCTCGGTGGCCGCCCCGACCTTCAGAACGGCGACGCCGCCGGACAGCTTGGCGAGACGCTCCTGAAGCTTCTCGCGGTCCCAGTCGGAGTCGGTGCGGTCGATCTCGGCTTTGATCTGCTCGATGCGGCCCTTGATCTCGTCGGCGTTGCCGTCGCCCTCGACGATCGTTGTGTTGTCCTTCGTCACGACGACCTTGCGGGCGCGCCCCAGCATCTCGAGGCCCACGGTCTCCAGCTTCAGACCGATCTCCTCCGAGATCACCTGGCCGCCGGTGAGGATAGCGATGTCCTGCAGCATCGCCTTGCGGCGATCACCGAAGCCGGGGGCCTTGACGGCGATCGAGGTGAACGTGCCGCGGATCTTGTTGACGACCAGCGTGGCGAGCGCCTCGCCCTCTACGTCCTCGGCGACGATGACGAGCGGCTTGCCCGACTGCATGACCTTCTCGAGGACCGGCAGCAGGTCCCGGACCGTCGAGATCTTGCTCTGCGCCAAGAGGATGTAGGCATCCTCGAGCACGGCCTCCATACGGTCCTGGTCGGTGATGAAGTACGGCGAGATGTAACCCTTGTCGAACTGCATACCCTCGACGAGCTCGAGCTCCATCCCGAAGGTGTTCGACTCCTCGACCGTGATCACGCCGTCCTTGCCGACCTTGTCCATCGCCTCGGCGACCATCTCGCCGATCTCGGGGTCGTTGTTCGCGGAGATCGAAGCGACGTGCGCGATCTCCTCGCGGCCCTCGACGTCGCGCGACTGGCTCTTGATCGAGCCGATCGCGGCCTCGACGGCCTGCTCGATACCGCGCTTCAGCGACATCGGGTTAGCGCCGGCCGCGACGTTCTGAAGCCCGGACTTGATCATCGCCTGAGCGAGCACGGTGGCGGTGGTGGTGCCGTCACCCGCGACGTCGTTGGTCTTGGTCGCGACCTCTTTCACGAGCTGCGCGCCCATGTTCTCCCACGGGTCCTCCAGCTCGATCTCCTTGGCGATCGTTACCCCGTCGTTCGTGATCGTCGGGGCGCCCCACTTCTTGTCCAGCACCACGTTGCGGCCCCGAGGGCCGAGCGTCACGCGGACCGCGTTGGCGAGGCGGTTTACGCCCGCCTCGAGGCCGCGCCGCGCCTCCTCATCGAACTTGACTAGCTTTGACATTCAGACTCTCCGTTTCTGTTGGGGATCGCTTAGCCGACGATCGCGAGCACGTCGCGTGCCGACAGGATGAGGAGGTCCTCACCCTCGACCTTGATGTCGGTGCCGCCGTACTTCGAGTACAGGACCTTGTCGCCCTCCTTGACGTCGACCGGGATCAGGTCGCCGGTGTCGCTGCGCTTCCCGGGGCCGACGGCGAGGACGGTGCCCTCCTGGGGCTTCTCCTTGGCGGTGTCGGGGATGACGAGGCCCGACGGCAGCGTCTCGTCGCCCTCGTCGGGACGGACCAGGATGCGGTCCTCCAGCGGCTTGATCGTCTTGGTGGCAGTGGCCATGCTTTACCTCCTGCGGGTTGTCCTGCGGGTTTAGCACTCCAAAGGTGCGAGTGCTAAGGATAGCCCCGCGTGCCCAAGATGGTCAAACGCGGTAGCGGCCCCCGGAGGGGCCGCTGGTTCAGATCGAAATCATGCCTCGATTCGAGGCGCCGCGGGCTAGGGCTTCAGTTCGAAGCGCACCACGGCGGGGTCGCCGGCGAAGTTCGCCAGCAGTACCCAGCTGACGCCCGCAGGCATGATGCCCTCGGCGTCGTTCTTCTCTCCCACAACGGCGCCGGCTTGGACCGACGTCGGCAGCAGGACACAGTCCTTGTCGTAGAAGAAGGCATAGAGGTCGTGGCCGACCTGCGAGTCCGCGGTCGCCAGGATGTTCGACTGGATCTTCTGGTATGCCTTGGGGACCTCGTAGACGTACGCGTCGAGACCATTCGTGGCGGGGATCTCGCAGCGGGCCTCGAACTCGTTCGCCGTGACCGAGTTCACCTCTCCGGTGGAGGCGAACAACATCGTGTGCGCGACCGCGATGACGCCGTCGGGACTCTTGTAGGGCTTGGGCTTCTTCTTCCCGGCAAGCGCCGGTGTCATCGATGATGCGACGAGCGCCATGACCAGCGCCATCAGGATGTACTTGGACCTCATCGTGCTCTCCTTGTAGAGGAACCGTCCACTGCCAGGAGGTTCGGCGGAAGCGGGCGATGTCCTGCCGGAGGTGGCCATATCCGGCGTTGTCGCCGGCTAGACCAGCGGGAGGTTCGGGTCCGGAGCCGCGTCCAGGGAGGTGGTTCGGCCCCTGCGGATCATGGCGGTGGCACACGCGGCCACCATGGCAGCGTTGTCCGTGCACAGCTCCATCGGAGGGACCGTCACCTTGATGCCCCTGCGGGCGCAGCCGTCGGCAAGTCCCTGCCGCAGCCCGGAGTTCGCGGCGACGCCCCCGCACAGGAACACCCGCTCCGCGGCCACCTGCTCCGCCGCGGCAAGCGTCTTGGCCACCTGGATGTCGACGACTGCCTGCTGGAAGGAGGCAGCGATGTCCTCGATCACCACCGGATCCCCGGCCGCCTCCAGCCTGCGGACGTGGTTGATCACCGCGGTCTTCAATCCCGAATAGGACACGTCGAAGCCGGGCTCGGTCGCCATAGCGCGCGGGAACTTGACCGCCGCCGGGTTCCCCAGCAGGGAGAGCCGGTCGATCTCGGGGCCGCCGGGGTAATCGAGCCCCAGGAAGCGGGCGACCTTGTCGAAGGCCTCGCCGGCCGCGTCGTCGATCGTCGTTCCGAGGATCTCGTAGTCGCCGTCGGCGAGCGCGTGAACGATCATCGTGTGTCCGCCCGATATCACCAGCGCGAGCGCGGGGAACCTCGCCTCGGGATCTACCAGGAGGTTCGAGTACAGGTGCGCCTCGAGGTGGTTCACGCCCACGAATGGGATCTCGAGGACCGCCGCGATCGACTTCGCCTCGGCGACACCGACGAGGAGCGAGCCGATCAGGCCAGGGCCGAGGGTCGCGGCCACGGCATCGAGGTCCCAGAACGTGGCGTCGGCGCGCAGCAGCGCCTCACCGATGACTGGAGTCAGGGCCTCCACATGTGCGCGCGCGGCGATCTCGGGGACTATGCCGCCATACTCGCCATGCAGGTCGCCCTGCGAGATGATCACGTTCGAGAGAATCTCTCGCCCTCCCTTCACGACCGCCGCGGAGGTCTCGTCGCACGAGGTCTCGATCCCGAGCACCAACGTGCTCTCGTCCCACTCTTCGACCGGGAGATCTTGCACCGCGGTGCGTGGTGCAGTGAGGGTTGATTCCTCGCTCATCGGCGGCAGATCCACACCGGTGAGTGGCCTTCCCATCGGGTCGCGCGGGACGTCGTTCATCGCGCGCTGCTCTCGAGCTCGTCTCTGATCTGCCGCAAGCGCAGCCGGTAGTTGGTCGAACCGACGTCGGGAGCCTCCATGATGAAGGCGTCCTCGTTCGTCTCGATGTAGTAACCCTTCCTGGTGCCCACAACAGAGAAACCGAACTTCACGTACATCGCCTGCGCGACGTGATTCGACACCCGTACCTCCAGCGACACCACCTCCGCGCCGCGCGCGATCGCCTCGGTGATGACCGTCAGCAGGAGCCGGGTCCCGATCCTGCGCCCATGGAAATCGGGATCCACCGCGATGTTCGTGACGTGGGCCTCGCGCCCCATGAACATCATCCCGCTGTAGCCGACGACTTCTCCCTCATGTCTGGCGACGAGGTAGGAGCGCGACGACCGCTGCGCCAGCTCCGAGAGGAACAACGACGGGCTCCACGGGCGCGGGTAGACGCGAGCTTCTATCGTCAGCACCTTGCGCAGATGCCGGCGTCGCATGCGGGTGAGCTCTACGTCGACGACGGGATCCGGCGGCGGCTCCGGTTGCCGGGCTTGCGCCATCAGGCCGACCTCTCCGTGCGGATGCGGTCCCACTGGATGCGCCTCGCCGACTGGCGCAAGTAGAGCGGCTTCAGGTCGTAGGGAGAGTCAAAGTCCTCCCGGAACAACCGCGGCAGGCTCAGCTCCACGAGCGAGCGGGCGTTCGGGAAGGCGTGGCTCATCGTCCCGACCTCGCAGACGCTTCCCAGGTCTTCGAACATCTCCCGGTAAAGCAAGGCGCCGTTGCCCACGAGCAGCACCTCTTCGGGACGCGAGGCGATCCCGATCGCCAACTGACCCGGCTTCTCGACCCTGTACTCGGTCATGCGCTGGATGCCACCCGGCGACGAGCGATAGAAGGCGTGGAAGACCTCGTTGCGACGCGCGTCGAGCACCGCGCAGATGGTCTTCGAGGAGTAACGGAGCTCGTACGCCACGAGGTCCAGGCTGGCCATACCAACCATCGGCAACGACAGCGTCTGAGCGATCGCCTTCGCCGTCGCCACGCCCACACGCATACCCGAGAACAACCCGGGACCGAGACTGACCGCCACCGCCCCCAGGTTGCGGTATCCCAGCCGCGCCTCCTCGAGACAGAACCGGATCGCCGGCAACAGGAACTCGTTGTAGTTCGCGCCGCGCGACACCATGGCGCTCGCGACCACACCTTGTTCCGAACCGATGGCCACGCTCGCCTGTGGAGTCGAGGTTTCGATACCCAGGACCAGCATCTAGCTCTCCCCGTCGTCGCGGATGAGGTCCCTATCGTCGCGTGGCAGGGGATCCGCGGTGACGACGAAGCGCGGGCCGGTGCGGGTCCCGGCCGCGGCCGCGTTCAGCAACGTCTCGGCGGTCGATCGCATCGCTTGGACCTTCCGCACCCACTCGGGGCCGTGCGGCCTGAAGATCAGACACCGCTCCTCCTCGGCCGACGGATCCGCCGCCCGCCGGAGGTCCACCTCCAGATGCCGACGAGGAAGCATCGGCGCGATCGCCTCGCCCCACTCGATCAGGACGATCGCTTCCGGGTCGAGGTACTCCTCGAACCCGAGGTCGATGACCTCTTGGAACGAGTTCAACCGGTACACGTCGAGATGGATGATCGGGTACCTGGCCTGGTACTCGTGAACGATCGTGAAGGTTGGGCTGGTGACGCCCCTCTGGACCCCCAGAGCGATGGCCACCCCCTGGACGAAGGCGGTCTTCCCCGCGCCGAGGTCACCGCTCAGGCTGATCACGTCACCCGGCAGGAGAACCGGCGACAGCGACGCCCCAACGATGCGAGTCTCTTCCGCCGAATAGGTGGTGCAGACAAGCGCGCGCTGCGTCACTCGAACAACCCCAGCTGGTGCGCGCTCGCAGGTTGCGGCGCGTGCGCGACATGACGGGACCGAGCCTGCTGCACCAGCACCTTGACCGTCGCCAGATCCTGGCGGATCGCGTCGATCCTCGGGATGCCTCGGTCGCTGCCGCCGCGAAGCGCCGCGGCCGGATGGAACGTGGGGACCACGGTCGCACCGCGGTACCGGAACAGCCGCCCGCGGGCCCGGGTGATCCCGATCGGCTCCCCGATCATGAACCGCGTGGCGAAGTTCCCGAGCGTGACGATCACGTCGGGTCGCATGTACTCGAGCTGAGCCTCCAGGTAAGGGCGGCACGCGTCGATCTCGTCCGGCAGCGGGTCGCGGTTGCCCGGCGGCCGGCACTTGACAACGTTGACTATGGCAACCGAGGAACGATCGAGGCCAACCTCCGCCAGCAGACGGTCCAGGAGCTGTCCCGAGGCTCCTACGAACGGCTCTCCTTCGCGGTCTTCGTGGAACCCCGGACCCTCGCCGATCAGCATCACGTCGGAGTCGAGGTTGCCGCCGGCCCACACGACCTGGGTCCGGCTCTCCGAGAGACGGCATCTGGTGCAACTCAGCGCCCGGCTTCGCACCGACTCGATCTCGACCCGATCCCCCGAGAGCTGCGGCATGCAGTGACAGTACAGAACCGGCGGCTCCGGCGACGGTTCTCGGCGGACGGCGCTGCGGGACTAGACCGCCAACTTCCCGTTCTCGACGAGCGTCTCGCCGTCGGCCGTGATGCGCCCGCCTCTGCGCAGGTCGCAGACCATGTCCCAGTGGACCGCGGAGTGGTTGGTCCCGCCGGTCTCCGGATAAGAGGCGCCGACCGCGAGATGGACGGTGCCGCCGATCTTCTCGTCCAGCAGGATCTCGCCGGTGAAGGCGGTGATCCCGAAGTTGGTCCCGATACCGAGCTCGCCCAGGGTTCTGGCCCCCGCATCGGTGTCGAGCGTTTTGATCAGGAACTCCTCGTTCTTCTCGGCGCTCGCGGCGACGACCTTGCCGTCGGCGAACTCGAGCCGGATCCCCTCTACCAGTTGGCCTCCGTAGAGCGCGGGGTACGTGAACGAAACGATGCCGTTGGTCCCGCTCTCGACCGGCCCCGTGAAGATCTCGCCGTCGGGGAAGTTCGAGGTCCCATCAGCGGGGATGAAGGTGCGGTCGGTGATGTCGAGGTAGAGGTCGGTTCCCTCCCCCTCCAGGTGCACCTCCCGACGTCCCTTCACCCACTCGAGCAGGCGAACATGCCGCTCGGCTACCTTCTTCCATTCACCGACGGGGTCGTCCGCGTCTACGAGGCAGGCGCCGTAGTAGAAGTCCTCGTACTCCTCGAGGCTCATCTCGGCGTCCATCGCGATGGCCTCCGTCGGGAACAGCGTCACGTTCCACCTGAGCTCGCCCGCCGCGCCGCGTTCCATGCGGCGGTCAAAGATGGGACGACGCGCCTTCGCCGCCATGACCTGGCGGGCGGGGTCGACCTTCGACAGGTGTCGGGTGTTGGTGTCGCTGATGATGGAGAACTCGACGTCGAGGTTCTCCACGTACCACTTCTCCGGCTCCCACACGTACTCGAGCTGGTGATCCTTCGCAAACCTGTACAGCAGAGGCTGCGCGGCCGGCAGCGTCGCGCGAAGGATCGGGTGGGCGCCACGTTCGAGGCAACGCCGGTACAGAGCCAGCATGAGAGGTTCTGCGGCATAGGAGCCGCGGATCGATACAAGGTCGTTCTCGCGCACCGCCACCGAGTAGTCGACGAGGATGTCTGCCACCGTCTCGACGCGTTGGTCCCTCATATGGCTCTTCTCGCCGCCGGCTCCGGACCGAGTACGTCGCTCATGAACCTCTGCAGCATGTCATTGAAGTCGTCGTGCCGCTCCAGCATGGTCATGTGGCCACACCCCTCGAGCACCTGCAGCTCCGCCTTCGGCAGGTGTCGCGCGAGATACTCCGACGCCTTCGGAACGGTGAGCCTGTCGTGAGTCCCGGTGATGACGAGAACCGGCACCGTCACGCCCCCGAGTAGATCCGTCACGTCGTAGTCGCGATAGGACTTCACGAGATCGAAAAGGACATCCGACGGCGTGTCGGCCAGCATGTCGTAGGTGAAGTCGATCTGCTTCGCCGAGGCGTGGGGGCCGAAAGCCGCGAACGAGACGGCGAGGAACAGCGAATCTGTCGGCCTCACGATCTTGCGCAGTCGGTCGACGCCGCCGTGATAGCTCCCCAGCATGTCCAAGGGGTTGCGGATCACCCGCTCGACCTTGGAAACGACGGCGCCGCCGATCGAGGTGTCGTAGGCGGGGCGGTAGGTCGTGTTGGACAGAACGAGCCCCTTGATCCGGCCCCCCAGCCACTCGTGCCGCACGCAGCACAGCTGCAGGGCGATCATGCCGCCGATCGAGTGTCCGACGATGACGGCCTCCTCGAGCTCGGAGTCGTCGATGACCGCCTCTAGGTCGCGCGCCAGGTTCTCGATCGAGAACTCGGCGTCACCCTTCGGCTGGGAGCGGCCGTGGCCGCGGAGATCGAAGAACACGAGGCGATGCTCGCCGACGCCGTTCATCTGGTAGTGCCACAGATCGGTTCGGAGGGCAGAGCCGTGGACGAACACAGCTCCTCGGGGAGTCTCCGGGCCCGCCTCTTCTACGAAGAGGTCGGCTCCGTCGGGACGGTGGATCAGCCGCTGTCGATCGCCCCGTCTGGTGCCGAAGGGCTCACCCGCCTCCGGGTCGTTGCGTCGACGGCGGCTAACCACGGACCGCTGCGCGACGGCTCCGGCTCCGAGGCCGACGGCGGTGCCCGCAAGCGCTAGCAGCCCCTTCTTTCTCATCCGGCCTCGCCCTTGCGTTCGTTCAAGAAGATGCGCGGGACGCGGGACGGGATCCTCGTCGTCACCTCGTAGTTGATCGTGCCTATGTGCACGGCGAGCTCCTCTGCGGTCACGGCGTCGTCGCCGTCTGCGCCGATGAGGGTAGCGATGTCGCCGACGGCCACGTCGTCCGAGCCCACGTCCGACATGAACTGGTCCATGCAAACGGTGCCTGAGACGCGGTACCGCCGGGCCGCGATCAGAACGTCGGCTCGTCCCGACAGCCGGCGGTCGTAACCATCGGCATAACCCGCCGTGATCGTAGCGACCCGGCTCCGCTCCTCCAACGAGTAGCGCAATCCGTAAGAGACACCGGCACCGGCTTCCAGCATCTTGGTCATGTTGATGCGCGCGCGGAGCGACAGCGCCGGTCGCAGCTCCAGCACCCCGAATAGATCGCGGCTTGGCCACAAGCCGTAGGTCGCGACCCCGCACCGCACCAGGTCGAAGTGTGTGTTCGGGTCGCTCATGGTGGCGGCCGAGTTCGCGAGATGGCGGTATCGAAGCTTCACCCCCGCCTTTTCCACTTCCTCGGTCACCTGTTCGAAAAGCTCTAGCTGCATGCGGGTGAACGGGTGGTCGGCGATGTCGGCAACCGCAAGGTGGCTCCAGGCGCCTTCGACCTCTACCCCATCGAGAGTGGCGAGCGATCGCACGGCCGCGAGGGCGTCTTCTGCAGGGATCCCGACGCGGTGCATGCCCGTGTCTATCTTGAGATGGACCCCGACGCGGGAACCCCGCTCGATCGCCGCACCGGATACCGCTCGTGCGAACGGCTCCGTGTACACGGTTGGCGTGAGGTGGCGATCGAGCATCGCGGGGATAGCTTCGGGCGGAGGCTCGGTGAAGACGTGGATCGGGGCGTCGACTCCCGCCTCCCGGAGGTGAAGGCCCTCGGCCACCCGGGCCACCCCGAGCCGCGTCGCCCCCGCCTCCAGCATCGCGATCGCCGACTGCGGGTTGCCGTGGCCGTACGCATAGCCCTTCACCACGCCCATCAGCTCGGCGCCGGGGGCCGCGGCAGCGAGCGTGCGCACGTTGTGACGGATCGCATCGAGGTCGACCTCCGCCCACACCGGATGCCCGCGAGCTTCGATCTCAGCTTTCGTCAAAGACATGGTGGTAAGGAGCGTAGGTGGCGCGTAGGCGCCGGACGGCTTCCGGCAGCGCCTCGCACACGTCCCACGCCATAACACCCGTCGCTCCGACCCGCTCCGCCGCTACGGACCCGGCTACGCCGTGGACGTAACAGGCTGCCGCGGTCACGGTCGTTGCCGGCGCCTCTCGGTGCCGCGCGAGGAGCGCCGCGAGCGCGCCGGTGAGGACGTCTCCGGTCCCCGCCGTCGCGAGCTCGGGTCCTCCCGCTGGGATCGCGTAGGCAGTTGCCGGCCCCTGTGCCGCGGCCACGGCGGTGACTGTGGATCTCGTTGCGACCAACGTGTTGCGACCCTTCAAGACGACCGCGCAGCCGAACCGCTCCGCCGCCTCGAGCACGACCGTCACCCGGTCCGCGACGACCTCCGCGGTACTCCTCCCGAGCAGCCCGCCCAGCTCCGCCGAATGTGGGGTCAGCACCAGCGGCGCATCCCGCTCCGCCAAGATGTCGCTCCGTCCCGCCAGCACGTTGAGGGCGTCCGCATCCAGGACCAGCGGCTGCGCGACCTCGCGCAGCGCCCGCTCCACCAGCTGCCTCTGCTGGTCGCCGGTGCCCAGGCCCGGGCCCAGAGCCACTGCATCCGATCGATCCAGAGCGGCGGCGGCATGGTCGAGTGCGTCCGGCCCCAGAACCTCTCGCGGCGCCACGGCTTCCTTCAGCACCTCGGGCAACGTGACATGCGCAGCATCGATCACCCTCTGCGTCGAGGCGAGAGTGACGTAGCCCGCGCCCATCCGGGCCGCGGCCCGCGCCGCGAGCAACGCGGCACCGGTCGTTCGATCGGAGCCCGCCAGCACCACGACGGTCCCGTGCGAGGTCTTGTGGTCGTCGGGATCGAGTCGCGGCAGCGCGGCCTGGATGTCCTCCGGGTCGACCACGAATACGGTCCCGCCCCGGACCGGGATGCCGATGTCCGCAACGACGACCTCGCTTTCGCGAGCGCCGTCGTCGAAGAACGTCTGCAACTTCTCGGCGCCCAGCGCGACCGTGACGTCCGCCGGCACGAGTCCCGCAGACGGAACGTCCACGGAGACGACGCGCGGACGCCGCTCGCCGGCTGTCTTCCGCGCCATCTGCGCGACCGCGTCGAGCGCCTCGCGCGGGGCTCCGGTGATCTCGCCTCTGAACCCGGTCCCGAACACCGCGTCGACGATGACGTCGCTCTGCAGGTGTCGGGCGTCGAACACCGTCACACGACAACCGCTCGCCCTCAGAAGATCCAGATGGAACTTAGCTGCACCCGTGGCTTCCCGGGGATCGAAAAGAATGCAGCACACCACGCGCAGCCCCTCGCGATGAAGCACGCGCGCCGCGACCAGACCATCACCGCCGTTGTTGCCTTTCCCGCAGACGATCGTGACCCTCTTGCCGTAGCGCCCACGCGTCTCTCGCAAGACGACACGCGCCACGGCCCGTCCGGCGCGGTCCATCAGCACCGTCGCCGCAGTCCCGCCAGAGATCGCCTCCTCGTCCGCCCGCCGCATCTCGGCCGGCGTGACCAGAGGTCTCACTCGACCGTGACGCTCTTAGCCAGGTTCCGTGGTTTGTCCGGCGACAGTCCCCGCTCCTTCGCGATGAAGTATGCGAACAGCTGGAGCGGAACCGTGTCCAGTACGGGGCTCAGCAGCGGCTTCGTAGCCGGCACCTCGAAGATCTCATTCGCCAGTGCCCTCGCCCGCTCGTCCCCCTGTGGCGCCACCAGGATCGTTTCTGCTCCGCGGGCCCGGACCTCCTCGACGTTCGCGAGCATCTTGTCGTAGAGCTTCGCACCGGTCAGCACCGCGACCACAGGCACCCCCGGCTCGAGCAGCGCGATCGCACCGTGCTTCAACTCTCCTGCGGGATAACCCTCCGCGTGGATGTACGAGATCTCCTTGAGCTTCAGCGCGCCCTCGAGCGCAACGGCGGTACCGACGCCTCGCCCGATGAAGATCACGTCCGACGCGTCCGCGTATCGCTTCGCGGCCCGCTGCACCTCACCCTGGATCCGAAGCACCTCCTCCACCTGATCCGGAAGCGCCTCCAGCGCGGCCAGCGTCTCACCCACCTTCTCCGCCTCCATGCTCTGGCGTTGCTGCGCGAGGTACAGAGCGAACAGATTCAGCGCAACCAGCTGCGCCAGGAAGGTCTTGGTCGCCGCGACGCCGATCTCTGGCCCAGCGTGTGTGAAGAGAACCGCATCGGCGTCGCGGGTGATGGACGAGCCCACCACGTTAGTGATCGCGACGACCTTGGCGCCCATCTCCTTCGCGAACCGGATAGCCGCCAGCGTGTCCGCGGTCTCCCCCGACTGCGCGATGCCGATCACCAGGCAGGTCTCGTCCAGCACCGGGTCGCGATAGCGGAACTCCGACGCGAGATCGAGCTCCACAGGGATGCGCGTGTAGTGCTCGATCGAGTGCTTCGCCGCCATCCCGGAGTGGAACGACGTGCCGCATGCCACGACGACGACCTTAGAGACCCTTCGCAGCGTGTCATCGTCCCAGTGCACCTCGTCCAGCTTGACGCGGCCTTGATCATCGACGCGGCCGCGCAGGGTGTCGCGGACCACGTCGGGCTGCTCGAAGATCTCCTTCAACATGAAGTCTTCGTAGCCACCCTTCTCGGCCGCCTCCATGTTCCACTCGACATGCACGGGCTCCGCGGTCACTTCATCGCCCGCGAACGTGAAGATGCGAACCGACCCGCGCGTCACCTCCGCTACTTGACGGTTGTCGAGAGGGATCACGTCGCGCGTGTGCTTCAGCAACGCGGGGATGTCAGACGCGACCAGTCCCACTCCGTTCGCCGCCCCCACGATGATCGGCGGCTCCTGGCGCGCCACGATGATTCGGTCGGGCTCGTCGGAATTGATGCACACGAGTGCGAAAGCTCCCTCCAGCACGTTGACCGCTTCCAGCACCGCCTCCAGCAAAGAGCAAGACTCCTTCTGGATGATCGACTCGATCAGGTGAGCGGCCACCTCGGTGTCGGTCTCGGATTCGAAGCTGTGGCCTTCCGAGACGAGCCGAGCCCTCAAGACGTCATGGTTTTCGATGATCCCGTTGTGGACCAGCGCGATCTTGCCGCTGCAATCCTGGTGGGGATGAGCGTTCTGATCCGTGGGCGCGCCGTGCGTCGCCCAACGCGTGTGGCCGATCCCGAGCGACCCCGGAAGATCCCGGCCCTCGAGCTCGGCCTCCAGCTGGCTCAACCGACCCGCCTTGCGCGCCACGGACACGCCGCCGTTCATCACCGCGACCCCGGCGGAGTCATACCCTCTGTACTCCAGACGCTCCATCCCCTCGATCAGGATCGGGAGCGCGGATCGGTCACCCACGTAACCAACGATGCCGCACATCGGGCGTCACCTCTCTTTATGTAGGCGCGAGCAAGCACGCGCTTCAGCAGTATCAGAGAGGGCCACCCCGATGCCGGTTTGTGACCCGGGATCGCTCCCGGGGTTTGTCGGCACCGTCACGACCGTGGCCGGCCGAGGGTCACCCGCCGAGTGGGCCGGCTCCAGTTCCCGCCGGTCCTCCGAGATCCCCTACCTCGTCGACTCACCGCCTCCAACGGTGAGCCCTGGCGCTAGATCCGGTCCTGCACTACTCCTCTCGCCACCAGGATACCCAGGAACGGTCCGTCGGCGCGGCTAACCGAGGTGGCTAGTGACGGCGCCCGCCAGGCTTTCTGCGGTCTGGCGAGCGACGGTGCCATCGGCGGCTTCGACCATCACTCGGATCAACTGCTCCGTCCCCGACGCCCGAAGCAGCACCCGGCCGTCCTCGCCGAGGCGCGCTTCGGCTTCTGCGACCTGCTGCCACAGCGCGTCGGCCCCCTCCAGCGCGTCGCGCGACCGCACCGGCACGTTGATCAGTATCTGAGGGAACGGCTCGAAGACGTGGGCGAGGCTCGACAGCTTCTGGTCGGACGCGGCGACGGCAGACGCAACCTGCAGCGCGGTCAGGACGCCGTCACCGGTCGTGCTGTGCTGTGCGAAGACGATGTGACCCGATTGCTCGCCCCCGATGACGGCGCCCGTGTCCAGCATCTCCTGAACGACGTGTCTGTCGCCTACCGGAGGCGTGCTCACCTCGATCCCACGTTCGGCCAGAGCGCGGCGGAAGCCTAGGTTGGACATGACGGTCCCGACGACCAGGTTGTGAGCTAGCTCTCCCTTCTCTTTGAGCCGCAGCGCCGACAGCGCGAGGATCCGGTCCCCGTCGACCTCCCGCCCCTCTTCGTCTACAGCGAGCACACGGTCGCCGTCGCCGTCGAAGGCGAACCCGATGTCGGCCCCGGTCGAGACCACCTCCCGTGATACCTGTGCAAGATCGGTAGAGCCACAGCTCACGTTGATCCTGGAGCCATCCGGCTCTGCGTTCAGCACCGACACCGTCGCTCCGGCCCCTTTGAAGGCGCGCGGCGCTACCGCGTAGGCGGCTCCGAACGCGCAGTCCAGCACCACGCGCAACCCCGACAGAGGCTCGTCGACGGCGCCGAGCAGATGCTCCAGATACCGCTCCACTCCATCTTCGAGAGGCGAGGCGGTGCCTATATCTCGTCCCTCGGGCAGCTCCGTCGGGACGTCCACCAGGGCGTGTTCGATCGCGTCTTCGACGTCCTCGCCGACCTTGTAGCCGAGATCGGAGAAGAACTTGATCCCGTTGTCGGCGACCGGGTTGTGCGACGCGGAGATGACGGCGCCGGCGCGGGCCTTCTCCGCGGTCGTCAAGAAGGCGACCGCGGGTGTCGGGATGATCCCCGCGAGACGCGCCTCGGCGCCCGCCGAACACAGCCCCGCGACCAGAGCGGACTGCAGCATCGGGCCGGACAGCCGGGTGTCCCGGCCAACCACGACGGGGCCACGCTCGGCGAGCACCACGCCGGCGGCGCGACCCAGCGCAAGGAGAAGATCCGGCGTCAGGTCCCGGTTGGCGACGCCCCTGATCCCGTCGGTTCCGAAGAGCTTCGGCATGTGACGCATCTTCGCAGGTCGCCGTCGCGGCGGTGCCGCGGTAGAAAGCGAGCGTGAAGCTGTACGCCGAGGTGCCGCGCTTCCGGAACCGCCAGATCCTCCAGGACCTCTCGCTCGTCGCCTGGGTCTTGTTGTGGGTTCGCATCGGCTTCCATGTGCGGGCTCTGGTGGACCGCCTGGCGGAGCCGGGGAGGGCGGTCGAGCGCGCCGGGGAAGGTTTCGCGGGCACGCTGCTGGAGATCAGCGCCAAGGTCGCGGAGGTCCCTCTCGTGGGGCCCTCACTGCAGGCGCCGTTCGGCGCCGCCGGAGAAGCGGGGGCCGCGCTGCAACGGGCGGGCGAGGCCCAGCAAGACGTGGTGCACGCGCTCGCGCTGTGGCTGGGGACGCTTCTGGCGGTCATCCCGATCTCCTATGTCGCGTACAAGTACCTGCCGGATCGACTGCGGTGGGTGCGGGAGGCGTCCGCGGCGGATAGCCTCCGGATAGACGCCGATGACCTCCATCTGTTCGCGCTGAGGGCGGTCAGCCGCCAGCCTCTCTACGAGCTGAAGCGGGTATGCGCCGATCCCGCGGCCGCGTTGCAGAATGGTGACTACGAGCCCCTGGCGAGGCTGGAACTAGCGTCGCTGGGTCTGAAGATCCCGGCTGCGCCCCGCGAAGTCCCCCGCTAGCTCCGAGGAAAGGCCCCCCTGATCGCGCTGTCGAACGCAACGAACCGATTCCTTCACGCATGCCGCGGCGAGCCGGTCGACGCCGTGCCGGTGTGGTTCATGCGCCAGGCCGGCAGGAGCCTTCCCGAGTACCGGGCGCTGAAGGACCGCTACACGATCCTGGAGCTGTGCCGGCACCCGGAGCTGGCGGCGGAGGTGACACTGCAGCCGGTGCGTCGCCTCGGCGTCGACGCTGCGATCCTCTTCTCCGACATCGTCGTGCCGTTGCAGGCGATGGGCATCCCGCTGGAGATCAAAGCCGGTGTCGGCCCGGTGATCGAAGGTCCCGTCCGCTCCCGCACCGACGTGGCGTCGATGCGGCTGCTCGAGCCCGAGTCCGACGTGGACTACGTGCTGGAGGCGATCAGGCTGCTGCGCAAGGAGCTCGAGGTCCCGTTGATCGGCTTCGCGGGAGCACCTTTCACGCTGGCGAGCTACCTCATCGAGGGCGGTCCGTCGAAGAACCACGCGCGCACGAAGGCGATGATGCTCGGGGAGCCGGATGCGTGGGAAGCGCTCATGGACCTGTTGTCCCGCAGCGTGCTCCTGTACCTCCGGGCGCAGGTGGAGGCCGGGGCCCAGGCGGTCCAGCTGTTCGACAGCTGGGTCGGACACCTCGACCCGCACGCCTACGAGCGCCACGTGATGCCGTGGGTCAAGACGATCTTCGAGGGGCTGCGCGACCTCGACGTGCCCACGATCCACTTCGGCATCGTCACCGGCGAGCTTCTCAGCCACATGAGCCGAACGGGCGCCCACGTCATGGGCGTCGACTGGCGGGTGCCGCTCGACCAGGCGCGGCGGCGGGTGCCGCACGCGATGCCCGTCCAGGGGAACCTCGATCCAGCGGTGTGCCTCGCGCCGCGAGAGGTGCTGGAGCGGGCCGCGACCGACGTACTCGAACGCGGTGGGGGCCGGGGACACATCTTCAACCTGGGACACGGGGTCCTGCCCGAGACCGACCCGGGCGTGCTCACGGCGCTCGTCGAGCTCGTGCACTCGTGGGAGGTGCCGGGATGACGCGAGCGGCCGTGCTCGCGATGGCGTACGGGACACCCATCGACCTTGACGACGTCGACCGCTACTACACCGACATCAGACGCGGAGTGAGGCCACCGCCGGAGCTGCTGCAAGAGCTGACGGGTCGTTACCGCGCGATCGGCGGCCGATCGCCGCTGCTGGAGATCACGCGCGCTCAGGCGAGAGGGATCTCCGAGAGGGTCGGCATGCCCGCATACGTGGGCCAGAAGCACTCCCCACCATTCGTCGCGGATGCCATGGCGGAGCTGCAGCGCGACGGCATCGAACACGCGATCGGGCTCGTCCTCGCGCCTCACTTCTCCACCATGAGCGTCGGCGACTACGAGCGCAGAGCCCGGATCGCGGCCGACGCGATCGGATGGACAGGCACGCTCACGATGGTGGAGAGCTGGCACATCGAGCCCGGATACATCGAGTGGCTGGCGGAGAGAGTGAGGGAGACGCTGAGCTCATTGCCGTCGGAGGTGCAGCGGGACGCGCTCGTCGTCTTCAGCGCGCACAGCCTTCCCCAGCGGATCCTGCAAAAGGACGATCCCTACCCGAGACAACTCGCAGAGACCGCAGAGGCCGTCGCGCGCGCGGCCTCCGTTGCACGCTGGCGCACCGGCTGGCAGAGCGCGGGCCGCACGCCGGAGGCTTGGTTGGGCCCCGACATCTTGGAGATCATCGAGGCGGAGTCGGCGCTCGGAACGAACGCGATCGTCGTCTGTCCCTGCGGATTCGTCGCCGACCACCTCGAGGTTCTCTACGACATCGACATCGAGGCCGCCGCCGCCGCAGATCGCGCGGGGATGGTTCTTGCGCGGACGCGCGCGCCGAACCAGGACCCAGAGTTCCTGGACGCGGTCGCCGCCGTCGTGCGCCGCTGTCTCGCAGCAGCCGGCTGATGCACCTCGTCGTCATCGGCGGCGGGATAACCGGGCTCGTCGCTGCATTCAGGGCATCGCAGCAGCCGGGTACAGAGGTCACGCTGTTAGAAGCTCGCGGTGGGGTCGGCGGGAAGATCGACACGATCCGTCTCGAGGACGCGCGGATCGAGCTGAGCGCGGACTCGTTCCTCCCTCGCGATGACCGGCCCCTGCGGCTGTGCCGCGAGATCGGTCTAGCGGAAGAACTCGCCTCTCCGGCGGACTTCGGCGCGTGGGCCTATAGCGGGGGCCGCCTGCAACGATTCCCGTCCGGAACCGTTCTCGGCTTCCCAACCTCGATCGGTCAACTGATGCGGAACGACCTGCTGACGACGAGAGGGAAGCTGCGCGCGGGGCTGGATCTCGTCTCACCCGGACGTCTCACGGGGCCGGACGTGTCGGTCGCGACCTTCACCCGCCGGCAGCTCGGCGCGCAGGTGCTGGATCGGCTGGTGGACCCGATCCTGGCCGGGACGCGGGCGGGTGACACCGAGGAGATGAGCCTCGCGGCCGCGATCCCCCCCGTCGATACCGCAGCGCGCTGCAGTCGCAGCATCATCCGCGGATTGCAGCGGACGATGCCCGCTGCCGCCCACGCAACACCCGCTTTCGTCGCTCCGCGGGCGGGCATGCACCGGATCATCGAGGCTCTCGAGGACGCGATGCCCGCGGTCGACATCCGCCGGTCGGCCGCCGTGCAGGCGCTTAGCCGGTCGGCGACCGCCTTCGACATCGAGCTGGCGGACGAGACGCTTCGAGCGGATGGGGTCATCGTGGCCACACCGTCAGATGCGGCCGCCGAGTTGCTGCGGCCCCTCGCGCCCGACGTCGCCGACGAACTGGGCGGGATCCAACATGCCTCGTCGGCCGTCATCAACCTGCTGTTCCCGCGCGGCGCGATCGGGACGCCGGGGAGCGGAAGCGGTGTCCTGATACCGAGGACAGAGCGCATGACCTTGACGGGTTGCACGTGGTTCTCGACGAAGTGGCCTCATCACGCGGCGCCGAGCGGGCGCATCACGATCCGTTGTTTCGTGGGTCGCGGGGGGCGAGATCCAGCCCTAGAGCTCGCGGACCGGGACCTGACGGGCGTGGTCCTACAAGACCTCGCCCGGGTGCTTCCTGTAAACGCGGAGCCGGAAGCGGCACACGTGATGCGGTGGGACCGTGGGATGCCCGTCTACAAGGTCGGTCACCTCGACCGGCTGACGCGGATCGAGGCCGGGCTGAGCGCGATGCGGGGAATCGCGGTCGCAGGCGCCAGCTACAGAGGCTCGGGGATCCCGGACTGCATCGCGCAAGCCGAACGCGCCGTCTCTATCGTGACAGGAGCACCCCGGGCGTTAGGCTGAGGCGCGGGGTAAATAACGAAAGGAACAGGTGTGTCCGATCTCGCGTTCGCCAACTACGCCGTGTTCAAAGCGGCTTCCGGCGTCGCATCGGACGCCGGTCCTGAGCAGCTCTCTTCGGAGCTCGAGGAGATCTTCACCAAGGCGCAAGACAACGTGCACGTGCGCGGCGTCTACTCGACCGCCGCCTTCACCGCCCGAGCCGACATCATGTTCTGGTTCACCTCGTCTTCGGTAGATCGCATCCACGACTTGCTGGTCGAGCTCAAGCGGAGCTCTCTCGGCCAGCGGCTGGTTCCGGTGGACACCTTCCTGGGCGTCGTTCAACCCGCTGAGTTCGCGAAGGATCACCGGCCTGCCTTCGTCAAAGGCACCGACCCGAAGAAGTACATGACCGTCTATCCCTTCGTCCGAACGCCGGAGTGGTACCTGCTCGACCCGCAGGAGCGCGGCAGGCTGCTTCGGGAGCATGGCGAGGCGGGGCGCGAGTTCCCCGACGTGCTGGCGAACACCACGAGCGCATTCGGGCTGGGTGACTTCGAGTGGATGCTGTGTTTCGAGGCGGACGCGCCGGAGCGCATCGTCGAGCTGATCCGCCGGCTCCGCGCCACGGAGGCCCGGCGCTACACCAAGGTCGAGATCCCCTTCTACACGGGGATCCGCAAGGATGTCGCCGCCGCGATCCACGACCTCACCTAGGAGGAACCGCATGAAGAGAGTCGCTGCCCTCGCGCTGGCGCTCGCGCTCGTCGGGACGGGCTGCGCCGGGGGATCGAAGTCCGAGGACCCGAAGCAGGCGCTGCTCGCCGCGATGGAGCAGACCTCCAGTTCGGAGGGGCTGTCCCTCACGCTCTCGATCCAGTCGACTCCGGAATCGCTGGACGCGCTTGCGCGGGATGAGGGCGGAACCGGGATGGAGCCGGAGGATGCCGACAAGCTCCTGGGATCGTCGGTCACCTTCAGGAGCAAAGGCGAAGGCGCCGAGGGATCGTTCGAGATGGTGGTCAACGTCGCGGGTGAAGACGACTTCGAGATGAGGGCCGTCGACAACACGCTCTACCTGCGCGCCGATGTGGAAGGGCTGATCGAGACCTTCGGGGGCGATCCCACCGAGGTAGCCGCCGGCGTCCAGCAAGCAGAGGCGCAAGGTTTGACCTTCGTGCGACCGGCCGTAGAGGGCGAGTGGATCTCGATCGAGGGGTTCGATCAGGCCCAGCAGCAACTGACGGGCCAAAGCCCACCTCCGGTTCCGGAACAGCAGGAGCTGATGAGGGAGCTAACGGACTCCTTCGAGAAGAACGCGACAGTCACATCCGAGGGCGGAGAGGACGCGGGAGAGCACCTGGTCGTATCCGTCCCGCTGCAGGCGACATACGAGCAGTTCCTCGATGACTTCGCGAACCTAGGCGCGCTGCTGCCGGTCGGGGAGCTCCCCGACATCAGCGAGGTGCCGGAGGAAGACATCCGCATCGACGTTTGGGTGGAGGACGACCGCGTAACCCAGGTGGAGTTCGACTTCCTTCAGATAGCCGACATCGTCGAGGGCGAAGAAGTGCCCGACGGCGTAGAGCAACTGGCTTTCCGCGCTCAGATCGACGAGTTCACCGACGACGTGGAGGCGCCGGAGGGCGCCGTTGCCATCGACCCACAGCAGATCTTCTCGGTGCTCGGAGGTTTGTTCATGGGCGCGAGCGGCTCTGCGTCGCAGAGCGCCCCCGCGGCGCCCGGCAACGACATCGGCGCGGAGTTCGACTGCAAAGACCTCGAAGGCGCACCGCCCGAGGTGATCCAACAGTTCGCGCAGGAGTGCCCCGAGCTGCAACCCTAGGAGGGACTATGACGAGGCTGACGGACGCTCTGGGCGCGAGGTCAGGGCTGGAGACGAGCTCCGGCGACGTCGACATCTACCGACTCGCGGTGCTCGAGGATCGCTTCGGCTCCGACCTCACGAAGATCCCGATGACCGTCAAGGTCTTCCTCGAGAACCTGTTGCGGACGGCGGGGACACGGTTCGCCTCGGAGGAAGACGTCGAGCTGCTCGCCATGTGGGGGTTGAAGCCCCTGGAGGACAAGGAGTTCTCCTTCACGCCGGCTCGCGTGATCCTGCAGGACTTCACCGGCGTTCCATCGGTGGTGGATCTCGCCGCGATGCGCTCCGCGATCGAGCGCGCCGGGGGGGATCCCTCACGGGTGGACCCGCTGGTCCCGGTGGACCTCGTCGTCGATCACTCCGTCCAGGTCGACGCATTCGCGTCCCGGTGGGCGTTCAAGTTCAACGTCGAGCGGGAGTACGAGCGCAACGCGGAGCGGTACTCGTTACTGAAGTGGGCACAGCAAGCGTTCAACGGCTTTCGCGTCGTCCCCCCCGGCATGGGGATCGTTCATCAGGTCAACGTGGAGTACCTCGGGCAGGTCGTGCGAACGCTGGACGGCGACCGTCCCGTGGCGATCCCGGACACACTCGTGGGAACGGATTCGCACACGCCGATGATCAACGGCCTGAGCGTGCTCGGGTGGGGCGTTGGCGGCATCGAGGCCGAGGCGGCGGTACTCGGCCAGCCCATCCCGCTGGTGACGCCGAAGGTGGTGGGCTTCCGTTTCTCGGGATCACTCGAGACAGGCGTGACCGCAACCGACCTCGTTCTCACGGTGACGGAGATGCTCCGCAAGCACGGCGTCGTGGGCAAGTTCGTCGAGTTCTACGGCGAAGGGCTGTCCGGTCTCACCGTTGCGGACAGAGCGACGCTGTCCAACATGTCCCCGGAGTTCGGCGCGACCGCGTCGCTGTTCCCGATCGACGAGCAGACGCTGAGCTACCTGAAGCTGACGGGGCGATCCGGCGACCGTATCGATCTGGTGGAGAGATACGCGAAGGCGCAGGGGATGTGGCGGACGGACGAGACACCGGATCCGGTGTTCACCGAAAAGCTGGACCTCGATCTCTCCACCGTCGTTCCCAGCCTCGCGGGGCCGCGTCGTCCGCAGGACAGAGCCGCTCTGCCGGAGGTGTGGAAGAGCTTCACCGACATCTACGCCGATGAAGCGGCGAACAACACAGGCGTGCGGATCCGGATCGACGCACAGCCCGCCTCGCCCGACCAGCAGCCGGTGCCGGACACGACCGCGGACGGCCCCGCCCCCGAAGCCGGCGCGGTTGCGGACCGCGAGGGGGAAACGGTTCAGCTCAAGCACGGCGCAGTCGTGATCGCGGCAATCACCAGCTGCACGAACACGTCGAACCCGACGGTGATGCTGGCTGCAGGTTTGCTGGCCAAGAAAGCCGTGGAGCGAGGGCTCGCGTCGAAGCCCTGGGTGAAGACCAGCCTCGCCCCGGGCTCGCGCGTAGTGACCGAGTACCTGGAAGCGGCGGGGTTGATCCCCTACCTGGAGCAGCTCGGCTTCCACGTCGTCGGCTATGGCTGCACGACGTGCATCGGGAACTCCGGCCCCCTGCCGGCGGCGGTGGCGGAAGCGATCGACGGGAACAACCTGGTCGTCGCGTCGGTGCTCTCGGGCAACCGCAACTTCGAAGGGCGGATCCACCCGCAGGTGAAGGCCAGCTACCTCGGCTCGCCACCTCTCGTGGTCGCCTACGCGCTCGCAGGCACGGTCGAGAAGGACCTCACGCAGGAGCCGCTGGGAGAAGACGCCGATGGCAACGCGGTGTATCTGAAGGATCTGTGGCCGACGCCGCAGGAGGTGACGGACGCGCTGGCGTCGCTGACCTCGGAGATGTTCCGCAAGGAGTACGCGAAGGTCTTCGAGGGTGAGGAGAACTGGCGACAGCTACCTTCCCCCGAAGGCGCGCTGTACGAGTGGGACCCGGAGTCCACGTATGTGAAGGAGCCCCCGTTCTTCCAAGACCTAGCCGAAGAGCCCGCTCCGCCCACCGACATCACGGGCGCCCGCGCTCTGGCTGTCGTCGGGGACTCCGTGACGACCGACCACATCTCGCCGGCCGGAGCGATACCGCCCGCGTCCTCTGCGGGCGAGTACCTCCAATCCCATGGCGTCGAGCCCCAACAGTTCAACAGCTATGGCTCGCGCAGGGGCAATCACGAAGTCATGGTCAGAGGCACGTTCGCCAGCATCCGTTTCCGCAACAAGCTCGCCGGAGGCAAGGAGGGGGCCTGGACGCGCCACCTCCCGGACGGTGGAGAGATGCGCATCTACGACGCCGCTATGAAGTACGCCGAGGAAGGAACGCCGCTGGTCGTGATCGCGGGCAAGGAGTACGGCTCCGGCAGCTCTCGCGACTGGGCCGCGAAGGGGCCGAACCTGCTGGGGGTGAAGGCCGCGATCGCGGAGAGCTTCGAGCGGATCCACCGCAGCAACCTCGTCGGGATGGGGATCTTGCCGCTCCAGTTCATCAACAACGAGAACCCCGAATCGCTCGGGCTGACCGGCGAGGAGACCTTCGACATCACCGGCATCGCCGACGGACTAGAGCCGCATGCCGAACTCACGGTCACCGCCCGCGGGAACGACGGACCCACGAAAGAGTTCAAGGTGGAGTGCCGGATCGATTCGGCCGTAGAGCTCGACTACTACCGGAACGGAGGGGTTCTGCAGATGGTCCTACGGCGCATGTTGAAGGAGTCGGACTAATGGGGCTGATCATCGATTGGGTCGCCGTAGACGCGCACGACCCGGAGAAACTAGCGCGCTTCTGGGCGGACGCGCTCGACTACAAGATCGAATACGACTCGAACCAGGACTTCGAGAACGATGGTAGCGAGCGCGAGGTCGTGATCGCTCCACAGACGGGCCACGGCCCCCGTCTCTTGTTCCTCCTAGTGATGGACGAGAAGAAGGTGAAGAACCGGCTCCATCTCGACCTGCGCCCCGGTGATCAGAACGCGGAGGTCAACCGGCTCGAGCAGCTCGGAGCGCGCCGCGTGGACATCGGACAAGGAGACGTCACCTGGGTGGTGCTGGCGGACCCTGAGGGCAACGAGTTCTGCGTCCTGCGCGCGCAGGCGGGCGACGACACCAGCTCGTCCCGCACTCAAGCAGATCGAGACATCACGAGGAACTCGTGAGCAGACGCAGCGACTCAGACCCTTTCGGAGCAGCGGTGCCGTGGCCGGCGGCGGCATCGGACACCACCAGTTGGAGCCTGTTGCGGCAGGCGGTCGACGAGACGGCGGGACAGCTGGTGGGGCTATTGCGGTCGGTGCGGAACCCGAACGCGACCGCGATCGGCGAGTGGTCGATCCGCGACGTCGCCGTGCACCTCGCTGACGTCTTCACGAACTACCCGCGCTACCTGATGGGAGACGGACCCCTGTTCGCCGATCCGATGCAGATCACCGCGCACAACGCGGAGGTGGTGGCGGCGGGAAGAGACATGCAGGTGGAGGAGGCAGCGGATCGCATCGCTTCGAGCGCCCTCGAGCTCTCCGAGATGCTGGCGACGCGGCGCCCCGACGAACGCGTCACCTGGCACGGCGGTATCGACCTGGGCCTGAGAACCTTCGTCGCAGTCCCGCTTAGCGACGGGATGATCCACGCGCACGACATCGCTACCGCCGAAGACCGCTCGTTCAAACCGGACCCCGCCCACGCAGCCGCGACCCTGATCAACCTGGCCGACCTGCTGCCTCACTACGTGAACCCACAGAGCGCGGCGGGGTTCTCGGCGGTTTACGAGCTCCGCCCGCGCGGGGGCGAGCGTAGGCTCCTCACGTTCCGGAATGGCTCGTTGACGGTGTCGACCGAGGGGCGAACGCCGGACTGCATCGTGTCCGCCGACGCCTACTCGTTCATGTTGATCGGCTACAACCGGCTCGGGCAGATCCGCGCGGCGCTCACCGGGAAGGTCGTGGCGTGGGGCCGGAAGCCGTGGCTCGCCCTGAAGCTGCCGAACCTGATCGCTTCTCCCTGAGCTGACCTCGCGCCGGCGCGCAAAACCTGCGTTTAACGCAAGATTTCTACAAAAGCGATCTCAGGGACGGGGGCGGGGGCTAGCGCTTGGAGTACTGAGGAGCCTTGCGCGCCTTCTTCAACCCGTACTTGCGCCGCTCCTTCTCGCGCGCGTCCCGGGTCAAGAAACCGGCCTTCTTCAGCGCGGGGCGAAGGTCCGGGTCCATGTCGGCGAGCGCCTTGGAGATCGCGTGGCGCAGCGCGCCGGCCTGGCCACTCGGGCCGCCGCCCTCGATCTTGGCGATGATGTCGTAGCGACCCTCCGTGTCGGTGAGACGGAGCGGCTCCGCGATGATCATGCGGTGCGTCGCGCTCGGGAAGTAGTCCTCCAGGGGGCGGCCGTTGATCTCCCAGCGGCCGGTGCCGGTCAGGATCCTGGCGCGGCAGACGGCCTCTTTGCGGCGGCCCGTGGCGCGGGTAAGCAGGTCCGCCATCTCTACAACACCTCTTCCACGGTGTGGGCTTGATCTGGGTTGTGCGGCGCTGCGACGTCGCGCAGGTCGAGCGGCTTCGGGTTCTGCGCGGAATGTGTGTGCTCGGGGCCCGCGTACACCTTCAACTTCTTCAGCATCGCCCGCCCCAGCCGATTGCTCGGAAGCATCCCCTTCACGGCCTTCTCGATCGCCATCTCGGGGCGTGTTGCCATCAGCTTCGAGTAAGGGACCGACCGGAGGCCGCCCGGGTAGCCCGAGTGGCGGTGCGCCTGCTTCTGAAGGAGCTTGTTCCCGGTGAGGACCACCTTGGACGCGTTGATCACGATCACGTGGTCACCTGTGTCGAGATGCGGCGCGAAGTTCGTCTTGTGCTTGCCGCGCAGGCGCTTCGCGACCTCAGAGGCCAGTCTGCCGAGGACCACTCCCTCGGCGTCGACCAGCCACCAGTCGCGCGTTATCTCGCTAGGTTTCGTTGAGTGGGTGTTCATTCCATCCTCAATCCGGGCTCTAAAGAGCCCCGTGTTCCAGAGAAAGTGCAGGATAACCCATCGTTGCCGCCCTTCAAGAGCCCGCGGTGGCGGCCTGGTACGGCCTCTTCCAGCCGTCGTCGTACTCCACCGATACGAGGCACAGCCCATGCGGCGGCGCCACCGGTCCCGCCGCGGCTCGGTCCCGGGCGGCGAGGATCTGCGGGACGGAGTCCGGTGAAGCCTTCCCTTCTCCGACCTGGATCAACGTCCCGACGAGCGAACGCACCATCTGCTGGATGAAAGCGTTCGCCCGCGCCCGGATGCGGACGATCTCTCCGGCGCGCCGGCAGCTGAGCTCGTAGAGGTTGCGTTCGGCCGACGAATCTGGCTCCGGAACGCGCCCGAAAGAGGTGAAGTCATGGGGGCCGAGCAAGTGGCCTGCGGCCTCGCTCATCGCCGCCAGATCGAGGCGGCCTGGGTGGTGCAGCGTGGTCGCGGCCAGGAACGGGTCCGGCGCGTCTGCTTGCAAGATCGCGTAGACGTACGTCCTGGAGCGAGCGCTGAACCGGGCGTGGAAGTCCTCCGCCGCGCGCGCGGCCGCCCATATGGAGATGTGCGGCGCCAGGATCGCGTTGAGGGCGTCTCGGATGCGCTTCGGGTCCACATCTTCGGAGAGGTCGTGCACGCTCATCACCTGTCCGAGCGCGTGCACGCCGGCGTCGGTGCGTCCGGCAACGTTCGTTCGCGCCTCGGCCCCCAGCAGCTTCGCGAGCGCGGACTCGATCTCACCCTGGATCGTCCGCACCTCAGGCTGGCGGGCGTAACCGCGGAAAGGGGCGCCGTTGTAGGCGATATCGAGACGCAGGTTCAAACGACGAGCGAGAGCCGGTGCTACTTGTTGTCGGTGAGGTTCCCCTCGGGCACGCCGCCGGCCGAGATGTCGTGGGGCCCGTCCGGCCCTCCCGCGACCTGCTCGGCTTCGGAGTCCTCCGTCGAGGTGTCCTGCGCCTGCTGCTGCGCTGCGGCGGTGTCGGCCGCGACTCCCGGAGCATGCTGGATGTCCGGCCCCGGCCCCGTGCCGGCGGCCGCCGCCTGTGCCCCCTGCGACCGCGCGGGCTTGTCCTGCGGAAGGTTCTCCTCAGCGCCTCTCCGCCTCCGCGGTGCGCGCAGGCGGCGCTTCCTGCCGCCGTCGCCTTCGTCGTCGGTAACGACCGTGGCCCGCCCCTCGTCCACGAGCTCGACGAGAACCATGGGCGCGTTGTCCCCGTTGCGCGGCCCGAGCTTCAAGATCCGGGTGTAGCCGCCGTTGCGATCCTCGAAGCGAGGCCCGATGTCGCTGAACAGCTTGTGGACGATCTCGCGGTCCTCGATCACCGAAAGCACCTGGCGCCGGTCGTGGATGCTGCCCTTCTTCGCCTTGGTGATCAGCCGCTCCGCGAAGGGCCTGAGCAGCTTGGCTTTGGCCTGCGTCGTCTTTATCCGCTCGTGGTCGAAGAGCGACAGAGCGAGGTTCGACAGCATCTGGCGCTGGTGCGCGGAGTCCGCGCCCAGCCTCGGACCTTTCTTCGGAGTTGGCATCAGAACTCTTTGTTCCGGAGGCCGAGGCCGATCTCTTCCAGCTTCGCCTTGACCTCATCGATGGACTTCTGGCCGAAGTTACGGATCTCCAGCAGGTCGTCTTCGGACTTCTGGACGAGCTCCCCCAGCGTCGTGACGCCCTCGCGCTTCAGGCAGTTGTAGGAGCGCACCGTCAGGTCCATGTCCTCGATCGGCTTCGCCAGGACACCCGAGACCTCGTCCTCACCGGGCTCGGGCCCGAGGTCCAACCCCGTGCCCTCACCGACACCGGCGAACAAGCTGAAGAGGTTGACGAGCGTATCGCCGGCGGACGACAGCGCGTCCGAGGGCGAGATCGAGCCATCGGTCTCCACGTCCAGGATCAGCCGGTCGTAGTTCGTCATCTGCTCGACGCGCGTGGGCTCCACCTGGTAGGTCACGCGACGCACCGGCGAGAAGTTCGCGTCCAGCGGAATGCTCCCGATCGCCTCTTTCGGAGCGGTGGTAGCAGCGACGTACCCGCGTCCTTGCTCGACCCGCAGCTCCATCGACAGGGTCGCGTTCTTGTTCAAGGTCGCGATGTGGTGATCCGGGTTCAAGATCTCGATCCCGGCGGGAAGCTCGATGTCGCCGGCGGTGACCTCCGCGGGGCCGCTGACACGCAGCCTTACGTTCGTCGCCTCTTCGTTCTCGCTGCTGATCACCAAGCTCTTGAGGTTCAGCACGACATCTGTGACGTCCTCGGTCACTCCGTCGATCGTCGAGAACTCGTGCAGCACGCCGTCGATCTTCACCTGCGTGACGGCCGCACCCAGGATCGAGGAGAGAAGCGTCCGTCGCAGCGAGTTCCCCAACGTGTAGCCGAAGCCGGGCTCCAGCGGCTCGATAGTGAACTTCCGACGAACGTCGGAGATCTCTTCGTCTGAGATCTGTGGACGTTGGACGATAAGCAGATCCATGTGACTCCTCTCCTCTCCCCCGCGGGGGTACTACTTCGTGTGGTGCCCGAAGAGCGTTCTGTGCGCTACTTCGAGTAGTACTCGACGATGAGCTGCTCCTGCACGGGAACGTCCATCTGCGTACGTTCCGGAAGAGCGCGAACCTCCACCGCCATCTGCTTCAGGTTCGAACCGAGCCAGTCCGGGATCTCCCGGCCCTCGGCATAGGACGTGTTCTCGATGATCCGCCCGATCTTCTGCGAGCGGCTCTTCACCGTGACGACGTCTCCGGGCTTCACCCGGTACGAGGGGATGTTCACCTTGCGGCCGTTCACCTGAAAGTGACCGTGCGAGACGAGCTGACGCGCCATCGGCCGGTTCATGGCGAAGCCCGCCCGGTACACGACGTTGTCGAGACGCGTCTCGCAGATGCGCAGAAGCTCTTCGCCGGTGATGCCCTTGGATCTAGCAGCCTCCGTGTAGTAGCCCCGGAACTGCTTCTCGAGGATCCCGTAGAAGCGCTTCGCCTTCTGTTTCTCGCGTAGCTGCAGGAGGTACTCGGACTCGCGCACGCGACCGCGGCCGTGCTCGCCGGGAGGCGGGCGCCCCTTCTCGATCGGGCACTTGGGGGACTCGCAGCGGGTTCCCTTGAGGAACAGCTTCGTCTTCTCGCGCCGGCAGAGCCGGCAGACGGGACCTGTATATCTAGCCACTCAGATCACCGCTTTTCAGGGGCGGGCGGGCGGACAAATCAACGTCGAGTGCAAGCATTTAGACGCGCCGCCTCTTGCGGGGGCGGCAGCCGTTGTGGGGCACCGGAGTGACGTCTTTGATGCCGATGATCTCGAGCCCGGAAGCCTGCAGTGAGCGGATCGCGGTCTCGCGGCCCGAGCCGGGGCCCTTCACCTCGACATCGACCCGGCGGACTCCGTGCTCCTGCGCCTTGCGCGAGGCCGCTTCTGCAGCGAGCTGCGCTGCGAACGGGGTCGACTTGCGGGAGCCCTTGAAGCCGACGTTGCCGGCGGACGCCCAGGACAAGACGTTGCCGTCCATGTCACTGATCGAGATGATCGTGTTGTTGAACGTGGACTTGATATGCGCCACGCCGTGGACGACGTTCTTCTTTTCCCTGCGGCGGGTCTTGGTCTTCTTCTTCGGTGATGCCAAGCTAGCTCTTCCCCTCCCTACTTCTTCCCGGTGGCTTTCTTCTTGCCCGCCACCGTCTTCTTCGGCCCCTTGCGGGTACGCGCGTTGGTGTGGGTCCTCTGGCCGTGAACGGGAAGGCCGCGGCGGTGCCGGAGGCCCTGGTAGCTGCCGATCTCGACCTTGCGCTTGATGTGCTGGTTGACCTCGCGCCGGAGGTCGCCCTCGACGCGGTAGTTGGCGCCGATCCACTCGCGGATCCGGATGATCTCGTCGTCGGTCAGGTCACGGACCCGCGTCGCCGGACTCACCCGCGCCGAGATGCACGTCTCCATCGACTTCGTGCGGCCGATCCCGTAGATGTAGGTCAGCGCGACGTCGAGACGCTTCTCCCGGGGGATGTCGACTCCAGCGATACGTGCCATTAAAAGGGACCCTCCCTAACCTTGGCGTTGTTTGTGGCGGGGGTTCGAACAGATGATCATCACGCGCCCATGGCGACGGATCACCTTGCACTTGTCACAGATCTTCTTAACGCTCGGACGCACCTTCATCTTTCCTGCTCCTACTTGTAGCGGTAGACCACACGACCCCTGGTGAGGTCGTAGGGCGACAGCTCGATCAGGACGCGGTCCCCGGGCAGGATCCGGATGTAGTGCATCCGCATCTTTCCGGAGATGTGGGCGAGTACCTGGTGCCCGTTGTCCAACTCGACCTTGAACATGGCGTTCGGAAGCGGCTCGAGGACCGTCCCCTCGACCTGGATCCCCTCTTCCTTGCCGGAAGAGGACATCTTGTCCTTGTTCTTAGCTTTCGCCACGCGCAGTGTCCTATGAGCTAGATCGTCTCGACGAGGCCCGCCCATGAGAAGCGCCCCCTCAGGGGCGCGGCAGAACCTGGGGTCGGGCCGACGGATGAGGATACCAGACGGGGCCTCCTAGAGCGAACCGACCCGACCCGTTTGTGCTGGTCGTGAGCGGCGAAACACCTCATCTAGGCCCCCGCTTGGTGATGACCTCGTGCCCGTCCGGCGTGATCGCCACGGTGTGCTCGAAGTGCGCGGAGAGGGAGCCGTCGGCGGTCACGACGGTCCAGCCGTCGGCCAGCGCCTTGGTCCCCGCGCCGCCGGCGTTCACCATCGGCTCGATGGCGAGAGTCATGCCCGGCGCCAGCACCTCGCGGCGCCCCGGCGGCCCGTAGTTGGGGATCTGCGGGTCCTCGTGCAGCGACCGTCCGACGCCGTGGCCCACGTACTCACGCACTATCGCGAAGCCCGCCTGCTCCGCCGTCTGCTCGACGGCATGCCCCACGTCGCCGAGGCGGGCGCCCGGCCGGCACCGCGAGATCGCCGCATCCAGAGATGCCTCCGTCACCTTCAACAGCTCGGCGGCCCCGGCGGTTACCTCTCCCACGGGAAAGGTCCAGGCGGAGTCGACGTGGAAGCCCTCGAAGTACACGCCTACGTCGATCGAGATGATGTCGCCTTCGTGTAGCACGTGGGGGCCGGGTATCCCGTGCACGATGACCTCATTCGGCGATGAGCAGATCGAGGCGGGGAAACCGCGGTAACCCTTGAACGACGGCGTAGCTCCGGCCGAGGTGATGGTCTCTTCGGCTATCGCGTCCAGCTGCTGCGTCGTGACACCGGGTCGGAGCGCACCCTCCAGTCGCTCGAAGGCAGCAACGAGGATGTCACCGCCTCGCCGCATCGAAGCGATCTCTTCGGGGGACTTCTTGTAGATCACGGCGGCGGCGCTACGTTCAGATCGACGCGACGATCCGCGAGAAGACCTCGTCCGGCGAGCCCTCGCCTTGGATCTCCCTTAGCAGACCCTTGTCGGAGTAATAGTTCTTCAGGGGCTCGGTCTGCTCGTGATAAAGCTTCAGCCGGTTCCGCACCGTCTCTTCCTCGTGGTCGTCTGTTCGTTCCACGACCTCACCCCCGCAGGCGTCGCAGGTCCAGTCGACCTGAGGCGGTGCATCGACGTGATAGTTGCGCCCGCAGTTGGAGCAGGCGCGACGGCCGAGGATGCGCCGCAGCGACACCTCCTCCGGCACCTCCACCACGAGCGCAGCATCCAGAGCGGCGTCGCGGTCCGCCAGCAGGGCGTCCAGCGCCCTCGCCTGCCCGACGTTCCGCGGAAAACCGTCTAGGAGGAACCCGTCCATGCAGTCGGCCGCGGTAAGACGATCGGTGACCACCTCGATGGTCAGGTCATCCGGGACCAGCCGGCCCGCGTCGACATACTCCAGGACCTTGAGACCGAGAGCGGTCTTGCCCTTGATCGCCCAGCGGAAGATCTCGCCCGTCGAGATCGAGGGGATGCCGTACTTCTCCGCGATGAGCGCGCCCTGCGTCCCCTTGCCGGCCCCCTGTGGACCGAAGATCACCAGTCTCATACGTCGCTTCTCTACTTTAGGAAGCCTTCGTAGTGACGCATCATCAGCTGAGACTCGATCTGCTTCATCGTCTCCAACGTCACTCCGACAGTGATCAGAACCGAGGTGCCGCCGAACGGCAACGCCTGCACGTTGTAGACCGCGAGCACGATCGAAGGCAGCAGAGCGATCGCCGCGATGAACAGGGCGCCCGGCAGCGTGATCCGGGTCAGGATCCGGTCGAGGTAGTCCGCCGTCTGGCGGCCGGGCCGGATGCCGGGGACGAAGCCGCCGTACTTCTTCATGTTGTCCGCGACGTCAACGGGATTGAACGAGATCGCCGTGTAGAAGTAGGCGAAGAACACGACCATGGTCCCGTACAGAACCATGTAGGTCAGGCTCGCGGAATTGACCAGGTGAGTCGAGATGAAGTTCTGGATCGTGCGGTTCTGGATCACGTTCTGCAAGAGGCTCGGGATGTACAGGACGCTGGAGGCGAAGATGATCGGGATGATGCCGGCCTGGTTCACCTTCAGCGGGATGTAGGTGGAGCTCCCGCCGTACATGCGCCTTCCGACGACGCGCTTCGCGTACTGAACCGGGATCCTTCTCTGGCCCTGCTCCATGATCACGATCGCGACGATGACGCCGATGCCGATCAGGCACATGCCGAGGAAGAACCCGAGCCCCTTCTGGTCGAGGATCGCCTTGCCTTCGGACGGTAGCGTCGAGATGATCGAGGCGAAGATCAGGATCGACATGCCGTTCCCGATCCCGCGCTGCGTGATCAGCTCGCCCAACCACATGATCAGCGCGGTACCCGCCGTCAGCGAGATGACAACGATCGCGACGCGGCCCGGCGTGAAGTTGGGGATCAGGTCCACCGGCGCGCCCTGCGCGTTCTGGATCTGCCCGCGATGGAACAGGAACGCGAGTCCCGTCGACTGCAGAACCGCCAGGACCACTGTCAGATAGCGCGTCCACTGCGTGATCTTCTTGGTGCCCTGCTCACCCTCCTTCGACCAGGCCTCGAGCTTCGGGATGACCACCGTCAGCAGCTGCATGATGATCGACGACGTGATGTACGGCATGATCCCGAGCGCGAAAACGGCGAGCTGCGTCAAGGCGCCGCCGGAGAACAGGTTGATGAACTGGAAGACGCCGCCCTGCGCGCCGGCAGCGAACTCCTGCGCCTTCTGGACGTCGATGCCGGGCGTAGGAACGTGGGCGCCGAAGCGGTAGATCGCGATGATCAGAAGGGTGAACAGGATCTTCTTACGGAGATCCGGGACCTTGAACGCGTTTACGAACGCGCCCAGGAGATTCACTTCGCCGCCTTGTTCTTGGTCTTCTTACGGGTCGGGATGTCGATCGGCTCGAAGGTCCCGCCGGCACCCTCGATCTTCGAGCGCGCTACGTCGCTGATCGCATGAGCGCGCACGGTGATGGCCTTGGTGATGTCACCGCTGCCGAGGATCTTGATGAACTTGTCTCGCTTATGCACCAGGCCCGCCCCGCGAAGCTCGTCCGGACCCAGCTCCTTCGCGTCGAGGCGGTCGAGCTCGCCCACGTTCACCGCTCCGTAGACGCGCTGGTTTGGAGGCGTGAAGCCCTTTAGCTTCGGTACGCGCCGAGCGAGAGGCATCTGGCCACCTTCGAAGAAGACGTGGACCTCGCCGCGGGCGCGGGTCCCCTTGGTGCCACGACCGGCGGTCTTGCCCTTGCCGGATCCCTCGCCGCGACCGACCCGCTTGCGCCTCTTGTGAGAGCCGGGGGCGGGCTGCAACTCGTGCGGTTTCATCAAATCTCCTCAACTTGGAGTAGGTGTCCCACGGAGCGGATCATCCCTCTGATCTCGGGCTTGTCTTCGTGCACCACCGTGTGGCCGAGGCGCTTTAACCCGAGGGCTCGGATGGTCCCCTGCTGCTTCTTGCCGCGGGAGGTCGCGGATCTGATCTGGGTCAGCTTCAACTTCGCCATATCTTCTCAGCCCCTAGTAGCTAGTTGCTCGCCGCGGCGTGATTGGGGAGCAGGTGGCGCGGCGCTACTTCCTCGGCGGTCTTGCCTCGCCGCTTGGCGACCTGGTCGGCCGTCTGCAGGCCCTTCAACGCCTTCACCGTCGCGTGCACGATGTTGATGGGATTATCCGAGCCGAGTGACTTCGACAGGATGTCGCGGATGCCGGAGCACTCGAGGACAGCGCGCACCGGCCCGCCGGCGATGACTCCCGTACCCGGAGAGGCCGGCTTCAGGAGGACGACGCCTCCCGAGTCCTCGCCGATGATCTCGTGAGGGATCGTCTGCTGGATCAACGGAACCCTAAAGAAGTTCCGCTTCGCCTCCTCGACGCCCTTCTGGATCGCGGCGGGAACCTCGCGAGCTTTCCCGTAGCCGACGCCTACCTGGCCGGCCGCATCACCGACAACGACGAGCGCCGTGAAGGAGAACCTGCGTCCTCCCTTGACGACCTTCGCCACGCGGTTGATCGAAACGACGCGCTCCTCGTACTGCGACCGCTCGTCGTCGCGTCCTCTTCCGGGTCCTCCACCTCGTGCCATCAGCCCAACACCTCTCTGTGATCCATCAGAACTCCAGCCCGCCCTCGCGAGCACCTTCCGCGACCGCCTGCACGCGTCCGTGATAACGGAAACCACCCCGGTCGAACGTCACCCGCGTGATCCCTGCTTCCTTCGCCTTGGCAGCGAGGTCCAGCCCCACGTTCCTCGCCCGCTCCTTGGGAGCGGCCTCGGACGTCGTGGTGGTCGTCGACGAAGCGGCCAGCGTCCGGCCCGCCAGGTCGTCGATCAACTGCGCGTAGATGTGCTTGTTCGAGCGGTAGACCGCCAGCCGCGGCCGCTCGACCGTGCCAGATACCTTCTTCCGCACTCGCCGATGACGCCTGTCGAGCGATCGGAACCTCTCGGACGATCTTGTTGCCATACTAGCCACCCGCCTTTGCGGCCTTGCCGCCCTTGCGACGGATGTGTTCGCCCTCGTAACGGATGCCCTTCGCCTTGTACGGCTCCGGCTTCTTGATCGCGCGGATCTCGGCAGCCGTCTGTCCGACAAGCTCCTTGTCGATCCCACGCACGGTCACGCGCGTCGGAGTTGGCAGGTCGAACTCGATACCGTCCGGAGCCGGCTTCTTCACCGGGTGCGAGAAACCGACGGAGAACTCCAGGTCGCTGCCCTGCTTCGTCGCTCTGTAGCCCACACCGTGGATCTCGAGGCGCTTCTCGTAACCGTCGGTCACCCCCTGAACCATGTTCGCCACGAGGCTTCGAACCAGTCCATGCAACGCCCGAACCTCGCGCGCCTCGCTCTCGCGAGTGACGCGGAGCTCGCCTTCGCCCTGCTCCAGCACCACGCCCTCCGGGAGCGTGCGCTGCAGCTCGCCCTTCGGACCGTTCACCGTCACCGTGCGGCCGACGATGCTGACCGAGACGGTGCCCGGGACCGGGATCGGCGCCTGTCCTACTCGTGACATTTTCTTTACTCCTCTACCAGACGTATGCGAGGACTTCGCCGCCGACCCTCTGGCGACGCGCCTGCTTGTCGGTCATCACACCCTGCGACGTCGAGATGATCGCGACGCCCAGACCGCCCAGCACGCGGGGTAGCTCCTGAGCCCCCCTGTACACGCGCCGCCCCGGCTTCGAGATCCTGCGGATACCGGCGATCGCGCGTTCCCGCTCGGACGAGTAGCGCAGCCTGATCTTGATCATGGGGTGAACGCCCTCCTGGATGACCTCGAGGTCGTCCACGTATCCCTCGTCGAGCAGGATCCTGGCGATGTTCTCCTTGATCTTGGAGGCCGGGATCAGGACATCGTCGTGCATCGCGGTGGACGCATTGCGGATCCTAGAAAGCATGTCGGAGATCGGGTCGGTCATAGTCATCGTCTAATCACCTCTACCAACTCGCCTTCGTGATGCCGGGGATCTCGCCGTTGTGCGCCATCTCGCGGAAGCACAGACGGCACAGGCCGAACCTCTTGTAGACGGCGCGCGGACGCCCGCAGCGTGCGCAGCGCGTGTACTGGCGCACCTTGAACTTCGGCTTTGATTTCGCTTTGTTCATCAATGCTTTTTTAGCCATCTGCTCTCACTCCTAGGACCTGTCGCCCTGCTGCCTGAAGGGGAACCCCAGCGCCGTCAGAAGCGCTCTTCCCTGCTCGTCGTTCGTCGCCGTCGTCACGATCGTGATGTCCATGCCGCGCGTCTGGTCGATGTCGTCGTAGTCGATCTCGGGGAACACCAACTGCTCGGTGAGACCGAAGTTGTAGTTGCCGCGGCCGTCGAACGACCTGGGGTTCAGCCCGCGGAAGTCCCTGATGCGGGGCAGGACGATCGAGGTCAACCGGTCGATGAAGTCCCACATCCGGTCGCCCCTCATCGTCACGCTGGCGCCGACGGGCATCCCCTCGCGGATCTTGAAGGTCGCGATCGACTTCCGCGCCCGGCGAACCGCAGGCTTCTGGCCGGTGATGCTCGTGAGGTCCTTCACCGCCCCGTCCATCAGCTTCGCGTCCTTCGCCGCGTCTCCGACACCCATGTTCACGACGACCTTCTCGGGCTTCGGGACCTGCATCACGTTGGCCACACCGAGATCGTCCTTGAGACGCGGGAGCAGCTCCTGCTGGTAGCGCTCCTTCAACCTGGGCCTGTACGTGCTCGTCGCCATCTAGATCTCCGTTCCACACTTCTTGCAGATGCGGACCTTGCTGCCGCCTTCTTCCATCCGGTAACCCGCTCGAGCCGCACCGTCGGTCGGGCACACAAGCGCCACGTTCGAGATGTCGATCGCCGACTCCTTGTGCTGGATACCGCCCTCTTGGGAGCCTCGGCGAGACATCCGGATCTTCTCGTGCCGCGTGACGGTGTTAACCCCCTCGACGATGACGCGCCGTTTCTTCGGGATGACCTCGAGTACGCGCCCATCGGCGCCCTTGTCCTTACCGCCGATGACACGGACGGTGTCACCCTTCTTGATCATGAGTCCTGGCACCTACAACACCTCCGGAGCGAGCGACACGATCTTCATGAATCGCTTGTCTCGTAGCTCACGCGCAACCGGGCCGAAGATGCGGGTCCCGCGGGGCTGCATCTGTCCGTCCACGATCACCACCGCGTTGTCGTCGAACTTGATGTAGGAGCCGTCGCCGCGGCGACGCTCTTTCGCCGTTCGGACGACCACGGCCTTCACCACGTCCGACTTCTTCACGGCGCCGCCCGGGATCGCGTCCTTCACCGTGCACACGACGAGGTCTCCGACGCCGGCGTAGCGGCGTCTGGACCCGCCCAGCACCTTGATGACCAGGACCTCGCGGGCGCCGGTGTTGTCTGCCACCCTGCACCTTGTCTCCTGCTGGATCATTCAGCTTTTTCCACTATCTCGACGACGCGCCAGCGCTTGGTCTTGGAGAGCGGGCGCGTCTCCGCGATCCGAACCGTGTCCCCCACGTGAGCCTCGTTGCGCTCGTCGTGCGCCTTCAACTTCTTGTGGCGGCGAACGATCTTCTTGTAGGTCGAGTGCGAAGCGGCATCACGGACCTCGACCACCACGGTCTTGTCCATACCGTCAGACACGACGCGGCCGATCTCGCCCTTGCGCTTGCCTCTCGTCTGCTCGATGTCACTCATGCTCATGTCAGTTCCCTGTCTCCGCTCAGCTCCCGCTCGCGCAGGACCGTCTTTATCCGAGCTACGTCTCGTCGCAGCTCGCCCAGACGCTTGTAGTTGTCCAACTGTCCGGTTGCGTTCTGGAAGCGAAGGTTGAAGAGCTCTTCTTTGACCTCACCCAGCCTCGTCTGAAGCTCATCAACCGACAGATCCCGGATCTCCGAGGTCTTCGCCATCACTGCACCTCCAGCGGTTGCTCGCGAGACACGAACCGGCACTTGATCGGAAGCTTGTGGGCGGCGAGACGGATCGCCTCCTTCGCGAGCGGCTCGGGGATGCCCGCGATCTCGAACATGACGCGCCCGGGCTTCACGACCGCGACCCACCCCTCGGGGTTCCCCTTACCGGAACCCTGACGGGTCTCGGCCGGCTTCTTCGTGTACGGCTTGTCGGGGAAGACGTTGATCCATACCTTCCCACCGCGCCGGATGTGACGGGTCATCGCGATACGGGCGGCCTCGATCTGCCGGTTGGTTATCCACCCGGGCTCTACCGCCATCAGGCCGTAGTCGCCGAAGTTGACCGTCGTCCCGCCCTTCGCCTTGCCCCGCATCCGCCCGCGCTGCTGCTTGCGGTGCTTGACCTTCTTCGGCTGAAGCATCAGCTACCACCTGCCTCGGGGACAGTTCCGCCGGGGGCTGTCGCGTCGCGGGTGGGGCTCGGGCGGCTCGTCTCCGCGGGGGTGCTGGCGTCGCCGCCCTCGGTCCGGGCCGTGCCGCGCTCGAGCTCGTCCCCCTGCTTCTTGCCCTTGACGGCAGCGCCGGTCGCGACCGATCCCTTGGCTGCCCCGGCCTCCTTCTGGCCGGGCGAAGGAGAGGAAGCGGCGCCTGCCGTCGACGTGGCACCGGCCTTCGTCGTGCGCGCCTTGCGCGCCCGGTCGTCGGCACCGCGGCCCACGGTCTCGCCCGCAGCCAAAGCTGCCTCACGGCGAAGACGAGCGGAATCGCGGGCGGAGGCGTAGATGTCCTGGAAGGGGCCGCGGTAGATCCACACCTTGACGCCGATACGCCCGAAGGTCGTCTTTGCCTCCGAGAAGCCATAGTCGATGTCGGCCCGCAGCGTGTGCAGCGGCATCTGACCCTCGATGTACCACTCGGTCCGGCTCATCTCCGCGCCACCGAGGCGGCCGGAGCACTGCACGCGGATCCCCTTCGCGCCGTGACGCATGGCAGTCCCGACGGCCTTCTTCATCGCGCGGCGGAACGAGACGCGGCTCGCGAGCTGCTCCGCCACGCCCTGAGCGATCAACTGCGCATCTAGCTCTGGCTGCTTGACCTCGATGATGTTGAGCCGCACGTCGGTGGGTTTGCCGTAGATCTTGGACTCCATCTCTTCGAGCTTGGAGCGCAGGCGCTCGGCCTCGGAACCCCGGCGACCGATCACGATGCCCGGCCGAGCCGTGTGGGCATCGATCCGGACGCGCTCGCGCGTGCGCTCGATGTCGATACGGCTGATGCCCGCGTGTGGCAGCTGACCCAGCAGGTACTCGCGGATACGTAGGTCGGCCTCGAGGTAATCGCGGTACTGCTTCTCGGTGAACCAACGCGACTTCCAGTCGGTGTGGATACCGAGGCGGAAGCCGTAAGGATGAACCTTCTGACCCATCAGCTGTCCCCTTCGGTCTTTTTCTTGGCTTTGGTCGTCTTTCTGGTGGTCTTCTTCCTGGTCGTCTTGGCCGGAGAGGCTTCGGTCGCCTCGCTGGAAGGCTTCGCAGAAGAACGAGCCTCCGGCTTCCCCGCCGTGTCCTTCCGCACCCGCCGAACGGTCTGCTTCGTCGCCGGCCGCTCGGACAACAGAACCTCGTCCGGACGCCCCACCACGACCGAGATGTGACAGGTGCGCTTGCGGATCCTGGTCGCACGACCTTGTGCGCGCGGGCGGAAGCGCTTCAACGTCGGCCCCTCGTCCACCCATGCCCGCGCCACGACCAGCTCGTCACCCGGCAGCCCGCGGTTGTGCTCGGCGTTCGCGATCGCCGACTCCAGGACCTTCCCGACGACGGGCGAGGCGCCCCTCGGGGTGAACTTCAGGACCCGGCGAGCGTCTTCCACGTGACGGCCGCGGATCAGATCGACGACCTGGCGCGCTTTCGTCGGCGACATGCGTATGAACCGCGCGGTGGCGATCGCCTCTTGTGCATCTGCAGCGATACGGCGCGCCATCACTTCGCCCTCGTGGTGCGTTCGGCGGACCCACCATGGGTGCGGAAGGCGCGGGTCGGAGCGAACTCGCCGAGCTTGTGCCCGACCATCGACTCCGTCACGTACACCGGCACGTGCTTGCGCCCGTCGTGCACCGCGATCGTGTGGCCGACCATCTCCGGTGTCACGGTGGAGCGACGCGACCACGTCTTGATGACGCGCTTGTCGTTGCGCTTGTTCATCTCGACGACCTTGATCATCAAGTGGTCGTCGACGAATGGTCCCTTCTTTAAGGATCTAGGCACTACCGACCTCTCTTCTTGGTGCGGCGACGGCGGACGATCATCTGGTCCGACGCCTTCTTCTTGCGGGTGCGCCCCTCCGGCTGCCCCCATGGGGACACCGGGTGACGTCCACCCGACGACTTGCCCTCGCCACCTCCAAGGGGGTGGTCCACCGGGTTCATCGCAACGCCCCGGACCGACGGTCTCTTGTTCTTCCAGCGCGCTCGGCCGGCCTTGCCGACAGATATCAGCTCGGCCTCGGCGTTGCCCACCTCGCCGACGGTGGCGCGGCACTCGATCTGAACCATCCGCATCTCGCCGGATGGCAGACGAAGCGTTGCTCGAGCCCCCTCTTTGGCGATCAGCTGCACGGAAGAGCCAGCCGAGCGCGCCATCTTGCCGCCCGCTCCAGGCTTCAGCTCGACGTTGTGAACCACGGTTCCCACCGGGATGTTCCTGAGAGGCAGAGCGTTGCCGGGACGGATATCCGCGCTGGGGCCAGACTGCACGACGTCGCCGACCTTCACGCGGTTCGGCATGAGGATGTAGCGCTTCTCACCATCCTTGTAGTGCAAGAGAGCGATACGCGCGTTGCGATTCGGGTCGTACTCGACGTGCGCAACCTTCGCGGGAACGCCGTCCTTGTTGCGCTTGAAGTCGATAACGCGGTAGCGGGTCTTGTTGCCGCCGCCTTGGTGGCGCGTCGTTATCCGGCCGTTGTTGTTACGCCCGGCCTTCTTGGGCTTCGGCTCGACGAGCGTCTTCTCGGGCTCGGTGCGCGTGAGCTCCGAGAAGTCGGAGATCGACTGGAACCGTCGCCCTGGTGAGGTCGGCTTCGCTTTACGTATCGCCATGTCTCTGCCCCTAGCCCTGCTGCTCGAAGATCTCGATCTTGTCGCCCGCCCGAAGCTTCACCACGGCGCGCTTCGAATCAGGTCGCTTCCCCTGCGTGTAACGGAACCGCTTCGTCTTGCCCTTGCGATTCACGGTGTTGACGTTGATCACCTTGACGCCCCAGATCGTCTCCACCGCTTGACGGATCTCGACCTTGTTCGCGTCGGGGTGGACGTAGAAGGTGTAGGCGTTCTGGTCCAGCAGCGAGTACGACTTCTCACTCACCACCGGAGCCAGGATCACATCGCGCGGGTCGCCCTTGGTGCTCACGCCGCTCCCTCCTTCGTCTTGTTCGTGAAGCGTTCGAAGGAAGACCCCGTGAAGATGACCGACTCCGCCACCAGCACGTCGTAGGTGCCAACCGAGCCGACGAGCGAGAAAGCCGCATTGTTGAGGTTCCGGAAGGCTCTATCGACGGTTACGGCCCCCTCGTCTTCGGGATCGAGCACGAGGAGGACACGGCCGCCGATGCCGGCCGCCTTCAGCGCCGCGGCGGCAGCCTTCGTCTTGGCGTCGGTGAAGCCGTCCAGGATCCATATCTGACCCGCGTTCGCCTTGTCGGCAAGCGCGCTGCGCAGCGCAGCGGCACGCATCTTCTTGTTGACCTTCACCGAGTAGCTGCGCGGCTTCGGGCCGAAGACCACACCACCGCCGGACCAGATCGGGCTCCGGGTGGACCCGTGACGGGCGCGGCCGGTTCCCTTCTGACGCCACGGCTTCTTTCCTCCGCCTCGCACTTCCGACCGTGTCTTGGTGGATGCCGTGCCCGAGCGCGCCTCGGCGAGCTGCGCGGTCACCACCTGGTGCATCAGGGGGACGTTCACGGCACCGCCGAAGATCTCCTCGGGCAGATCCCGGGTCCCGGTAGAGGCGCCGGTCGCGTCGATGACGGTGGCTTGGAGCTTGGCCACTAGCCCCTCCTCTCGTTGCGCTGACGCAGGCGGACCGCGGAGCGGACCATCACCAGCGACCCGCGCGGCCCGGGGACCGCGCCGCGGATGAGAAGCAGGTTCCGATCTGCGTCGGCCTTGATCACCTTCAGGTTCAGCGTCGTGACCCTGCGGTGTCCCATCTGCCCCGCCATGCGCGTCCCCTTGAACACGCGCGACGGGGTGGAGGCCTGGCCGATCGACCCCGGCGAACGGTGCTTCGCCTGCGTTCCGTGGGTCGCCGACTGTCCGTGGAAGTTGTGGCGTTTCATCCCGCCGGCGAACCCCTTGCCTTTGGTCACGCCGATCACATCGACGTTCTCGCCCGCCTCGAACACGTCCGCCTTGATCTCCGTACCGAGCTCGTAGCCCGCCATGTCATCGAGCCTCAGCTCGACGAGATGCCGCGCGGCGTCGATGTTCGCCTTGCCGAGATGGCCCGCCATCGGCTTGTTCGTCTTCCTGGGCGTCCCGAAGGCAAGCTGGATCGCGGAGTAACCGTCGGTGTCGGGACGCTTGATCTGCGCGACGCGACAGGGCCCGGCCTCGACGACCGTCACCGGAACAGCGCGACCGGCGTCGTCGAAGACCTGAGTCATCCCGATCTTGCGACCGAGGATCCCTTTCGTCTCCGTTGCCATCTACGTAAGCCTTCTTCCTAGAGCTTGAGCTCGATGTCGACGCCGGCCGGCAGATCGAGACGCTGGAGCGAGTCGACCGTCTTGGGCGTCGGATTCACGATGTCGAGCAACCTCTTGTGTGTGCGCATCTCGAAGTGCTCGCGCGAGTCCTTGTCCTTGTGCGGCGAACGGATGACCGTGTAGACCGAACGTTCGGTCGGAAGAGGGATCGGGCCGTTCACGCTGGCGCCGGTACGGGTCACCGTCTCGACGATCTTCTTCGCCGACTGGTCGATGACCTCGTGGTCATACGCCTTCAGCCTGATCCTGATCTTCATCCCGTTCGCCATGTTTGGTGTCTTTCTCTAGATGCTGTGAGTTACTCGATGATCTTCGTGACGCGACCCGCGCCGACGGTGCGGCCACCCTCGCGGATGGCGAACCGGAGACCTTCGTCCATCGCGATCGGCTGGATGAGCTGGACTTCCATCTCGGTGTTGTCTCCGGGCATCACCATCTCCGTGCCATCCGGGAGCTTGATCGAGCCGGTCACGTCGGTGGTCCGGAAGTAGAACTGCGGGCGGTAGTTGTTGAAGAACGGCGTGTGGCGGCCGCCCTCGTCCTTGCTCAGGATGTAGACCTGCGAGTTGAACTTCGTGTGCGGCGTCACCGAGCCGGGCTTCGCAAGGACCTGACCACGCTGCACCTCGTCCTTCTTCGTTCCACGCAGAAGGATCCCGGCGTTGTCTCCGGCCTGCGCCTCATCGAGCATCTTGCGGAACATCTCGATGCCCGTCACGACGGTCTTCGAGGTCTTCTCCTCGATGCCGACGATCTCGATCTCCTCGCCTACCTTCAGCTGGCCCTGCTCGACACGGCCGGTGACGACGGTTCCACGACCGGTGATCGTGAACACGTCCTCGATCGGCATGAGGAACGGCTTGTCGGTGTCACGCTCCGGCTCGGGGATGTACTCGTCAACTGTCTTCATCAGCTCGAGAACCTGAGCTGCGGCCTCGGCGTCGCCGTCGAGCGCCTTCAGCGCCGATACCCGGGTGACCGGGGTGTCGTCGCCGGGGTACTCGTACTCGGTCAGGAGCTCGCGCACCTCGAGCTCGACGAGGTCCAGGAGCTCCTCGTCGTCGACCATGTCGGCCTTGTTCAACGCAACCACGATGTACGGGACGTTGACCTGACGGGCGAGCAGCACGTGCTCACGCGTCTGCGGCATCGGCCCGTCCGCCGCCGAGACCACGAGGATGGCGCCGTCGATCTGGGCGGCACCCGTGATCATGTTCTTGATGTAGTCGGCATGGCCGGGCATGTCGACGTGGGCGTAGTGACGGTTGTCGGTCTCGTACTCGACGTGAGCGATGGCGATGGTGATACCTCGCTCCTTCTCCTCCGGAGCCTTGTCGATCTGGTCGAAGGCCATGGCCTGCACGTTCGGGTTGTTCTCCGACAGCACCTTGGTGATGGCGGCGGTGAGGGTCGTCTTGCCGTGGTCGATGTGACCCATCGTGCCGATGTTTACGTGAGGCTTCGTGCGCTCGAACTTCTGCTTAGACATGGCCTTCTCTCCTCCTACTTACCTGCCGGTTCGCCACGGACCTGAGCTACGACTTCTTCAGCGATGGACTGCGGTACTTCCTGGTACGAGTTGAACTGCATCGACGAGCTGGCGCGACCCTGCGTGCGGCTGCGAAGCTCAGTCACGTAGCCGAACATCTCGGACAGCGGAACCTGCGCCTTCACGATCCGATCCGATCCGCGCTGGTCCATCGCCTCGACGCGGCCGCGGCGGCTCGATATGTCGCCGATGACGTCGCCCATGAACTCCTCGGGCGTGACGACCTCGATGTCGAAGACGGGCTCCAACAGCGCCGGCTTCGCCTTCTTCGCGGCCTCTTTGAAAACCATGGAGCCGCAGATCTTGAAGGCCATCTCGGACGAGTCCACGTCGTGGTACGAGCCGTCGATCAAGGTGACCCGCACGTCGACGACGGGATACCCGGCCATGACGCCCGAAGACATCGCCTCCTGAACGCCCTGGTCGACCGCCGGGATGTACTCCGAGGGGATGCGCCCACCGGTGATCTTGTTGACGAACTCATAACCGCCGCCGGGGCCCGTCGGCTCGATGGCGATGACGCAGTCGGCGTACTGGCCTTTGCCGCCGGTCTGCTTCTGATACTTGACCTGGACCTTCTCGACGGGGTTCTTGATCGTCTCGCGGTAGGCGACCTGCGGCTTGCCGACGTTGGCGCCCACCTTGAACTCACGGATGAGCCGGTCGACCAACACGTCGAGGTGGAGCTCCCCCATCCCCGAGATGATCGTCTGGCCCGTCTCCTCGTCGGTGTGGACGCGGAAGGTGGGGTCCTCCTCCGCGAGCCTCTGCAACGCGTTGCCGAGCTTGTCGGAGTCGGGCTTCGACTTCGGCTCGATCGCGACGTCGATCACCGGGGTCGGGAAGACCATCTCTTCGAGCAGCACCGGATCCTTCGGGTCGCACAAGGTGTCGCCCGTAAGGGTGTTCTTCAGCCCGACGACGGCCACGATGTCGCCCGCGAAGACCGCGTCCTTGTCCTCCCTGTGGTTCGCGTGCATCTGGAGGATGCGGCCGATGCGTTCTTTGCGATCGCGCAACGCATTGAGGATGCTCTCGCCGCTCTTCAGGGTTCCGGAGTAGACGCGTAGGTAGGTGAGGCGCCCGACAAAGGGGTCGCTCATGATCTTGAAGGCGAGGGCGGAGAACGGCGCCATGTCGTCCGGCTTCCGCTCGACCATCTCGCCGGTGCCCGGTCGCGTGGCCTGCATGGGGGGCACGTCGAGCGGGCTCGGCAGGTACCAGGTGACCGCGTCGAGCAGCGGCTGCACGCCCTTGTTCTTGAAAGCCGTTCCACACAGCACCGGGGTGATCTCGCCCGCCACCGTCGCGCGCCGCAGGGCCTTGCGTAGCTGCTCGACGCTCGGATCCTCCTCCGCGACGTAGAGCTCCATGAGCTCCTCGTCGTGGTCGGCGAGCGCCTCGATCAGGTCGTGGCGGTACTTGTCCGCATCGGCCTGCATGTCCTGGGCGATGGGACGGTCTTCCCACTGCTCGCCGTGGCCCTCGTCGGGCCAGTAGTGCGCCACCATCGTGACGAGATCGACGACGCCGTGGAAGTTGTCCTCGGAGCCGATCGGAAGCTGGATCACGACGGGCGTCCCGTTGAGGCGGTCCTCGATCATGCCGACGGTCCGGTAGAAGTCGGCGCCCGTGCGGTCCATCTTGTTCACGAAGCAGATGCGCGGCACGTTGTACCGGTCGGCCTGGCGCCAAACCGTCTCGGACTGCGGCTCGACGCCGGCCACCGCGTCGAAGACTGCTACGGCGCCGTCCAGAACGCGGAGTGAGCGCTCGACCTCGACGGTGAAGTCGACGTGGCCCGGCGTGTCGATGATGTTGATCCAATAGCCCTTCCAGTGGGCGGTCGTCGCGGCGGACGTGATCGTGATCCCGCGCTCCTGCTCCTGGACCATCCAGTCCATGACCGCAGCACCTTCGTGGACCTCACCGATCTTGTAGGTCTTGCCCGTGTAATAGAGGATGCGCTCCGTCGTCGTTGTCTTGCCCGCGTCGATGTGGGCCATGATCCCGATGTTGCGGGTATGGCTCAACGGGTACTCGCGGATGTGGGTCGCGCCGCCCTTTACCTCGCGGAGCTGTGGCCCCTTGTCTTGTTGTTTCTGTGCTGCTTCAGCCATCTGTTATCTGTCCCCTACCAGCGGTAATGAGCGAACGCCTTGTTCGCTTCGGCCATCTTGTGCATGTCTTCACGGCGCTTGACCGCGGAGCCGGCGCCGCCCGAAGCGTCGAGGATCTCGCCGGCGAGGCGGTCGGCCATGCTGCGCTCCCTGCGCTTGCGCGAGAACGTCACCAACCAGCGGATCGCGAGCGTGGTACCTCGGCGACCTTGAACCTCCACCGGCACCTGGTAGGTAGCACCGCCGACGCGACGCGACTTGACCTCTAGCAGCGGCTTGATGTTGTCCACCGCCTTCTTGAGGAGCGGAAGTGGGTCCTTGCCGGTCTTGTCGCCGACCTTCTTCAGCGCGTCGTAGACGATGCCCTCCGCCAGGCTCCGCTTGCCCCTGGTCATGAGACGGTTCTGGATCTGCGTCACCAGCAGCGACTGGTAGATCGGGTCGGGAAGGAGCTCCCGGCGAGGAGCCGGGCCTTTTCTAGGCATCGGTTATCAACCCCCTGCCTTCTTCGCGCCGTACTTCGAGCGCGACTGGACGCGGTCGCGGACGCCGGCGGTGTCCAGAGCTGCCCGGATGATCTTGTAGCGGACGCCCGGGAGGTCCTTCACTCGGCCCCCGCGGACGAGCACGATCGAGTGCTCCTGCAGGTTGTGACCGATCCCAGGGATGTATGCGGTGATCTCGATGCCGGAGGTGAGGCGTACGCGGGCAACTTTCCGAAGGGCCGAGTTCGGCTTCTTAGGCGTCGTGGTGTAGACGCGCGTGCAGACGCCCCGTCGCTGTGGCGAACCCTTGAGGGCGGGCGACTTCGACTTCTCGCGCTTGGACTCACGTCCCTGGCGGACCAACTGCTGGATGGTCGGCACCTAGACAGCTCCTTCGTTCTCGAGCCAGGCTCGCGCCCGGCATTCCGCTTCGCCTGCCTGTGGGCAGGCGCACCTCACCTCTATGCACGCCGAGATCGGCGCATTTTCACGGTCTAGCCCGGAGATAGGAGCCGGCGTAGGCCGGTTTGTCCTCCAGACGACTCGTCGCTCAGCGATGTACCCCGACTCCGACGGTTCCCGGGGCAACCGGGCCTGCCGAAGCTCACCGAGCTCGGGCTGTTGCTAGGGTTCCGCACCGTCCGGCGGCGCGGATGGCGCCCCCTCAGGGGCGCGACGGGCAAGGATACGACACGGGTACTAGGCGGTCAAACCCCCTGACCCGTGCGTGCTAAGGCTGCTCGCAGGCGGTGACGGTCTCGGCGTTCTGACAGGAATCGATCCCGTCGCCACCATCGGCACTATCTACCCCGGCGCCTCCGTCCAGCTGATCGTCGGACGTACCGCCGAGGAGGACATCGTCACCTCCACGACCGTCGATGACATCGTCACCGCCCTCGCCATCAAGGAGGTTCGCCCCGTCGTCTCCCCTGATCGTGTCGGCTCGCGTCGTGCCGCCGACGTTCTCGATCCCCACCAAGGCGTCGGTTCCCTGCCCGGTCGACGTTCCCTCTGCCAGATCGACCGTGACTCCGAACTCGTATGCCCCCGCGTAGTCGACGATGTCCACCCCGTCGCCGCCGTCGAGCACATCGCTCCCAACCTTGTCCGATTCTTCGTCCCCGACCAACACGTCGTCGCCCCCACGAGCCCTGATCGTGTCCGCACCCGCGTAGCCAAGCAGACGTTCTGACAGGGCGGACCCGAGCAGTCTGTCGTCGCCCTCTGTGCCCGCAACGGTCTCGAACCCCGACACGCGGTCGTCGCCGTCGGGGGTGGCCGCGGTACCAGCCTCTAGATCGACCGTGACGGAGCCGGCGTCGTAGTCATAGTTCTCCCATCTCTTCTGGTACCAGAGCGAATCGGCACCGTCTCCCCCCTCGAAGGAGTCGTCGCCCGGATTCGCCAGGATCATGTCGTGCCCTGAGCCGCCGTCCACGACGTCGTTGCCGTCATCGGACTCGATCGTGTCGCTGTCGAGACCGCCGTCGATCCGGTCCCCGCCTGGACCGCCCTTGATCCAATCCTCTGAACGCTCGGTGAAGATGACGTCCTTACCGCGCCCGCCGTGAATGTCATCGCGGCGTCCGCCGGTTCGGATGCGGTCATTACCCGCCGCCCCGCGCACGAAGTCCTTGCCGTCGCCGGAGCAGATGCGATCGTCCCCGCCCCGCCCGTTGATCCGGTCCACGAGGTTCCCGCCGTTGGTGGTCACGATGACGTCGTCACCCGGGGTTCCCCTGACGTAGCCGGCGCCCACGATCGTCGCTTCGCGCCCGAAGCACGTCGGCGTTTGCGCTGCCGCCGGCGTCAGGGTCAGGGAGGTTGCCGCCACCACAACCGAGACGAGGCTGAGTAGCCCCCGCCCTCCGCTCATCGTTTCCCTCCTGATGTTCTTAGCCGTTTCGTTCATGACGCCCCAGCCTCGCGCTTCGCTGCTCCGAAATGCGACGGCCGTGAAAGAAAGAGGCCCCCGGTCTCCCGGGGGCCTCTTCTAGCGCTTGTCGTTGTTACTCCCGGGGCCCTGGCGACAGCCAGGGACCTGGCAGCACGAATGGTCGGCGGTTAGCCGACCCGGACTACTCCCGGGGCCCTGGCGACAGCCAGGGACCTGGCAGCACGAATGGTCGGCGGTTAGCCGACCCGGACTACTCCGAGAAACTCGGCGTGAGCCGAGGATCTCGCAGCACGAACGGTCGGCTTCGCCGACCGTGACTACTCGGCGGCCGAGGTCGCCTCCTCTGCCACGTTCACCTCTTCGTCGCCGTCGCCCGAAGGCACCGCCGACAGGCCGATGAAGGAAGCCATGTCGTCGTCGGACTGCTCCCGGGGCGGAAGACCGAACATCGCCCTCGCCTCGTCGTCCGACATCGCACCCTCGCCGGTCGTCACGACCCGGATCGAGCGGTAGCGGCTCATCCCGGTGCCGGCTGGGATCAGCTTGCCGATGATGACGTTCTCCTTCAGGCCCAACAGCGGGTCGGACTTCGCGTTGATCGCCGCTTCCGTCAGCACCCTGGTGGTCTCCTGGAAGGACGCCGCCGACAGCCAGGACTCGGTGGCAAGCGAGGCCTTGGTGATGCCCATCAGGATGGGACGAGCCGTTGCGGCTTCGCCGCCGCCCGAGACCACTGCCTCGTTCGCATCCGAGAAGGTCTTCGCGTCGACCAGCTGGCCCGGGAGGAACTCCGTGTCGCCGGGCTCGATCACGTTCACCTTGCGCAGCATCTGGCGAACGATCAGCTCGATGTGCTTGTCGTGGATCGGGACACCCTGGTTGCGGTAGACCCGCTGGACCTCGTTCACCAAGTACAGCTGCACATCGCGGGTACCCATGACCTCAAGCACCTCATCGGGGTCCCTCGAGCCCTCGGTCAGCGAGTCCCCGACGTTCACCGTCTGGCCGTCCTTCACCAGCACGTCGTCGTAACGGCCGATCTTGTAGGTGATCGGCTCGCTCCCGTCGTCGGGGATCAACTCGATCGAGCGAGTGCGCTCGTCCTCGTGCATCTGGATCCGACCCGACGCCCGGGCGATCTCGGTCTTGACCTTCGGCGTGCGAGCCTCGAACAGCTCGACGACCCTCGGCAGACCACTCGTGATGTCCGAGCCGCCCCTGAAACGCACGCCGCCGGTGTGGAAGGTACGCATCGTCAGCTGCGTTCCGGGCTCGCCGATCGACTGCGCGGCCACGATGCCGACGGCCTCGCCCATCTCGACCAGCCGACCGGTCGCCAGCGAAACCCCGTAGCACTTCTGGCACACGCCGTACTTGGCCTCACACGTCAAGACGGAGCGGACGACGACTTTCTGGACGCCGCCCTCGGCGATCTCGCTCGCCAGAGCCGCGGCCACCTCGGTGCCGGCCGCGGCGACCGTGGAGCCATCCGGTGCCGTCGCGTCCTCCAGCAGTACGCGGTGGATCAGCTTCTGCTTGAGGTGAGCGCGCTCCGCCTGCACGTCGAGCGTGATCCCGCGGTCGGTGCCACAGTCGTCCTGGCGGACGATGACCTCCTGGCTGACGTCCACGAGCCGCCGGGTCAGATACCCCGAGTCTGCGGTGCGGAGGGCGGTGTCGGCCAGACCCTTACGGGCGCCGTGGGTGGAGATGAAGTACTCGAGAACCGTCAATCCCTCGCGGAAGTTGGAGCGGATGGGCCGCGGGATGATCTCGCCGCGCGGGTTCGCGACGAGGCCTCGCATACCCGCGATCTGACGGATCTGCATGATGTTTCCTCGAGCTCCCGAGTGGGCCATCATCCAGATGGGATTCAAGACGTCGGCCTCGAAGGACTTCTCCATCTCGTCCTTCACCTGCTCGGACGCCTCGGTCCAGACCTCGATCAGCTCTTGGCGACGCTCGTCGTCGGTGATGATCCCCTTGCGGTACTGGCTCTCGATCTTGTCTGCCATCTTCTCGTGCGTGGCGATGATCTCCGGCTTCTTGGCGGGCGTCGTGACGTCCTCCAGACCGACGGTCACACCGGCCTTGGAGGCGTAGCGGAAACCGGTGTTCTTCAGAGCATCGAGGGTCTCCGACAGCTCCTTCTTGTCGTAGGTGCGCGCGATCCGGTCGATCAGCGCCGACAGCTCCTTCTTGCGGAACACCGTGTTCTGGAAGGGGAAGTTCTCCGGGAAGGCCTCGTTGAAGATGACGCGCCCCACGGTGGTCTCCTTGATGCGCTTGGGGTTCGCGTCGAACTCCTCGGCCGGCTCGTCCTCGAAGCGCTTGAGGCCTCTCACCTTCACCGGGGCGTGGATGCCGATCACCTTCGCGTCGTAGGCCTTGTAGACCTCCTCGGCGGACGAGAAGACCTTGCCCTCACCCTGCTCGCCCTCACGGTCGACCGTCAGGTAGTAGACGCCGAGGATGATGTCCTGGGTCGGCGCGACGATCGGGTCGCCGTTCGCGGGCGACAGCACGTTGTGCGCCGAGAGCATCAGTAGCCGCGCCTCCGCCTGCGCCTCGGATGAAAGCGGCACGTGAACGGCCATCTGGTCCCCGTCGAAGTCGGCGTTGAAGGCCACACACACCAACGGGTGGATCTGGATCGCCTTACCCTCGACCAACACCGGCTCGAACGCCTGGATGCCGAGACGGTGAAGCGTCGGAGCGCGGTTGAGCAGCACGGGGTGCTCGTGGATGATCTCCTCGAGCACGTCCCACACGTGGGCGCGGCTGCGCTCGACCATCCGCTTGGCGCTCTTGATGTTCTGCGCGTGACCGAGGTCCACCAGTCGCTTCATGACGAACGGCTTGAAGAGCTCGAGCGCCATCTGCTTCGGCAGGCCGCACTGGTGGAGCTTCAGGGTGGGCCCCGACACGATCACGGAACGACCGGAGTAGTCCACGCGCTTGCCGAGCAGGTTCTGACGGAAGCGGCCCTGCTTGCCCTTGAGCATGTCCGAGAGCGACTTCAGCGGACGGTTCCCCGGTCCGGTGACCGGGCGGCCGCGACGGCCGTTGTCGAACAGAGCGTCGACCGCCTCCTGAAGCATGCGCTTCTCGTTGTTCACGATGATCTCGGGGGCGCCGAGGTCCAGGAGCCTCTTCAACCTGTTATTGCGGTTGATGACGCGGCGGTAGAGGTCGTTCAGGTCGGAGGTAGCGAAGCGGCCACCGTCCAGCTGCACCATCGGGCGGAGGTCGGGCGGGATCACGGGGACGCAGTCCAGCACCATGCCGAGCGGCGAGTTCTTCTTGTTCACGTCGGTGAACGGCGCGACCACCTTCAGACGCTTGATCGCACGCTGGCGCTTCTGGCCCTTACCGGTCTTGATGAGGTCGCGCAGCTCCTCGGCCTCGGTGTCGAGGTCGAGGGACGCGAGCAGGTCCTTGATCGACTCCGCGCCCATGCCGCCCTTGAAGTAGTCGCCGTAACGATCCTTCAGCTCGCGCCACAGGACCTCGTCTTCGACGATCTCCTTGGGCTGCAGGTCGCGGAACTTGTCGAGCGTGGCCTGGACGAGACCGATGTTCCGGTCCGCGCGGTCCCGGACCTCTTTCTGCTGACGCTCGGACTGGTTCTTCGCCGCGGTCTTCTCGGAAGAACGCGCCTTGCGCGCCTCCATCTCTTCGAGACGGCCCTCGGTCTCCTTCAGGATCTCCTCGAGGCGGCGGTCGCGGTCGCCCTCGATCTTGGCGATCTCCTTGCCGACCTCTTCTTCGAGACGCGGCAGGTCCTTGTGCCGCTTGTCGTCGTTGACGTCCGTGACGATCGACGCCGCGAAGTAGATGACCTTCTCGAGCTCCTTCGGAGCGATGTCGAGGAGGTAACCGAGGCGGGACGGAACGCCCTTGAAGTACCAGATGTGCGTTACGGGGGCCGCGAGCTCGATGTGACCCATGCGCTCGCGACGGACCTTCGCCCGCGTGACCTCGACGCCACACCGCTCGCAGATGATGCCCTTGAAGCGAACGCGCTTGTACTTACCGCAGTAGCACTCCCAGTCCTTCGTGGGGCCAAAGATCTTCTCGCAGAAGAGGCCATCCTTCTCCGGCTTCAGGGTCCGGTAGTTGATGGTCTCCGGCTTCTTTACCTCGCCGTTCGACCACGCTCGGATCTGGTCTCCGGTAGCGAGACCGATCCGCAGCTCGTCGAAGTAGTTGACGTCTAACAAAGTGGTTAAACCTCCTCGACCGATGACGGCTCACGACGGGACAGATCGATTCCCAGCTCCTCCGCGGTGCGGAAGATGTCTTCGTCGATCTCTTTCATCTCGATCTCCTCGCCCTCCGCCGACAGCACCTCGACGTTCAGACAGAGGGATTGCATCTCTTTGATCAACACCTTGAAGGACTCGGGGATGCCCGGTTCGGGGATGTTCTCGCCCTTGACGATCGCCTCGTAGACCTTCACGCGGCCGAGCACGTCGTCGGACTTGATCGTCAGCAGCTCCTGCAGGCAGTAGGCGGCGCCGTATGCCTCGAGCGCCCACACCTCCATCTCGCCGAAGCGCTGCCCGCCGAACTGCGCCTTTCCGCCCAGAGGCTGCTGCGTGATCATCGAGTAAGGGCCGGTTGAGCGAGCGTGGATCTTGTCGTCGACCAGGTGGCTGAGCTTCAGGATGTACTTGAAGCCGACCGTGATGAGCCCGTCGTACGGCTCGCCCGAGCGACCGTCGTACAGCTGCGCCTTGCCGATCTCATTCACGAGCGCGTACTCGCTCGGCTTGGAAGCCGTCGTGCGCATCGCCGCCAGCAGCTCGTCTTCCTGGGCACCGTCGAACACCGGCGTCTCGACGTGCGTCGCCTCCGTCTTGCGCCATGCGCCCGCGGGCGCCGGCTCGGCGAGCTCTTCCTCCCACCGCTGCTTGGCTACCCAGCCCAGGTGTGTCTCCAGCACCTGGCCCAGGTTCATCCGCGACGGGACTCCCAGCGGGTTCAAGATGATGTCGACCGGTGTCCCGTCGGCGAGGAACGGCATGTCCTGCTCCGGAAGGATCTTCGAGATGACGCCCTTGTTGCCGTGGCGTCCGGCGAGCTTGTCGCCCTCGGAGATCTTGCGCTTCTGGGCAACGAAGACGCGCACCAGCTCGTTGACGCCCGGCGGGAGCTCGTCGCCGTTGTCGCGGCTGAACTCACGGACGCCGATGACCTTGCCGGTCTCGCCGTGGGGCATCTTCAGCGAGGTGTCGCGCACCTCCCGGGCCTTCTCGCCGAAGATCGCGCGCAGCAGGCGCTCCTCCGGAGTGAGCTCGGTCTCTCCCTTGGGAGTGACCTTTCCGACCAGGACGTCGCCGGGGCCGACGTCTGCGCCGATGCGGATGATGCCGCGCTCGTCGAGGTCGGCCAGCACGTCCTCGGAGACGTTCGGGATATCCCGCGTGATCTCCTCGGCGCCCAGCTTCGTGTCGCGAGCATCGACCTCGTGCTCCTCGATGTGGATCGAGGTGAGGATGTCGTCCTTCACGAGGCGCTCGGACAGGATGATGGCGTCCTCGAAGTTGTAGCCCTCCCATGACATGAAGGCGACCAGCAGGTTCGCGCCGAGCGCAAGCTCGCCCTTGTCCGTCGAGGGGCCGTCGGCCAGGATGTCGCCCTTCTTGACCTTCTGGCCCTCGGTCACAACCGGGCGCTGGTTGATGCAGGTGGACTGATTGCTGCGGCGGAACTTGTCGAGCTTGTAGACCTTGCGCTCGCCCGCACCGCTGCCGGTGGGCGCCAGCACGATCCGCTCCGCGGTGACCTCCTCGACCGTGCCGTTGAAGTCGGCGACGATCACGTCACCGGCGTCGACCGCGGCGCGGCGCTCGAGCCCGGTTCCCACGATCGGCGCCTGTGGACGCAGCAACGGAACCGCTTGGCGCTGCATGTTCGCCCCCATCAGCGCGCGGTTGGCGTCGTCGTGCTCGAGGAACGGGATGCAAGCGGTGGAGACCGACACGATCTGCTTCGGCGAGACGTCCATGAAGTCGACCTCGGACGGGTCGACGTACTCGACCTCGTTGTGACGCCCACGGACCAGGACCTTGTCCTCGCCGAAGGTGCCGTCGTCGTTCAACACGGCGTTCGCCTGGGCGATCACAGCCCGCCCCTCTTCATCCGCGGTCAGGTACTCGATCTTGTTCGAGACCTTTCCGTCCTTCACGATCCGGTAGGGGGTCTCGATGAAGCCGTAGCGGTTGAGGCGCGCGTAGGTCGACAGCGAGCCGATCAGACCGATGTTCGGTCCCTCGGGCGTCTCGATCGGGCACATGCGCCCGTAGTGGCTGGAGTGCACGTCTCGCACCTCGAAGCCGGCGCGCTCGCGCGACAGACCACCGGGACCGAGGGCCGACAGACGGCGCTTGTGCGTCAGGCCCGCCAGCGGGTTGGTCTGGTCCATGAACTGGCTAAGCTGGCTTGAGCCGAAGAACTCCTTGATCGACGCCACGACCGGGCGGATGTTGATCAGCGTCTGAGGAGTGATCGCCTCGACGTCCTGGGTCGTCATCCGCTCCCGCACGACGCGCTCCATCCGGGACAGCCCGACCCTGATCTGGTTCTGGATCAGCTCTCCAACGGGACGGATCCGGCGGTTGCCGAAGTGGTCGATGTCGTCGGTCTCGTAGTCGGGGTTCCCCGCGTGGAGCTCGACCAGGTACTTGATCGTCGCCAGGATGTCGTCCTTGCGCAGGACGGAGCCATACTCCTGGATCGTCTTCTCGTCCGACTTGAAGCCAAGCTTCTTGTTGACCTTGTAGCGGCCGACCCGAGCGAGGTCGTAGCGCTTGGGGTTGAAGAAGAGGTTGTCCAGCAGAGCCCGGGCGCTTTCCACCGTCGGCGGTTCACCCGGACGGAGCTTCCGGTAGATGTCCATGAGGGCGTCTTCCTCGGTCTGGATCGCGTCCTTCTCGAGGGTGAGCGCGATGGACTCCGCACCGTCGAACAGCTTGAGGATGTCGTCATCGCCACCGTAGCCAAGCGCCTTCAGCAGAACGGTGACGTTCTGGCGGCGTTTGCGGTCGACGCGGACCCCGACCATGTCCTTCTTGTCGGTCTCGAACTCGAGCCACGCGCCGCGGGCGGGGATGACCTTGCACGCGAAGATGTCCTTGTCCGAGGCCTTATCGATCGAACGATCGAAGTAGACGCCCGGTGACCGCACGAGCTGCGACACCACAACGCGCTCGGTGCCGTTGATGATGAAGGTTCCCTTGGCCGTCATCATCGGGAAGTCCCCCATGAAGACGGTCTGCTCCTTGATCTCGCCCGTCTCTTTGTTGATGAAGGCGGCGGTGACGAACAGAGGCTTGGAGAAGGTCATGTCCTTCTCTTTGCAGTCGTCCTCGTCGAACTTGGGATCTTCGAACCGGTGGCTGAGGAATTGCAGGGCCAGGTTCCCGGTGAAGTCCTCGATCGGGGAGATGTCCTTCAGCGTCTCGCCCAGGCCCACCTCGAGGAACCAATCGAACGATTCCTTCTGGACTGAGATGAGGTTGGGGAGCGGGTGGACCTCCTGGAGCTTGGCAAAAGAACGGCGTTCGCGCAGCGCGTTAGACGACAAACGTGCCTCCTGTAGTTGCCTTCGTGGGGTCTGAGAATCGGGTCAAGAAGGGGCCCCGTTAAACCCTTCTCGACCTGCCTCGACCGGCTCGCATTGGGCGGTTCTTAGCCGCGCGACAAGGCGAATCGAACGATCGGGGGCTGGACACAGCAGAGAGGCAGTATAGGCGCACGCCAATGCCGCCGTCAACCACCCCTCAGAAACGAGGTGGACCGGCTGCGGGGCCGGCGGCTACCGGGACAATATGCCCGGCAGACCGCGAAATCAACCCCTCGCTATTGGTTGACGAGCTCCACTTGGTAGATGCCGATCCTGCTGAAGTCGTCTATCTCCGAAGCAACCGCACGAAGCCCCAGACCGACGATCACCGCGGCGACCACGAGCGCGGCTGCAATTATCGAAGCCCCTCTGTCACTCACGCCGCAGCTACTTGAGCTCTACTGTCGCGCCTGCGCCCTCCAGCTTGGCCCTCGCCTCTTCGGCCTGGTCCTTCGCTACGTTCTCCAGGACCGGCTTCGGAGCCGAGTCGACCAGATCCTTGGCCTCCTTCAGGCCGAGGCTCGTGAGGGCACGGACCTCCTTGATGACCTGGATCTTCTTGTCCCCTGCAGCCGTCAGGACGACGTCGAACTCGTCCTTCTCCTCCTCGACCGCCGCGGCGCCGTCACCGGCTCCGCCACCCGCGCCGGGAGCTGCGAACGCGACCGGAGCGGCTGCCGTGACACCGAACTTCTCCTCGAAGGCCTTCACGAACTCGGAGAGCTCGAGGACCGTCCAACCAGCTACTGCATCGAGAACATCTTCTTGGGAAAGCGCCATCCCTATTCCTCCTTCTGATCCTCGCCGCCCGCGGCGGCCTCGGTCTCGGTTGACTCTTCATCTGTGGCTTCGTTCGGGGCCGCGACGGAGGCGGCGGCCTCATCCGAGGTGTCGCTCTCGGTGTCGGCAGCGACCTCGGCGACCTCGGCCGCCCCCCTGTCGCCGGTCTCGTCGCTTGCCGCGGCATCCGATGCTGCGGCCGGTGCCTCCGGGGCGGCTGCAGCGGCACCGTCACCGCTCGGCAACTCTCCCGACTCCTTCTTCGAGAGCACCTGAGCGAGCATCGAGCCGAGGTCTCGCAGCGCCGCCGCGAACACGTTGACGGTCTGCTGCAGCGGGGTGTTCATCATCATGGCGATCTTCGCCAGCTGGACCTCGCGCGGCTCCAGGCTGGCGAGCGCCCTCGCCTGGTCGGCGTTCATGATCTTGCCCCGGAGGATGCCGCCCTTGATCACCAGCACCGGGTACTTCCTGGCGGCCTCGTCGAGCGCCTTGGCCGCGGCGACGGCGTCGCCCTTGCAGAAGGCGATGGCGGTCGGCCCCTCGAGCAGCGCGACGAGATCCTCCATCCCCACCTCGCGCGCTGCGATCCTGGCCAGCGTGTTCTTTAGGACCTTGTAATCCGCGTCGACCTCGCGCAAGGCGTTGCGAACCTCGCCGATGTTCGAGACCGACAGGCCTCGGTACTCCGTCAGCAACGCCGCGGTGGATTCCTGGAAACGGCCGGTGATGTCCTCGACCGCCTGCACCTTGTCAGGTTTGGGCATCAGCTTCCTTTCTCGGCATCAAAAAACCGGTCACCCCAGCGGAGGAGTGACCGCGCCAGAAAGCTGCGCCGATCTCTTCGCCTGCGCCGGTCCCGTGAGGGCTTAGTGGACTAGGTCCCGCCGGCGGTCTGGGGCTGTATTGCGGAGGCGAGATTACCAAAGCCGCCGGAGGACCCGGTCACTCGATCGTGTAGGTGCCGCCGGCTCTCCAGTACTCGCCCGCTTCTCGTTCCATGAAACCCTCGTCCACAAGGTGGCGCCGCAGCGATGCCACGTCGGAGTGGTACTGCGCCAGGATGTGGTTCACGTCCCTTTCCAGATAGCGCAGTCCCGGGTCGAACTCTTGCGCGAGGTGGTCGAGAACCACCAGGCGTTTCGCCCGAACCGCCGGGATCGTGATCAGGCGGCCGTCGCGGATGAACGTGCGTAGAACGCTGGACGCGGCCGGTGGATGGCCGAGCCCCTCCTCGGTCGAACGACGCTCTGCGGCGGAGCGTGCGGCGGCGAGGACCTCCTCGGTGGCGAAACGGTAGCCGCGGCGATCCTTCGTCACCAAGCCCGCGGCGATGAGCCTGCTCAACGCTTTCTCTATCGACCTCAGGTCGAGCGAGCTGGTCGTTTCGATCTCTGAGATCGTGCACGAATCCAGCAGCAAAGCAGCCACGACACGCAGCCGGTCCCTGTCGGCCAGAGCGGCCACTATCCGCTCGGCGTCGCCGTCCGTCATTCGTCAGCGCCCGGCGCCGCGCCGCAGCGCACCACGAGAAGGTGCAGTGAGATGCCCTGCAGGTCGAGGCGGCTTAGGCAGATGCGGCTTCGACCTCTTCGTCGGGCAGGTCCTTGGACTTCTGAGGATCGATCCTGATGCCCGGCCCCATCGTGGTGGAGATCGCGATGCCCTTCAGGTACCGCCCCTTGGACGCCGCCGGCTTGGCCCGTACGACCTCGTCGATGATCGCCGCGTAGTTCTCGATCAGGTCAGACTCGTCGAAAGACTTCTTCCCAACGATCAGGTGCAGGTTGCCGTGCTTGTCGGTGCGGTATTCGATACGACCGCCCTTGATGTCGCCAACGGCCCGCCCCACGTCGTCGGTAACGGTTCCGGACTTCGGGTTCGGCATGAGGCCGCGCGGGCCGAGCACTCGGCCGAGCTTCCCGACAACCGGCATCATGTCCGGGGACGCGACCACCGCGTCGAACTCCAACCAGCCCCCCGAGATCCGGTCGGCCAGGTCGTCGGCTCCCACCACGTCGGCACCGGCCGCCTCAGCCGCGCGGGCGTTCTCGCCCTTGGCGAAGACGGCGACGCGCATCGTCTTGCCGGTGCCCTTGGGAAGCGTGACCGCGCCTCGCACCATCTGGTCTGCCTTGCGCGGGTCGACGCCGAGCCGGATGCTGAGCTCGACCGTCTCATCGAACTTCGACGACGGGAGATCCTTGATGATCCTCATCGCCTCGCGCGGCGAGTAAAGGTGGTCGCGGTCGATCTTCGTCGCTGCCTCTTTGTAGCGCTTGCCGTGCGGCATGTTGCTCCTCCTTCGTGGTCAACGGAGAGCGCGCTAGCCCTCCTCCCACTTCCTAAGGGTGGTTACTGAACGGTGATCCCCATGCTGCGGGCGGTGCCCTCCACGATCTTGACGGCGGCGTCGATGTCATTCGCGTTCAGGTCCGGCATCTTCGTCTCCGCGATCTCGCGGACCTGGTCGCGGCTGATCGTGGCGACCTTCGTCTTGTGCGGCTCGGCCGAACCCTTGTCCACACCTGCCTTCTGCCTTAGCAGGACGGCCGCGGGCGGCGTTTTGGTGACAAACGTGAAAGAGCGGTCCTCATAGACCGTGATCTCGACCGGGATCACCGTGCCGGTGTTCTGTTGCGTCGCCGCGTTGTACTGCTTGCAGAACTCCATGATGTTGATCCCAGCCTGGCCCAACGCAGGACCGACCGGAGGGGCGGGTGTTGCCTGGCCTCCGGTGATCTGGAGCTTCAATACCTGCGCGACCTTCTTGCGGCGTGGGCCAGCCATCGTGTTCCTTTCTAGAGCTTCGCGACCTGGTCGAAGCCGAGCTCGACCGGGGTCTCACGACCGAAGATGTTGACCAGGACCTTGAGCTTGCTCTGGTCCACGTTGATCTCGGAGATGGAGCCGGTGAAGTTGGCGAACGGCCCGGAGGTCACGCGCACGCTCTCCTGCTCCTCGAACTCGAGGCGCGGCTTGAGCTTCTTCTGGTCCGCCTTCACCTGCAGGATGCGGTCAACCTCTTTGTCCGACAGCGGTGTCGGCTTGGCGCCGGACCCGACGAAGCCGGTCACGCCGGGGGTGTTGCGCACCACGTACCAGGAGTCGTCATCGAGGTACATGCGGCACAGCAGATAGCCGGGGAAGACCTTCTTCTGGACGATCTGCTTCTTGCCCTGCTTGATCTCCATCACGTCTTCCATGGGGATGACGACCTCGAAGACCGAGTCTTCGACGTTCATCGACTGGATGCGCGACTTCAGGTTGGCTTTCACCTTGTTCTCGTAGCCCGCGTAGGTGTGGATGACGTACCAGTCGCCGGGTCGCTCGTTCGGCGGGATGCGCTGGTCGTCTTCGTAGAACTCGGCAGGCTGGTCCTCGTCAAGCTCCGCCACCGCCTCGTCGTCAACGCCGCCCTCCGACGCGTCCGCCTCGACCTCCTCCTGCTTCGTCGCGGGAAGCGCGGCCTCGCTGTCGGTTCCCGCACCGACCACGCCGACCGTCAGCGGTCCGGCATCACGGGGAACGTCGGCGTCCGAGGGGATGTCTGAGCCGCCGGTCTCGGCGCGCGCGGTGGCGGGATCGATCGAAGGCGAGTCGTCGTCGGACGCGTCGGCGCTGGTCGCGTCCGCGTCGGGCTCGGGCTGCGGCGCAACGACATCGGAAGGATCTACGGCCCCGGGCGACGGCGCGTCCTCGTGCGGTTGACCCGTATCGGTGGTGTCATCGGAGATGTCCCCGACGAGCTCTCGTTCGTTCAGGTCCGTCTCGGTCTGCGTCGTCTCGGTCATAGCTCTACTCCGTAAAGAGCAAGGACGGCTTGGGTGAACACGTAGTCCATGCCGAAGATGATGGCGGCGACGACGATGGAGGACACCAAAACGACGATCGAATAAGCCACGACCTCGGAGCGGGTCGGCCACGCGACCTTCTTCAACTCGGCGACCACCTCTTTGAAGAACTGGCCCGGCTTCGTTCGCTCCTTCTTGGTTGGAGCTCCCGGAGCCTTGACGGCCGGACGAGGAGCGGCCTTCTTGCGGTCCTCTTCCTTCTTCATCATCCGCTTGTACTGCCTGTTCACGGCCAGACCCTTTCGTCGTTCATCCGCTGCCAGACGCGCTAAACAAGGTCTGGTGCGGGGGGATGAGCCAGAAGATTAGCACGGCGGCGGGACCGGAGCATCGGGTCACACTCCCCCAACGGTCGGTCTCGGACGCCGGTATATCGAGCGCGCTCGCTAGCGGCGCAGCGCTGCCAGGATCCCGGTGGCGGCGTCGGTCAGGTAGAGGTGGTCCCGGCCGACGAGGTCGACGTCGATCGCATAAGGGGACGCCATGACGCCGGCCATCTCGTTGCGCTGGCCCTTCTGGATGTGACGGCCGACGACCTTGCCGGAAGCGGTGTCGAACACGACCAGGCCCTTCGTCGAGTGGGCCACGTAGAGGCGGTCACCATCCAGAGCCATGCCCTGAACGAACGTCCCCTCCTCCGGAGGGAGCTTCAGGCTCAGCCGTCGCCGCTCGACGACTTTGCCGAGGTCGGTCGCGTCAAGCGCGATGACCTCGGGAGCAAGCGACTTGTTGAACCAGTACTCGGTGGCGGCGTACACGGTGCGGGAGCGCTTCGTCGCCGCAACCTCGATCTCGGCAAGTCCGACCTCCTCCCAACTCGATACCTCTACCGGGGCCGCGGGAGACGAGAAGTCGAAGATCTGGAGGCCGGTCTTGCCCGTCGTCACATAGAGGAGAGGCTTTCCGGTGACGTCGTCTTTCGGGTCGTAGACGATGTCGGCGGAGGCAGGACCCCCCACCTTCAGCGCCGGGAGCGCATCGACGTGGACCGGCACCAGCGCACCCGTCTGGCTGTTGAAGCGATAGACCACGAGACCGTCGATCGCGTCGAGCAGGACCACCCACTCGGCGTCGCCCTGCTTCACGTACTCGACCCGGTATGACCCGCCGGCCGGCTGGTAGAAGGCGAGCTTGGGGCTCTTCGGGTCAGAGACGTCCAGAACGTGGAGACCTTCCTCGTCGAAGGTCTTCGTCTGGCGAGCATAGAAGAGCCACTTGCCGTCGTTTGAGAAGGCGAGCTCGCCGTCGAGCGAGTCCTTGGCGGTGTCGTAGCGCCCAACCACCTTCGGGGAAGCGGGATCGCTCGTGTCCAAGATCGCGACCGTGCCCTCGTCCCGTTGGAGGACCGCACCTATGCGGCCGTGCACCTCGACCCGGCCGAGGCCCGCCTTCTTCGAGACCTCCAGGATCGAGCCGCTGACGTCAACGGGAGACGCGGTGGCGGAATAGGCCGATGTGGCCACCAGAGTTGCCAGGGCCGCGCCCGCGACGCGGCGGAACCGTCCGCTCATGCTGCAAGGGTTCGACCGAACACCGCCGAGTCCTCCGACCGTCCTAGAGATGGCAGGTCGGTGCCTAGCCAACTCCAACAGACTTGTCTCAGGCACCAAGGCTCGTCGTCACATGACGAACGGAGAGGCGGCCGCGCTGTGCGACCGCCTCTCTGCTGCGACTCCTGATGATCCCGCAGGGACTTAGGAGCCTCCCACCTTCAGGAAGGTGTCCTGCGTCTGCGGGTTCGAGTAGGGCTGCTTGCGGGTCTTGTATTCCTGGACCCGCGGATCATTGGGATCGTCACCCTGTTGGAACGTTGGGTTGCCGCTGTCGTCCACCAAACGGCCCCCGATGGTCAGCAACTTGTACACGTCAAAGCCTCGGCCACCCGGGTTATGCGCACGCCCGAGCCCGCCGTTCACGAAGATGCGGTCGTTGTACCAATACGACGACCACACGTCGTCCCGGCCGCGCCCGTCGACGCCCTGTGCGTCGAAGAACGCGATCTCCCGCGCGACAACCGGCGGGGCGTCCGCCGGCTCAGGGCCGTGCTGGAGGAAGATCTCGGGGTTGTCCTGCACGTCGGTGAAGTCGTAGACGGACGTCCCCCCCTCATAGGCACCCGAGACTCCGAAATACCCGTCGTTCGTGGGGATCACGTTGCCGTTGTGCAGCGTGCAGGCCTCCTGCGCAGGCTGGGGACGCGGGATCATGTAGCGCCCGTAGGTGGGAGCCTCCGGAGTGCCCGGTACGACGTTCTTGTAGAACCACACATTGCCGCGGGTGTCCTGCGGCCCGTCGCAGCCGTGCGCGCCGCCGCCTCCCCACTCGTCGGTGAACAGCAGGATCTCGCCGTCCCACGTGAACGAGGCGGTATGGAACAACCCCTTGAACGTGCCGGGGACACCCGAGGTGATGAACGGGTTGCGGATGTGGGTGTGCGGCCCCAGCGTCGTGGGGTTCTCCGGCTGAGTGATGTCCCAGATCTGGCCCTCCTCGAGACAGGCCGCGCCCGCCACCCTGCGCGGGCTCTCGACCTGTGCCGCCTGCACCCCCACAGGAGCCTGCTTCTGGTCCTCGTAGTAGGCGGTGATGTCGTGACACCCGATCGCGCCGGTCCCGCCGGAGCCGACCGTCCCGAGGAACGGCAGCGTGTCGGCGTGGAGGAACTGCTCCTTTAGTACGTGCGCGCCCTCCGGGTCCTTGTCCGGGATCTCCACGATCGAGATGCGTGCGTGCGGGATCGTGCAGCGGGGGCCGCCGAAATCTGCCGCGCCTGCAGGCGTGGGGCTGAATCCCGTCGGATACGACGAGACGTAGATGATGGCGCGGTGGTCGTCCTGGTCGTCGATGGTCGTATGCGTATGTGAACCACACGCGGTGGGTACCGATGCGATGTGGACCGGGGTCTCGGGTCGAGTGACGTCGAAGATGCGCAAACCCTCGAAGCCGGGCTGGGCCAGCCGCCGGACAGCCGAGGGACACTCCGGTTCGGGGATCTCGGGCGTGCCCTCGCACGCCGGTACGCCGGACCCGACCGGTGTGTCCTGGCTGGTGGGGCACTCGGCGGTCGTCTGCGGCCGGTCCACCGACAGGATCAACAGCAACCGGTCCTCGGCCCGGTAGAACGAGACGTCGTTCTGCGGCCCTCGGCACCGCATCTCGCTCACGAGGACCGGGTTGTCCGGGTCCTGGATGTCGAAGATCCGGAAGCCGTTGTAGTTGGCGGCGGCGGCCAGCTCCTGGTGGGGGCCGCGAACGGCACCCTCCTTCCAGAAAGCTAGATCCGAGTTCGTGCGGAACGGGTTCGGACGGTTCGCGGTGTGGAACATGTTCGGACTAGCTAGATCTGCGTTGCCGTGTGACGAGCCGTAGGCGCCACCACTGAAGTCCTCGAAGTCGTGGATCCCGTCACCCTCCTCCGGGTGCGCACCGGCCGACGTTGGCACGATCAGCGCTGCGATCAAACACATCACGCCGACCCACGATCCTCTACGTTTGCGCATAGAGCCTCCCTTCTCTTCGTACGGGACTAGTCGCTGCTACCGGTGGAGAGGTGCGTCATCTCGCGAGCGGCGGGACGGCCCGGAGACGAGTCGGCGCGACGAACTCACGGCTGGACAAAGAAGTGTCCGAAATGGCCCGCGACGACCGGAAGCTGTCTCACCCGGGGCCATTTAAAGCCCGCCGGGATTAACTAGTCAATGGAGAAAAACCATAGTTTCTGCCCGTTTCTGCGCCAGCGGAAACCTTCACACCTCGTGAAGATCTAGGCGCGAAGTGGGTCGCCTGCTACCGGAACCACGCAGCAGCAGGGCGGGAGGGATTCGAACCCCCGGCCCATGGGCACGGCTGGAGACCAGCGCTCATGGTTTGCCGTAGCAGGGCGGGAGGGATCCCATGGTTTGCCGTAGCAGGGCGGGAGGGATTCCATGGTTTGCCGTAGCAGGGCGGGAGGGATTCGAACCCCCGGCCACTGGTTTTGGAGACCAGCGCTCTGACCAGACTGAGCTACCGCCCTAATGCGGCGAGTCTAGTCGTGTTTAGGCGGTGGCCATCCGGCCGCGGCGCGTCTTCCAGAGCGCTGCGCCGGCGGCTCCGACGACCGCGACGGCGACTCCGGTCGCGTACCTGTTGCGGTTGCGGGTGACGTGCGTCCGGACCTCTTGAGCCCGCGACGTGCGGTAAGGGATCGACGCCAATTGATGGAAGAGCTCCGGCGGAGGCTCCACCGCGTGCGTCCTCAGATCACTCAACGAACGAGACAGCGAGGTGTAGCGCGCCAGCTCCTCGGAGCAATCGGGACAGCGCGACAGGTGCCTGCGGACGGGAAGCCCTGTCTCGCCGTCGCGGCCGTACGCCGGAAGGATCTCTCTGACCTCTTCACACCTCATCGCTCGTCTCCTTCGAACACCAGGTCCCTCAGCCTCTTGCGGGCTCGGTGCACCCGCACCTTCGCTGCCGTCTCCGAGATCCCGAGCTGCTTCGCGATCTCCTGGATCGTCATCCCGTACACGTCCCTCAACACCACTGCGGTTCTGTGCTGCTCCGGCAGCGTGGCTAGAGCTGCCTCCAAGCGTTGCACCTCGACGCGAGCACCGGCCGTCTCCTCGACCGAACCCGACGCCGGAAGCTGCATCAGAGCCTCGTCTTCCATCACCGCCTCGCGCCCTTGCCTCCGTCCCCGGCCGCGGTGCTTGCTCAACGCGGAATTGCTGGCAACGCGGTACAGCCACGTCTCGAACATCGCGTCGCCGCGGAAGCTCTTCAGTCCCCGCCACGCCTTGAGGTACGCGTCCTGCGTTGCCTCGGCGGCATCGTGCGGGTCCCCCAAGATGCGGAGACACAACGTGTAAACGTCCCGGTAGGTGGCATCGACGAGTTCGGCCCAAGCCCGCTCGTCGCCGTTCTTGCACCGCTCGACGACCTCGGCGGAGACCTTCTCGAACGACGCTTTCTCCCGGTGAGCGCTTGGACGCCTCATACGCGTGCGAGGTTACAGGCGCATTACCCTGCCGGCGATGGCCGACGACCTGGGCTTCCCCGCGGATCTGGAGCCGAGGATCCACACCGCGGAGCCGCTTCCGCTGCCCGCTCTCATCGACCTCAAGAGGTCCCGACAGATAGCGATCAGCGTCTGCCTCCCAGCGCTGAACGAGGAGTCGACCATCGGCGAGATCTGCAACCGGATCGCGCCACTGGCCGAGGCGGGACTGGTCGACGAGCTGGTGGTGGTGGATTCCGGCTCCGCCGACGCCACCGTGGCCGCGGCGCTAGGGGCGGGGGCCGCTGTGTACCGGACCGCAGATGTGCTGCCCGAGATCGCGCCCGATGGCGGCAAGGGAGCCGCTCTGTGGAAGAGCTTGGCGGTGTTGCGGGGAGACGTCGTGGTGTGGGTCGATTCCGACACGCGCAACTTCAGCAGCGACTTCGTCACGACATTGATCGGCCCGCTGCTGAGCGACCCCTCGGTGATCCACACGAAAGCGTTCTACGAACGACCCTTCGCTACGGGGGAGCAATCGCTTCGTACCGGCGGCGCGCGCGTGACGGAGCTGGTCGTACGGCCGCTGTGCCACTTGCTGTTCCCGGAGCTCACCGGATTCATCCAGCCTCTCTCGGGTGAGTACGCGGCCTACCGTGACACTCTGCGAGCTCTCCCCTTCTTCACCGGGTACGGGATCGAGATCGGGTTGCTGATCGACCTGGTGTCGCAGCATGGGTTGGCTTCGACGGCGCAGGTGGACCTCGGCTCTCGCATGCACCGCAACCAGGACGTGTTGGCACTCGGTCGGATGTCGTTCCAGATCATGCAGGTGATGACGCAACGAGCGCAGGAGATGGGCCGTCTGAAGCTGGAGGGTGAGTGGCCGGAGCGATTCGTGCAGTTCGCCCCCACCGCGGGCGGTGCGGCCGCGATCGGGCACGACCTTCAGGTCACGGAGCTACCGCCTATGAAGAGCGTCCTTTGAGCGGCCTGAACGGCCCCGGCTTGTCCGGCGGGTCGGACACCGCCGGCGGTTCGTCGGCGTCGGGCTCTCGCCCCCGCGCCACGACCACGGGCGTCTCCGGCACGACCGAGGGAGGCGTGACCCCCGCCGCGACCGCGTAGGGCGAGGGCTCGATCCCCAGGACGCGCGTGGTCCACAGATGGCTGAGCAGGAGCTTCGCGACCGCCACCACGGGGACGCCCAGAAGAACCCCCCAGAACCCGGCGAGCGTGCCGCCGGCGAGGATCGAGAGCATGACGGTTACCGGGTGGAGCTGCACCGTGCGCTTCATGACGTTCGGGCTGATGATGTGGTTGTCGATCTGCTGAACAGCGAGAGCTACGAGAGCTGCCTTTAGCCCCAACGCGGTGCCTCCGGTGATGAGGCCGATCACGACGCCCAGACCGCCGCCGATGAAAGGGCCTACCAACGGGATCAGGTTCGTAAACCCGGCGATCGCGCCGATGATCAACCAGAAAGGCAGGCCGATGAGCGCGAAGCCCATCGACGCCATCACGCCGACGGTCAGCGCGACCAGGAACTGGCCTTTGAAGAAGCCGCCGACGGTGCGTCCGACCTTCGACCCGAGATCCGCCACCTCCTTCTGATGCGCCTCGGGCACGAGGTTCAAGACGTCTCGCTGCAGGTGGGGCAGGTCGATCAAGAGGTACAACGCGAGCAGGGGGCCGAGGATGAAGATGAACAGCACCTCCAGCACAGACGAGCCGAGCTCGGTGATCCTGTCCGCCGACGCCGCGACCCTCTCGCGGAACCGCTGGGTGACCTCGTCGCACCTCGCGTGTGATGGGGCATCTGCGTCCAGAGTCTGATCCGCATCCAGCAGGCAACTCACTTGCGCGGTATCGAGGTTGACGCCGAAGCGGTCATTCACGCCTTCACCGAAGCCGACGATCGAGTCCGCCAGCTCGAGCTTGAACTGGGGCCACTGGCTGCTGAAGTTGTCCACCTGCCGCGAGATGAACGGAGTGATCGCTATGACGAGCAGCGTGAGGCCGCCGAGCACCACCACGTACGCGAGGAAGGTCCCGAGCGTCCGCTTCACGCGCCTCTCCTCCAGGCGCGTCACGATCGGGTTGATGAGATAGATGATCAGCAACGCGAGAACGAGCGGCGGAAAGATGATCCGGATCTTGAAGAGGACCCACACCAGGATCGCGCCGACGATGAGCAGCCCGATGATCGACCATGCAGCCACCCCCGCCCGACGCAGGCGCTCGCCGGCGGGAAGCCGAGGGAGCTGAGGCGTGGACATAGAAGAAGTATCCACCGGCAACGAACCCGAGAGCTGCTTTATGCGGGGAGACGTTGCATGAGTGCACGGGCCCCGCGGGCGAGCGTCGCGAACGGATCCTGCGGACCTGGCGCCGCTTCGCGCGGATCCGTCAGATCGACGACGTCGCTGAACCCTGCCGTCAGGGCGACCTTCGGCGCGAGGGCGATGCTCCCGAAGATCCCGAGACACGGGACGCCAAGGCCGCGCGCCATCAGCGCCAGCCCCGTGGGTGCTTTCCCGTCGAGGCTCTGTTCGTCGAAGCGGCCTTCGCCGGTCACCACCACGTCCGCCTCCGACACCAGTCGCTCCAGCCGGAGCTTCTCGGCGACGAAGCCGAAGCCGGACCGGAGCTCCGCCCCGAGGAATGCGGACAGGCCCGCGGCGAGCCCGCCGCCGGCGCCCGCGTGAGGCAAGCGCTCCACGTCAAGGTCCAGGTCGCGCTCGATCACCCGGGCGAGGGTCGTGAGCCCCCGTTCCAGCAGCTCGACCTGTTCGGGTGACGCCCCTTTCTGGGGGCCGAAGCGCCTGGCCGCCCCCGCCGCACCGAGCAGGGGGGTATCGACGTCACACAATCCGATGACGTTCGCGTCGATCCGCTCGGTCGGTGCCTCGATCCGCGCGAGCTCTGCAAGCGCGCCGCCGCCGGGCGGGAGGGGCTGGCCGTGCGCATCGACGAACCGCCACCCCAGGGCGCGCGCGAGCCCCACGCCTCCATCGGTGGACGCGGTTCCGCCCACGGCGACGAGGACCGTTCGCGTCGGCGAGAGAGCAGCCGCCTCGATGAGAGCCCGTCCGGTCCCGCCCGAATCGGCGGCGACGGCGTCGCGCATCTCCGGCGCGGCCGTCTCGATGCAGACGCTGCCGTCGGCGAGCGCTGCCACCGGTGCGCGGATCGGGACCCCCCACGGGTCCGTCGTCGAGACGTACCGCTTCTGCCCATCCACCGCGTCCAGCAAGGCGTCTACGGTTCCGGAACCGCCATCTGCCAGCGGACACAGAGAAATGACCGCGCTCGGCAAGGCTTCTCGTACTCCTTCTGCGATCGCAAGCGCTGCGGCGGGGGCAGACAGCGTTCCCTTGAACTTGTCCGGGGCTATGAGCGCGCGCACGGCCACCTACGATACGAGGACATGGATGACGAGATGGAGGTCGCGCTCGTCTCGAACCGGGGCCCGGTCTCCTTCATCGAAACCTCCGACGGCTTCGACAAGAAGAGAGGCGCGGGAGGACTCGCCGGGGCCCTCGATCCCGTCGCCCGCGAGTTGGGACAAAAGGCGGTCTGGATCTCAGCGGCGACGTCTGAGGCAGATCGGAAGGCTTTGGCCGCGGGTGAGGCCGACTCGCTCGAGGATCTGCTCGGGTATCCGGTTCACATGTTGGAGATCGAGCCCCGTCGCTACAGCCGCTACTACGACGTCGTCTCCAACCGCATGCTGTGGTTCGCGAACCACTGCCTCTGGGACGAGTTGGAGATCCGAGAATTCGGCGAGGACGAGCTTGCGGCGTGGGACGAGGCTTACGAACCCGTGAACGAGATGTTCGCTCGGGCCGCGGCTGATCACGCCGATCCCGACTCAGTCGTGTTGTTCCAGGACTACCACCTGGCCACCGCTCCGCTCTACCTCCGCAAGCTCCACCCGGAACAGACGATCTTCCACTTCACGCACTCGTCGTTCTGCGGGCCCGACGGACTCGAACGTCTTCCACGTCCGCTTCCCAAACGCGTGATCGAGGGGATGCTCGGCGCCGACCTCGTCGGGTTCCACGTGCCGGATTGGGCGAACGGGTTCATGGCCTGTTGCGAGCGGATCGGCGCAAACGTGGATAGAACCTCCGGCTCGGTCGATCATCACGGCCGCCGGAGCTGGATCCGCACCTATCCGATCCCGATCGATCCGGAAGGCCTTCGGGAACGCGCTGAGAGCGAACCGGCTGTGGTGTGGAGAGAACGTTTCCTCAGCGGATGGACCCACGGACCCCCCTCTCCCGGACGGCTCATCGTCCGAGCCGACCGCACCGAGCCCTCGAAGAACATCATCAGAGGCTTCGAGGCGTTCGGGCGGCTGCTGGACCGGCGGCCCGATCTAGCGGCGACCACGCGGTTCATCGCTTGCCTCTACCCCTCGCGACAGTCGATGCCGGAGTACCGCCGGTACAGCGACCGCATCGAACAGGTGGTCGACGAGGTCAAGAGCCGCCACCCCGGCTCGATCCAACTCTTCCTCGAAAACGACTTCGACCGGACGCTGGCCGCGCTCAGCATCTACGACGTCTTGCTGGTGAACCCGATCATGGACGGGATGAACCTCGTCTCGAAGGAGGGGCCGGTCGTGAACGATGCTTCGGGCATCCTCGTGTTGTCTCGGGGCGCAGGGTCGTTCGACGAGCTCGGCCGCCACGCGGTCGAGATCGCGGATGCTCTGGACGTCGAAGCCACCGCCGACGCTCTGGAACGGGCTCTCGCGATGGAGCCCGCGGAGCGGACCGCGAGAGCGGAGGCGTTGCGCGAGGCGGCGGCGGCCCGCCGGCCGGCCGACTGGATCCATGCGCAGCTAGAGGATCTCTGCGAGATCAAAGGCGGCGGAGCTCCCGTGACGCCTCCGCCCCGCACTTAAAGAAGCCGGCGCAACAGCTCGACCATCCCTGCGGGCCCATCGACCGTCACGTCGGCGCGCTCGATCAACTCGGGCGGCGCTTCGTCGGACACAACGCCCACACGCAGGGTGGAGAGTCCTCTCTGATCGAGCACGTCCAGGGCATCGAAACCGGGCAGGTCGACCCGGTCGTCGCCGGCGAACAGCGCTGCTCGCACACCCGACTCTTCTACGACGTCCAGCACGACGGTCTCTTTGGATAGAGCGACCGGAGGGCGCAACTCGTAAGCAAGTCGTCCGCCGGCCCGCCACAACCCGTGTTTCTCGGCAAGCTCCCCCGCCAGACGATCTAGCTGCGCGGAGGCTTCATCGGGATCCGCAGCGGCCCTGAAGTGAAGCCCGATGATCACGCCCTTGTCTTCGACCACCACTCCGGGAAGATCCAAACGAGCAACCCCGTCCTGTGCTTCATCAAGGACGCGCCGCATGAGCTCGGTGCAGGAAGTTACGAGCGGCGAGGACGTGACGCGCCCATCGACCACCCGCTCCGCGCCGTGCACGCCCCAGATGTCGAGGTCCGGCCCGACCCACTCGAGGAGCTCGTGAGCCGAGCGGCCGGAGACGATCGTCACCACGCGATACGACCTCGCCAGTTCCCGCAGCAGGTCGGTGGCTCCCTCCACCGGACGCGCCTCGGACGGAATGAGCACGATGTCCGAGAGTGTCCCATCGAAGTCGAGGAAGATGCCGGCCTGATGCGCGCCGCGCTTCAGGTCCTCCAATGTCGCTCGCACGTCCGGGAGCGTAGACGTTGCCTTCTAGACTCTTCGGATGAAGCCGTGGCGCCTTCTCGCGCTGCCGCTCGTCTTAGCGGCGATGTCCGCGTGCAGACCGGACACCGTTCGGCTCGCTTACCAGTACCCCGCAGATGCAACGAACGTCTATCAGATGCACGCTCATGCGACCGCGAGTTGGGACATCGGTGGACCCGGGGAGGGCTCCTACGACGTCACCTTCGAGGTGACCGAGACCGTCGAGTCGAGCGACGCCGGCGGCGTGGTCGTGTCGGTCCAGATGGTGCCGCTGGAGGTCGAGGAACGAGGGCTGCCGTCGCCCGGCTCCAGGCAACGCTCGTTCGCGCTGCGCATCGGCCCGAACGGTGAGGTGTTCGAGGTGCTCGAGGTCGATGGTGTTCCGGCGCAGGCTCTCGATCCCGACGAGCTGGCGTTCATCGGGACCTACCGTCCTCCGCTTCCCCTGGAGCCCGTGCGGCTGAGGGACACCTGGCGCGCGCAGCAGCAGGTCGATCTCGAGGCGGTGTTCCAACAGGTGCTGACGACCGGACGGCTCGTGGGACTCCGGCGCGACGCGGCCGGAAAGGTGGCCGACGTCGCGTATTCAGGAGCGGGGCCGCTGGTGTGGGCCACGACGTTGCCGCAGGGCGAGGCGGAGTTGACGGGCTCGGCCGAGACGCGCAGCGACGCCGAGGTCGACATCGACCGCGGCTTCCTGCGCAGGGCTACGTCTTCGACAAGAGGCGAGTTCGACGTTCGCATCGAGCCGGGGAGCGAGCAAGCGCCGATCGTGGGCAGATTGAGGCTGGACCTGGATCTGACGCTCCAGAAGCTGGAGGGCCCGGTCGCGGAGTAGCTAGACCTCGTCCACTCCCACGACGACGTGAAGCGCGACCGTGTCCGAGAGGTTGTCTGGCTTCGGCTGCGCCACCCATCCCAGCCGCTCTGCCAGCACCTGAGCTGCGCGTTGAGCCTCGGGGTAGGACCAAAAGACGGTCGTGCGGTCATACGCGGCGGATGATTCGTCGATCGCTTCGATGCGGAAGCCGAGCCCCTCTAGCCGGGCGGCAACGGCGTCATCAGCGTCCGTGTCCGAGGTCCCGTTCAAGACCTGCACGTTCATACCTGCGGTGATCAGCGCGGGGGGGCCGGGTGACTTCTTCTTCGTCGGCTTCGGCTTCTTCGCGGGCCTTGCAGACGGTTTGGCGGAAGGAGAGGCGACCGCGACCTTCGGTTTGCTTTCGGTTGGAGAGGGCGTCGTACTTGCCGACGGCGAGGGGCTCCCACCAGCTGCTACCGGCTTGGTTTCCTCACCGCCCAGCGCGTTCACCAGTACCCACACGGCGGCCCCGACCACCACCGCGATCAGGAGCCACGGGACGAACCATCCCAGCACCGAGCGAATGAAAGGGCCCTGCTCTCTTGCCGAATGCCTGCCCATCGGGCGGAGGTCCTACCTCTTGCTGGGGGAGTATTCCGCGCCCAGAAGGCGGGCCACCCGTTGCCGCTGACGATAGACGCGCAGTCTCTTCAACCTCTTGACGAGGATGGGGTCGTAGCTCATCGCACCGGGCTTCTCGAGGAGCTCGTTCAGCAGTTGGTAATAGCGAGTCGCCGACATGTCGAAGCGATCCTTGATCGCTTGCTCTTTGACCCCGGCGTGCTTCCACCAGGATCGCTCGAAATCAAGTACCGCCTGCTCCCGTTCGTCGAGCTGTTCCATGGGGCCAGGGTAGTCCGAACCCCCGGCGGGGCCCCGGATTTAGCGCGTCGTTCGCGAGTCCGTGCTTAGGGGAACAGGCCGCGCGTGAGGTGTGCCTCCGCGACCCGGCCGACGCCGATCCAGTGCGCCGCCTGTCTCATCGACAAGGCCTTCGACGTCGCCAGCTCGTAGACCTCGGCGAACGCCCGCTCCATGATCAGGCGAAGGCGGTCGTTGACCTCCTCCTCGTCCCAGAAGTACGCCTGGATGTCCTGCACCCACTCGAAGTAAGAGACGGTCACGCCGCCCGAGTTCGCGAGGATGTCGGGCACCACGAAAACACCCTTGTCGTGCAGGATCTTGTCGCCTTCGAAGGTGATCGGGCCGTTCGCCGCCTCGCACACGACCTTGGCTTTCACCTTGTCGGCGTTCTTCACGGTGATCACGCCCTCGATCGCGGCCGGGACCAACACGTCGCAGTCGATCTCCAGCAGATCGGCGTTGCTGATGGGCTCCGCCGCTCCGTACCCTGCGACCGTTCCCGCCTCGCGGCTGTGGCGGTTGATCGCCTCGGGGTCGAGGCCCTTGTCCCGATGCAGCCCGCCCTCCGCGTCGGAAACCGCGACCACGCGGCATCCGGCATCGTGTAGTAGCTGGGCCGCGTGCCCGCCGACCTTCCCGTAGCCCTGGATCGCGACGGAGACCTCGTCGATCCCCACGCCGAGAGCTTTCAACGTCGAGAAGATCATGTACATGACGCCGCGCGACGTTGCGCCCGCGCGGCCCTTCGACCCGCCGATGCTGACGGGCTTGCCGGTGACGACTCCCGGAACGGAGAAGCCGGAGTTCATGGAGTACGTGTCCATGATCCAGCTCATGATCTCTTCGTTCGTGTTCATGTCGGGCGCCGGGATGTCTTTCTCGGGCCCGATGAAGGGGAGGATCTCGGACGCGTAACGGCGCGTCATCCGCTCGAGCTCGCTGCGCGTCAGCTCCTTCGGGTCGACAGCGACGCCGCCCTTGGCGCCCCCGAACGGGATGCCGGCGATGGCGCACTTCCACGTCATCCACATCGCGAGCGCCTTGACCTCGTCGAGCCCCACGTCCGGGTGATAGCGGATCCCGCCTTTGGCGGGGCCGCGGGTGACGTTGTGGTGCACGCGGTAGCCCTGGTAGACGCGCGTCGAGCCGTCGTCCATCCGGAACGGGACCGAGACGCTCAGCGATCGTTTGGGGCTGCGGAGGATCGCGTGGACGCCGGGCGCGAGCCCCATCAGCTCGGCGACCTCATCCAGTTGCGCCAGCGCCGTCTCCCACGCGGTGTCGTGCGAAGGATCTGTCTGCGCGGGGACGTCGACGGGCTCTGTTTCCATAGAGCCGGGTGTCGGATTCGAACCGACGGCCTAGGCTTTACAAAAGCCTTGCTCTGACCAGCTGAGCTAACCCGGCGTTTGTTAACTCATAGTCGGCGGCCCAGCGTATCTTCTTCTGCTGCGAGTTCTTCGTGGGCTCGATCCTGAGCGCGCCTAAGTTACGTCCTACCTCGTTTACGGGAACCAGGTAGACACCGTCCGTCTCCAGACAGTAAACGCCGAACACATCCGCAGCTCCTCGGTAGTCGTGTCGGTAGGGCTTCGACCCGCGGTTATTCGGGTGGTGATAGTTCACGCTGCAGGCATTGAACCGGATCGCGCCGTCTCTGAGACGACCCGTCTTGCACTGGACACGGATGAAGAGATCCCCATCTTCGATCAGAAGGTCGTAACGCTGGTTCTCGCCGAACGGGATAAGGACTTGCGGGTACACCTGCACGAGGCGCGCCAAGACCATCGCGGTGGTTTGATCGCCAACTGCAACCGGATGTTGATCACCGACGTACGCCACGGGTTCAATGTAGCGAGCAGGTGTGACAGGTTTCGGCTGTTAGACGACCTCTACGTCGCGGGTTGCTAGGTGTTGTTCTAGCTTGCGCTTGATGCGCTGGAGCGCGTTGTCTATCGACTTCACGTGGCGGCCCATCATGTCCGCGATCTGCTGATACGACTTGCCGTCCATGTAGAGCTGGAGGACCTCGGTCTCCAGATCGGAGAGCAACCGCCCCATCGAGGATCGGATGCTGGCGATCTCCTCGGCCGAGATGACGAGGTCGGCGGGGTCGACCGTCCGCTGGACCAATGCATCCTCCAGCGGCCGGTCGTCGTCATATCCCGCCGGCTTGTTCAGCGACACGTAAGAGTTCAACGGGATGTGCTTCTGGCGGGTGGCGGTCTTGATCGCCGTGATGATCTGACGCGTGATGCAGAGCTCGGCGAACGCCCGGAAGGCGGTGTTCTTGTCCGCCTGGAAGTCGCGGACCGCCTTGAAGAGCCCGATCATCCCTTCCTGAACGATGTCTTCCTTGTCGGCCCCGGCTAGGAAGTAGGAGCGAGCCTTCGCCCTCGCGTAGTGGCGGTAACGGTGGAGCAATTCGTCGATCGCCTGGTCCTGCCCGCCGCGCGCGAGCTCGACCAGCGCGTCGTCCTCGATCTCCTTTAAAGGCTGCACTACCGCACCCGTCCTCGTGCCGAATCGCGGCGACGATGCCGCGATGGAGCTGAATGCCTCACAGCGTAGCGGAAGACATCCTGCGTCGAGCTACCTCGAACATGGCGATGGCACCGGCGACGGCGACGTTCAGCGACCCGATCCGGCCCTCTTGCGGGATCCTGACCAGCCCGTCGGACCGCTCGCGGATGTTCTTGGAGAGCCCGCTCCCCTCGGCGCCGAGCACCAACCCGAGCGGTGGCTCGAGCAGGTCCGAAGACCACAGATCGTGGTCGGCCTCACCTGCGAGGCCCACTATCCAAAGCCCCGCCTCCTTCGCCTGGTCGAGGGCGCGACCCAGGTTTGTGACCCGTGCGACGGGCAGGATCTCGGCCGCTCCCGCGGCCACGCGTCGCACCGCGCCCGTGACGCCCGCGGAGCGATGCGTCGGAACCACGACACCGTTGAAGCCACAGCACTCGGCGCTGCGGATCAACGAGCCCAGGTTGTGGGGGTCGGTGACACCGTCCAGGAACAAGACGGCCGCAGCGGGGCCGAAGAGACTCTCGAGGCTCGCGTAGCGGTAGCGCCCGGTGATCGCGGCCACTCCCTGATGGCTTTCGCCGTCGGTGATCCGATCTATCTCCGCCCGGGGCACGACCTTCACCGGGATCGCGGCGTCCTCGGCGCGTCGCCTTATCTCCCCGAGCACCGCGGACGGCCCGAGGCCTGCCGCGAGCAAGATCCTTTCTGCGGGGCGACGCGCGCGCAGCAGCTCCAAGACGGGCCTACGCCCGCACAGGACGGACGAATTCGCGTGTGCGTCTCCCTCAGTTGGACGCGGCACTTATCCGCCAGCGCGCGCCGGTCGGCGTGTCTTCGATCAAGACGCCGAGGTCTGTGAGCTTCGCCCGGATCTCGTCCGCCTCCGCGAAGTCGCGGTTGGCGCGCGCCCGGTCGCGCCGCTCCAAGAGGTACTCGATCAACTCGCCGGCTAACTCGGATCCGGCACCCTCGGGTTCCGGGAAGGCGAAGCCCAGGACACCGGTCAGCTCCAAGAACGACGCGACATGTCGCGACAGTTCGTCGCGCGCAGACGCAGTGCCGGACTGCGCGTCCGTCAACGCTTTGTTCCCTTCGCGGACAAGCTCGTGGATCGCGGCAAAGGCTTCGGCGGAGTTGAAGTCGTCGTCCATCGCCGCGATGAAACCTCCCACCGCGGCCGGCGCGTCCGCGAGCTTCTCGCCCGCCGTCCGTTCGCGCGGGGGCGACGGGAGCTCGTCTAGCAGATCGCGGGCCGACATGATGAAGGTGCGCCACCGTTCGTAGCTCTGCGTCGCGTCCTCTAGCGCACCCTCGGAGAAAACCACCTGGCTCCGATAGGAGCCCTGCAACATCCAGTAGCGGACCGCCTCGGACTGATAGCGCTGCAACACCTCGCGCGCAAGAGCGACGTTGCCGAGGGACTTGGACATCTTCTCGGACTCCATCTGCACCATCCCGGCGTGCAACCAGTAGCGCGCGAAGGGCTCCGTCCCCGCGAGCGCTTCTGCTTGCGCGATCTCGTTCTCGTGGTGGGGGAAGATCAGGTCGCTTCCGCCACCGTGGATGTCGAAACCCATCCCCAGGTACTTGTCGGACATGACAGAGCACTCGATGTGCCAGCCCGGACGTCCCGGCCCCCAGGGCGACTCCCACGCAGGCTCCCCCTCCTTCGCCGCCTTCCACAAGGAGAAGTCGAGCGGGTGGCGTTTACCGGGATGCGGCTCGACCCTCTCCCCGGCGCGCATGTCGTCGAGGCTTCGCCCGGAGAGCTTCCCGTACCCGTCGAAGCTCTCGACTGAGAACCAGACGTTGCCCTCGGCCGCGTAGGCGATACCTTTCTCCACCAACCCCGAGATCGCCTCGATCATCTCGTCGATGTGCGTCGTGGCGCGCGGAAGGACGTCGGGCTCCCGCCCTCCGAGGCCCTTCAGATCCTCCTCGAACGCCTGCTCGTACTTCGCCGTGATCTCGTCCGGCGACAACCCCTCGAGGTTCGCCCGCTCGATGATCTTGTCGTCGACGTCGGTGTAGTTCATGACGAACGTGACGTCGAACCCGCGGTAGGCGAGGTACCGCCGGATCAGGTCGAACCAGATGATCGTGCGCATGTTGCCGATATGGGCGAAGTTGTAGACCGTCATCCCACAGCAATAGATGCCGACCTTCCCTTCGTCGCGTGGCTGGAAGGGAACGGCGCGCCGCGCCATGGAGTCGTAGACCTGGATCGGCATGCGGGTCAGACTACGGGTTCGACCAACGCGACGGCCATCGCTGCGACGCCTTCACCCCGACCCGCGAAACCCAGCCCGTCGGTCGTGGTCGCCTTCACCGAAACGATGCGCGGCTCGACTCCCAAGGCCGACGCGACGTTGGTGGCCATCTCCAGCGTGTGTGGACTCAGGCGCGGAGCTTGGGCGATCACGGTCGAGTCGACGTTCACCACCCGACGCCCAGCCTCCGCAACGGCAGCCGCGATGTGCTCCAGGAGCGACAGGCTGGATGCGCCCCGCCACTCGTCAGAAGCGGGGAACATGGCGCCGAGGTCACCCAACCCCGCCGCGCCCAGCAACGCATCGCCGATCGCGTGGCAGAGAACGTCGGCATCCGAATGGCCTGCCAACCCAGCCTCGTGCGGGATCACTACTCCACCGATGACGAGGTCTCGTCCGGGCGCGAAAGCGTGCGAATCCACGCCGAGACCGACCCTCACCGCTGCATCTCCCGCACGTGCGCGGCAGCGCGCTCCAGATCGTGTCGATCGGTGATCTTGAAGCTCGCAGGAGAGCCGTCGACCACCGCGACGACGCCCCCGTAGTGCTCGATCAACTGGGCGTCATCCGTGCCCTCGATCCCGTCCGCCAGCGCGAGAGCATGGACCTCGCGGAGACGTCGCGTTGTGAACGCCTGCGGAGTCTGGACGTTCCACACCAGCTCGCGGTCGAGCGTCTCGACCACACGCCTTTGTCGCACGAGCTTCACCGTCTCTTTCATCTGGAGCCCGGGGACTGCCGCATCCGCCTGGTCGAGAGCACGCACCACTTCCGCGAAGACCGCGGGCGGGGCAAACGGACGTGCCGCGTCATGGACCACCACGACCGGGTGCGCCACATGGTCGAGACCGGCGCGCACGCTGGCTTGACGCGTCGCGCCTCCCGGAACGACGCGAGATGCCTCCGGAAGCAGATCCTTCACCTCGTCGAGGTGAAGGACGGGAGCGACGACCGTGATGTCGGCGATGCCCGCAGCGACGACCGCGTCATAGCTCCACCTGATGATGGGGCGGCCTCCGACGTCCAGGAGCTGCTTCGGGAGGTTGGCCGCGGCGCGTACGCCGCTGCCGCCCGCAGCGAGGATCGCTGCGGCGTCCAGAGGGACGTCGGCTATCCGAGAACCTCGTCGAGCATCTTCTCGGCCGCCTCTTCGTCGCAGTTCTTCGAGAAGGTGAGCTCCGAGACGAGGATCTGGCGCGCCTTGGTGAGCATGCGCTTCTCGCCGGCCGCGAGGCCCTTCTCCCGGTCGCGCTGGTGGAGGCTGCGGACCACGTCGGCCACCTGATAGATGTCGCCGGACCGCAGTTTCTCGACGTTGGCCTTGAAGCGGCGAGACCAGTTGGTCGTGTTCGTGGTGGGCTCGTTCTTCTTGAGCACCTTGAGGACCTTGGGAACCTCTTTCGCGGGGGTGACCTGGCGGAGCCCGACCTCCTCGGTGGAGTCCGTCGGAACCATCAAAGTGAGTTCCCCGTACGCGAGCTTGAGGATGAAGTACTCGCGCTTCTCGCCGAACATCTCTTTGTGCTCCAGCTTTTCGATAACTGCCGCACCGTGATGTGGGTAGACGACCTTGTCACCTACTCGAAAAGAACGCGTCACTCCGGATAACCCTCCCTGCGAGTCGAACCAGGTCGCCTGAAGAGGCGACACAGACACAGATCTGGCCCCGCATCGAGGCTTGGTGTCCGGAACCAAGGGTAGCACGTCGCTACTCGGGATCCCGTGCTGGCGGTCACGCCGCGGGCCGCCGCGACGCCGCCGCGAGCGCCTGCGCGAGGTCGTCGACCTCGACGACTCTCACGTTCTTCGGCGTGGCAGACGAGCCGCGTGGAACTATCGCTTCGGTGAACCCGAGTCGTTCTGCCTCTGCGACCCGTCGTTGCATCCCGGGGACGCGTCGGACCTCTCCCGCGAGCCCGACCTCGCCGATCGCTACCGTCCGGTGGGGCAAGGGGCCGTCGAACTTCGAAGAGAGCAGGGCCAAGCACACCGCGAGGTCGGCTGCAGGTTCCCGCACCTGCAAGCCGCCGGCGGCCGCCACGAAGACGTCGTCCTCACCGAGCCGCGCAAGACTCCTCTGGCCCAAGACCGCGACCAGAAGCGCCAGTCGCTTCGCATCACACCCGATCGCCACCCGTCGAGGCTGAGGGAGCTTCGTTGCCGCCACCAGAGCTTGAACCTCCATCAGCACAGGCCGCGCCCCCTCCAGAGCGGGGAACACGATCGAACCGGGGACCCCCGGCAACCTGTCGGCGAGCAGCATCGCCGAAGGATCGTCCACCCCTTGCAGTCCGCGCGCTTCCATGATGAAGACGCCCGCCTCGTCACATGATCCGAACCTGTTCTTGGTCGTCCGCAGCAATCGGAACGTCCCGCTTCGGTCGCCGTCGAGGGACAACACCGCGTCGACCAGATGCTCGAGGGTGCGCGGCCCAGCGACCGTGCCCTCCTTCGTGACGTGGCCGATCATGACCACCGCCGTGCCCGTGGACTTCGCGAACCGCACCAACGCCGCGGCGCATTCTCGGACCTGCACGACGGATCCCGCGGCGGACCCGTGCGTTGGGTCCTCGAGCGTCTGGATCGAGTCGACGATCAACACCGAGGCACGTTCTGCGCGCGCGGTGTCGAGGACCGCGTGCAGCGAGGTGGACGCGGCGGCACGCAGAGCGGTTGCGTCAACACCAAGGCGAAGAGCGCGCAGCGAGACCTGATCCAGCGACTCCTCGCCGGTGACCAACAGCGTCTGATGCCCCCGTTGCACGAGTCCGTCGATCATCTGGAGGACGAGCGTCGACTTGCCGACACCGGGGTCGCCGGAGATCAACACGACCGAGCCCGGGACGACGCCGCCGCCGAGCACTCGGTCCAGCTCCCCCACGCCCGTCTCCAGACGAGGAACACCGTCCCCGATGCTCTCGAGCGTTCGGACCTCGAGCACAGCGTGTGATCCGTTCCCCGTAGACCTGGGGCTTCCCGCGTCCACCGTTCCCCACGCGTTGCACGCGGGGCAGCGACCGAACCATCGCGGCGCGGAATGGCCGCACGCGCCACACTCGAACAGCGTCGCCGTCTTCATAGGGTCCAGGCTAGCCACCACCTACGACAGGTTTCCGCGCGGGGGAGGTGACGAGCGACAGATCGGATCCGCGGCGATCGGGGTATCGAGCGTGAAGCCGACGCACCCACTCCTTACGATGTAAGGTCAGGGCAGGTTCCGAGCGACATCGCCGTTGATCAGGACAGGAATGGGCCGCGATGACTAACCGCTCCACCCCACCCGCGATCGGTAGTAGAGCCCCGCTAACGCGCGAGGCGGTGCTCGACGCCGCGCTCCGCCTGGTAGACAAGGGCGGCGTCGAAGCGCTCAGCATGCGCAAGCTCGGGCGAGATTTGGGCGTCGAGGCGATGTCTCTCTACAACCACATCCCGAACAAGGCCGCCCTGCTGGACGGCTTGGTCGAGCAAGTGATGGCCCAGGTAGAGCCTCGTCCGCCGAGGGAGCGCTGGGAGGAAGACGTGCGCGACCTAGCGCATGGCTACCGGCGGCTGGCGTTGGAACACCCACGGGTGGTTCCCCTGATCGTGATGCGGCCGTTCAACACCCTCGCCGCACTCGACCCCCTGGAGCGGGGACTTGCGGTGTTCCGAAGAGCCGGCTTTGATGACGCCGCCGCGCTCCACGGCTTGCGCACCGTCATGAGCTTCGTGAGCGGTTACACGCTCGCCGAGACCGGTGGGTTCTTCGGCGAGCACCGGCCCCCCGACACGCCGAGCGTGATCGCCGTCGATGACCTCGACCAGGCGCGGTTCCCGAACCTCATCGAGCTGTTGCCCACGATCGCCGGCTGCGACCACGACGCGGAGTTCGAGTTCGCGCTGGACGTGATGATCGAGGGCCTGCGCACGAAGCTCCGTTAGCCCGGACGCGAAGAGACCCGGCCCCCTCGAGGACCGGGTCTGGTCGCCTTGTTAGCAAGAGCTAGGCCTCGGGTGGAGCTTCCTCTCCCGGACCGCCCGCTCCTGCAAGCTCGACGGGTGGGTGATCAGGCGCCTTCACGTGATCGCCCTTCTTGAAGACGATGCCTTCTTCGCCGTCGTCCTTGATGCCGACGTCGACGACGATGATCTCGCCCGCCTCGTACTCCTTCCACAGGATCTTCTCGGAGATCGGGTCCTCGATGAGGCGCTGGATCGCACGACGCAGAGGCCTGGCACCCAGAGCCGGGTCGTAACCGACCTTTGCCAGGAAGCCCTTCGCCTCATCGGTCAACTCGATGCCGACGTCCTGGCTCTCGAGCTGCTGCGACACACGCCTGATCAAGAGATCCACGATCGACTTGATCTCCGAGGTCTCGAGCTCGTGGAACACGATGACCTCGTCGATGCGGTTCAGGAACTCGGGGCGGAAGTTGCGCTTGAGCTCTTCGTTCACGCGCTCGCGCATCTTGTCGTAGTTCATCTCCGAACCGCCGGCGCCGAAGCCCATCGCCGGCTTGCGCAGGTTCTGCGTGCCGAGGTTCGAGGTCATGATGATGACGGTGTTCTTGAAGTCGACCGTCTTACCCTGCGCGTCGGTCAGACGTCCGTCTTCCAGGATCTGCAGAAGCGTGTTGAAGACGTCGGGGTGGGCCTTCTCGATCTCGTCGAGCAGAACCACCGAGTACGGACGGCGGCGCACCGCTTCGGTCAGCTGGCCGCCCTCCTCGTAACCGACATAACCCGGAGGCGAACCGACAAGCCGGCTCACGGTGTGCTTCTCCATGTACTCCGACATGTCGAGCTGGATCAGCGCGTCCTCGTCGCCGAACATGAACTCGGCAAGGGTCTTCGCCGTCTCGGTCTTACCGACACCGGAGGGCCCGAGGAAGATGAACGAACCGGCCGGACGCTTCGGGTCCTTCAGGCCAGCGCGCGTCCTGCGGATCGAGCGAGACACCGCGCCGATCGCGTCGTGCTGACCGACGATGCGCTTGTGCAGCTCATCTTCCATACGGAGGAGCTTTGCGGTCTCCTCCTCCGTCAACGACGTCACGGGGATGCCGGTCCACGAAGCCAGGACCTCTGCGATCTCTTCCTCGTTCACCTCGGCGAACGCAGAGCCCTCGGCCTCGCGCCATTCCGACTCGCGCGCCGAGCGTTCGGTCGTCAGACGCTTCTCGTCGTCACGGAACGCGGCCGCGCGCTCGAAGTCCTGAGCCTCGATCGCCTCTTCCTTCTTGCGGCGGATGTCGGCGATGTTCTCCTCGAGCTCGCGGTAGTCGGGCGGCGCGGACATGCGACGGATCCGCAGACGCGAACCGGCCTCGTCGATCAGGTCGATCGCCTTGTCCGGCAGGTAGCGGTCCGAGATGTAGCGGTCGGCGAGGTTCGCTGCCGCCACCAATCCTTGGTCGGTGATCTGCACCCTGTGGTGCGCCTCGTACCGGTCGCGCAGGCCCTTCAGGATGTCGATCGTGTGCGCGACGGTCGGCTCGGGCACCTTGATCGGCTGGAAGCGCCGCTCCAGAGCCGCGTCCTTCTCGAGGTGCTTGCGGTACTCGTCCAGCGTCGTCGCGCCGATCGTCTGCAGCTCACCCCGAGCGAGCATCGGCTTGAGGATGCTGGCCGCGTCGATGGCGCCCTCGGCCGCACCTGCGCCGACGAGCGTGTGCAGCTCGTCGATGAACAGGATGATGTCGCCGCGGGTCTTGATCTCCTTCAGCACCTTCTTCAGGCGCTCCTCGAAGTCACCGCGGTAGCGGGAGCCGGCGACCAGCGCGCCGAGGTCGAGCGTGTAGAGCTGCTTTCCGGTGATGGTTTCGGGCACCTCGCCCTTGACGATCCGCTGGGCCAGGCCCTCGACGACGGCGGTCTTGCCGACGCCGGGCTCCCCGATCAGAACGGGATTGTTCTTCGTGCGGCGAGAGAGAACCTGCATCACACGCTCGATCTCGTTCTCGCGCCCGATGACTGGGTCGAGCTTGTTCTCGCGAGCCAGCTGGGTCAGGTTGCGGCCGAACTGGTCGAGCACGAGCGAACCCTGCGGCGTCTCGGTTCCACCGCCACCCGGAGACTCCTTGCTGCCGCTGTAGCCGGACAGCAGTTGGATGACCTGCTGACGCACGCGGCTGAGATCCGCGCCCAGCTTGACGAGGACCTGCGCGGCGACGCCCTCACCCTCGCGGATGAGACCGAGCAGGATGTGCTCGGTGCCGATGTAGTTGTGTCCCAGCTGCAGCGCCTCCCGCAGCGAGAGCTCGAGCACTTTCTTGGCGCGAGGTGTGAAGGGGATGTGCCCCGATGGCGGTGACTGACCCGCTCCGATGATCTCTTCCACCTGCTGGCGGACCTTCTCTAGCGAGATCCCCAGTGATTCGAGCGCCTTGGCGGCGACGCCCTCGCCTTCATGGATCAGCCCGAGCAGGATGTGCTCGGTGCCGATGTAGTTGTGGTTGAGAAGTCTCGCCTCTTCTTGGGCGAGGACGACCACCCTGCGGGCCCGGTCCGTGAACCGTTCGAACAAGCCAGGCCTCCTTGTCTACATTCGGAGAGGCTGACTGCCAGCCGCTCCGGTTCCTCATTATAGGAAGAGGGTGCTTTTACCCTCCGCCTTCTTGGTGCAGTCCTAAGAACACCAGAGAGGTCGAAAAAGTTCCACGACTCCTCTGCCTATATCGGCATCCGGGGCCGCGAAAACAAGTGGCTTCCGGCGTCAGTGAACCGGGTCGGCTCGGCCGGAGCGGACACCGAACCGGGCTCGCGCGATCGGAGGTGGTGGGCTCTTGGCGTGTGGTCTCCCCCTGAAGAGGAAGCGCCAGTCCTCTGGTGCGATCGCCGTCGTAACGCCATCGCGCGAGAAGCCCCTTCCCAGCGGCACCCACGGCAGCTCCCGCGGAAGCTGGGCTGCCTCCGGAGCGGCGCCCGGGCGTGGCACGACCCACAGACCCACCGCGGCTTCGTCGATCGACGCGTGATCTTCGGGGCCGAAAGTGACGTCGAGGCCCCCGAAGCGCAGACCGCGGAGCGTCTCCAAGGTGGCAGCGGAGTCGCCGCGGCCGGCGGTGTTGTTACGGGCCCAGCCGATCATCTGCACCGCTTCGTATGCAGGGCGCTCCCACTCGAGCGGCTCGCTCTCCCACCAGTCGAGGTACGCCTGCCTGAAGGATCGGAAGCTGGGGACGGGAAGGTAGTGCGCGCCGCGGGCGTAGCTCGCCGCGACCGCGGTGCCTGGAGGAGGAACGGAGTCCTCGGGGAACGGTGCGAACAAGCCGTCGAATCCGACCACCTGCGGGCGCCATGCACGTGCACGCGCCCCCGCCCGCGCCTTGCCGTTGCCGTTGCCGTTGCCGTTGCGCCGAGCCGACGCGATCCTCGCCGCGGCGGTGTTCCGGTAGGAAGCGCCCATCTCCTCGAGAGCGTCAAGCGTCGCTACCCCGAGCGGGGGTGGCGCGTCCACCACTACCGCCTCGACCTGCTTCCGCTTCAACCGACCCAGCAGCCGCTCGTACGAACCGCCTTCAGGTGGGTGGAGCTCCGAGATGCTGAGCTTGCTTCCCACCTCCGCCAGCGCCTCGGTCAGCGCCCGTCGCGCCACCTCGCCGCTGAAGGAGTCGGTGGTGATGGCGCCGATCGTCCGGTAGCGCCTGTCCTGCAGGAGGTATCGAACGATGCGGCGTGCCTCCCACACGTAAGACGGAGAGACCTGGAAGACGTGCTCGCTCAGCAGCCGTGCGCCGTAAAGATCGCCGAAACAGAGGAGTGCGGGGATCCCGGCGGCGGCCAACGCGTCTTCGGCAGGTGGAAGTCCCTCGGGAGGTCCCGCATAGACGATCCCTATCGTGCGGGTGGACGCCGCTTGATCGATCACGAGCTCTGTTGCCGTTCGGGCGTCTCCTGCGTCGTCTAGCGTCACCAGCTCCACCACCGGGTCATCGTCACCGCGAGCTTGGTTCAGCTCGTGGACGCCCAGGTCGGCGCCCCGGAAGGCACTGTCGCCGCGCCAGGCGCCGGGTCCCGAGAAGGTTCCGACCAGGGCGACCACCAGTGTGTTCGAGCTGGTCGGAGACGCCGCGGGCGAACGCGACGGGAAGCCCTCCGCGTCCCCGCCCCCCCGGCAACCTCCGGCCGCGAGCAACAGACACGCCGCGGCCGCGACCCCTCTCGAGCGCATCGAAGGCATCCTGCCACCGAACCGCAGCAACGAGGTGCTGCAGCGCTCCGCGCGGCGCCGGTGAGCTTAGCGGTCGAGCGGTCGCAGCGTTGGGAAGAGGACGACCTCTCTGATGGAGGCGAAGCCCAGGAGCAACATGAGCAACCGGTCGACCCCCAGGCCGAACCCGCCCGCGGGAGGCATCGCATAGGCGAGAGCCTCGAGGAAATCCTCATCCCGAACCGTCGCCTCTTCGTCACCCGCGGCTCGCGCCGCCGCCTGCTGCTCGAAGCGCCGTCTCTGCTCCGCGGGATCGTTCAGCTCGGAGTAGATGGGGGCGACCTCGACGCCGCCGATGATGAGGTCGGCGTGCTCCGTGAAGCCCCGGATGGTGCGATGGTCCTTAGCCAGAGGAGAGACTTCTTTCGGAAACCCGGCCACGAACGTGGGCGCGATCAGCGTCTTCTCCGCGGCCCCCTCAAAGATCTCCGCCACCACCTTGCCGAGCGGCCACTCGGGGTCCACCCGCACGTCGAGCTCTCCCGCCGCCGTCCGGAGCCCATCCTCGTCCGCCTCGTTCCACAAGGGCAACAGGTCGCGACCCGTTGCGCGCTCGATCGCCTCGAACATCGTGATCCGCTCGAAGGGCGCGGCGAGATCGACCGCCTGGCCGTAGAGATCGATGGCGGAAGAGCCGGTGACCGCCAGCGCGATCGCCCTCACGAGATCTTCGACCAAGGCCATCGTCTCGTCGTAGTCGACGAATGCCTCGTAGGCCTCGAGCATCGTGAACTCCGGGTTGTGCCGCGTCGAGACGCCCTCGTTCCGGAAGCTGCGGTTCAGCTCGTAGACGCGCTCGAGGCCGCCGATGAGCAGCCGCTTGAGGTACAGCTCCGGCGCGACCCGCAGATAGAGGTCGATGTCCAGCGCGTTGTGATGCGTGACGAACGGTCTGGCGACGGCGCCTCCCGCGAGCGGTTGGAGAAGAGGCGTCTCGACCTCGAGGAAGCCGCGCTCGGCGAAGAAGGAGCGGATGGCCGAGTTCGCGGCAGAGCGAGCCTGGACCGCGCGCCGGGCGTCTTCGTTCAGGAGCAGGTCGAGGTACCGCTGGCGGTAGCGCGACTCGACGTCGCTCATCCCGTGCCAGTTGTCGGGCATGGGCCGGAGGCACTCGGCGAGCAGCGTCGTCTGCGTGACCTTCAGTGACAGCTCTCCGCGCCGCGTCATCACGACCTCTCCCGAGGCTCCGACGATGTCGCCGACGCCGAGCCCGGTGAAGGCCTCCATCCCGTCGTCTCCCAGCACCGCGTGCTGGGCGAACAGCTGCATGCGCCCGGATCCATCCATCAGGTCGGCGAAGGCAACCTTGCCGTGCGAGCGGATCGTCATGATGCGGCCCGCGATGCGGGCCGCGGCCCCGGTCTCGGCGCCCGACTCGAGCTCGCCGAACCGGCTCCTCAGATCCCCGATCGTCGAGTCCCGCTCGTACCTATAGGGATAGGAGTCGGTCACGCGGCCCCCCGAGGATTGCGGTCGAAGATCAGACGCAGTCCGAGCAAGGTCAGGGTTGGTTCGACCCTCTCGATCGTCCTGCAGTGTTCGATCACCGTCTCTGCGTGTCCTCCGGTCGCCACGACCCGGGCATCGTCGTCCAGCTCCGCCATCGTGCGCTGCACAAGCCCGTCGACCAGTGCAGCAACGCCAAAGACGATCCCGGACTGAACCGCAAAGACCGTGTTCTTGCCGATCGTGGTGGGCGGTGCGACCAGCTCCACGCGCGGCAGACGGGCGGTCGCCTGGAAAAGCGCGGTCGCCGAGCTCTCGAGACCAGGAGCGAGAGCGCCCCCGATGTATTCGCCGACGCGCGTGACTACATCGAAGTTGATCGCGGTACCGAAGTCGACGACGATCACAGGTTCATGCGGAAATAGCTCTCGCGCTGCCACCGAGTTCGCCACGCGGTCGGCTCCGACCTCCTTGGGGTTGTCGATGCGTATCACGATCCCGGTCTTGACCCCGGGTTCAACGACAACCGGCGGGAAGCCGAAGTACTTCACGGTCATCGCTCGTAGCTCCTGTGTAGCCCGAGGCACGACCGACGCGATCGCGACACCGGTTATCTCTCGGGAGAAAGAAAGGTCCGCGAAGCGTAAGAACTCGCCGAACATCAACGCGAGCTCGTCCGCGGTTCGCCGCTGGTCGGTCGCGGCCCGCCACTCGTGTATCAGCTTCTCGCGTTCGAAGACGCCGAGGTGCGTTTGGGTATTCCCTACGTCGATCGCGAGCAGCACTAGGACCGCGCAATCGGGAGGTTGTCGATCAGACGGGCGCGACCGACCCGCGCCGCGATCACCAGCAAGGCTGCGCGACCGCTAGCTGGCTCGAATGTCTCTGGATCCACGGCGCGCGCGTATTCCAGCGACACACCCGCCTCACCTGCCACCACTTGCTCCATCGTCTTCTCCGCGACCTCCCACGCGGCGCCCTCTTCCACCGCGCGGCTGCCGGCCTGCAGCGCCCGCCACAGCACCGTAGCGGCGGTCCTCTCGGATCCCACGAGGTACGCGTTGCGACTGCTCAGCGCCAGCCCGTCCGGCTCGCGCACCGTCGGGCATACAACCACCTCGACCGGGATCGACAGATCGCGCACCATCGCCTTGATGACGGCGACCTGCTGCGCATCCTTCTGTCCGAAGTAGGCGCGGTCCGGCTGGACCTGGTTGAAGAGTTTGGCGACCACGGTAGCGACCCCGTCGAAGTGCCCGGGTCTCGCAGCTCCCTCCAGGACGACTGCGGGTCCCGCCAGCGACAGCGTGGTCGAACGTCCCGGCCGATACATCTCCGACACCGGCGGGAGGAAAGCTACGTCGACACCTGCTTGCTCAGCGAGCTGCAGGTCGCGCCCCTCGGGACGCGGATAAGCGGCCAGATCCTCGCTGGGACCGAACTGAAGTGGGTTCACGAAGATGCTCAGCACCACGACATCGGTCTCCGCTCGCGCCGCCGCGACGAGCGACAGGTGGCCCGGGTGCAGCGCCCCCATCGTCGGGACGAAGCCGATCGAACGTCCGCGAGCGCGCGACCCGCGGAGAGCCCCTCGCAGCTCTGTCTCCGTGCGCGCGACCTTCACCGAACCTCCAGCGACTTCAGCAGCGCCGTCTCGTCAGCTGCGTCGATGCGCCCGGCCGAGCGGGCGCTGGAAACGATCATCCGCAGCGCGTTGACGTAGGGCGCCAGCAAGTCCGGTGCGGTCCCGGCAACAGCGGCGACGTGCCGCTCGATCGCCGCGGCTTCCTTGCGCACGACCGGTCCGGTCAAGGCCACGGCGCCCCCGCCTGCCGCCCGTACGTTCGCCACGGTCCCCGCGCTTATCGGCCCCAGCACGTCACCGGGCCTATCCACGCCCAGCGACCGCAGCAGCGCTTCGCCCGTCGCTATGAGGGCGGCGATACCGTTGGAGGTCGTGACCGCGGCCGCGTGCCACAGGGGCCTGTGTTCCTCGGCTACCTCGAAGGCAGTCCCTTGGAGGTCGTCTTCGATCAGCTCGGTCGCCCAAGAGGTGGAGCCGTCGGAGCAGGTGACGCCCCAGGCCGAGCCGGGGAGCCTCTGTATCGCGGTCACGACATCGGGACAGGCTTGGACCGGGTGCAGCGCGCAGCGGGCGATGCCGGCCGGAAGCGATGCGAGCGGGGCGATGCCGGCAGAGCCCGCGAAGTGCACCGCCACCGCGTCGCGGCGCCCCGCGAGCGAGGTAGCTACCGCGGATAGAGCCGGTTCGGGTACACCGATCAGGACGACATCCGCCGGGGGCAGGTCGTAAAGCGCGAACGCCCGCGCCTCCAGAAGGTCGGCCGCGCGAGCCGCGCTCTGTGACGTGCGGGACGACACGCCGGTGATCTCGTGACCGCTTCGCTTCAACAACGCAGCAACCGCGGTGCCGACGCTTCCGGCCCCCAGGAGCGCGACGCGCAGGCGGCCAGAAGGAAGGCGGGTCATCCTCGTCGCTCCAGTCCTCGGGGGTACCGGTCGAGCGACGAGCATAGAAGGGCCGCGCCGCGACGAGGAGGCGCACGCGGCTCAGAAAGGCTCTAGGAGCTGCGCATCCCCTTCTGCCTCGTCCAGACTGTCGGCCAGACGCGTGTCCCACGGGTCGGTTACGTCCGGGCTTACCTCGAGCAACGGGACGAGCGCGAAACGCCGTTCCCTGAGGCGCGGGTGCGGGATCTCCAGATCGGGCTCGCCGACCTTCTCGTCTCCGTAGAGCAGGACGTCGAGGTCCGCGACGCGCGGCCCCCACCGGATGTCGCTCGGCTCCCTCCCCATCCTGTGCTCGATCCGCTTGCACGCCTCGAGGAGGTCGCGCGGCCCCAGCGTGGTGTCGATCTTCACGACCACGTTCACGAACGACCGCTGTGGAGGGCCGCCGACCGGAGACGTCTCGTAGAGGCTCGACACCGCCTCTACCTCGATCCCTTCGGCGTCGGCGAGCGCTTGAACCGCCTGCCGGCAGAATCGTGCCCGGTCTCCGACGTTCGATCCGATTCCGATATAGGAGGTCGTCATCTACAGCCTCTCGATCCTGACTGCCACAGAACCGACGCTCTGCTGGATCGGCGGTGATTCCTTCGCCACCTCTACGCTAACCCCGTTCACCCCTGGCATGGCTGCAATATGCCCCGCGATCTTCTCCGCCAGGTTCTCCAAGAGCGCGGAGGTCGTAGACGAAACCAGCGCCTCTATCTCTTGAGTCACCTGCCCGTAATCCACGGTGTCCGCAAGGTCGTCGCTCATACCCGGTCGGCGCAGGTCGCTGGCGATCTCGATGCCGATGATGACGGTTTGGGGCTCCGCCCGCTCCTCCTCCGTGACGCCGATGCGCGACCGCACGCGCAGGTCGCGCACGATGATCGAGTCCATCAGCTGCGCCCGCGGTCTCTGATCGCCTGGCACATCCGAACGACGCGAGACATCTGCCCGACATCGTGCACGCGCACGATGTCCGCCCCCCTGGCGATGGCCCAGGCCACGGTTGCAGCCGTTCCTTCGACCCGCTCGTTCTCGGGCAGGTCCAGCACCGCGCCTATGAAGGACTTTCGAGAGGTGCCGGCAAGGACGGGGTATCCCAACGCGACGATCTCGTCGAGGCGATCGAGCAGCTCTAGGTTCTGCTGCGGCGTCTTCGCGAAACCGAAGCCGGGGTCCAGGACGATCGAGTCTTCGGCCACTCCGGCCGCCTTCAAGCCCTCGGCGGCTCGCACCAGGAAAGCCGCGACGTCTGCGACGACGTCGTCGTAGTCCGTGAGCGAGCGCATCGTCGCCGGCGTGCCGCGAGAGTGCATGAAGACGACCGCCGCCCCTGTTTCGGCGGCGACCGCGGGCATCTCCGCGTCGGCATCCTCGCCTCCCGTCTCGTTGACGATCGTCGCGCCGGCGTCGACAGCTACTCGCGCGACCGATGCTTTCCTCGTGTCTATCGAGATGGGGACGTCCACCCGATCCGCTACAGCCTCGATCACCGGCAGGACCCGCCGGAGCTCTTCCTCCTCGGGCACGTACTCCGCCCCCGGACGCGTGGACTCTCCGCCGACGTCGAGGATGTCCGCTCCTTGACCCACCATCTCTAGCGCGTGGTCGATCGCCCGATCGCGGTCGAACCACATACCGCCGTCGGAGAACGAGTCGGGTGTCACGTTCAGCACGCCCATCAACAACGGCCGGTCGAGGGACAACGTCTTAGGGCCGCACCGAAGTCTCCTGTTGGGCGTCACCGCCGGTCGATGAAGCCCATGGCTTCCGCTCGAGTGGCGTCACTCTTGCGGAACTGCCCGCGCACGGCGGAGGTGACGGTGGTGCTGCCCGGTTTGCGGATACCGCGCATGCTCATGCACAGGTGCTCGGCCTCGATCACGACCAGCACGCCGCGTGGCTCCAGCGCCTGCTCGATCGCATCGGCGATCTGCGTGGTCAACCGCTCTTGGACCTGGGGTCGCTTCGACAACGTGTCGACGAGGCGCGCCAGCTTCGAAAGCCCCGTGATCTGACCACTGTTGTTCGGGATGTAGGCGACATGGGCCTTGCCGACGAACGGGATCAGATGATGTTCACAAACGGTGTAGAGCGGGATGTCGCGCACCATGACCATCTCGTCGTGGCCCGCCTCGAACAGCACGTCGAGCTCCTCGACGGGGTCCCTGTGCAGCCCGGCGAAGAGCTCCTCGAACATCTCCGCGACCCTGCGCGGCGTCTCGAGTAGTCCATCCCGAGACGTGTCCTCGCCGATCGCATCGAGGATCTCGGCAACGGCACGCTCGATCCGGGCCTTGTCGACACCCTCGCGCCTAAGGGGCTGAACGTTCTCGGGATCACTCATGGCCCCACCTTAAGTGGCCAGCCGCGGCGTGCGACCCGGGTCGGCTGCGGTTGGCGCGGTTTTTGCGCTTACCGCATTTCGGCGCGGGTGGCGGCCCCGGAGCGGGCTCGACAGTGGGATGGCGCCGTGTGAACTCGAGAAAGGTGCGGAGGTTAACTCGGGGCTTCGCCGAGACGTGGCGTCGGGCGGGGGCGCGGTAGACGCTTGCGTTCGGGCACCTGCCCCGCGGCGTCTGCATCGGCTGCGTCGCGCGCCTGACGACGGATGCGCGTGCGCTCGAGCGGGTTCGACGGCGACTGCTTCGCAACCTCGGCGAAGATCTCGGCGACCTCTTCCTTCTCGAGCGACTCCTTCTCGATGAGCCTTTCGACCATGAGATCGAGCTTGTCGCGGTGCTTCATCACGATCTCGCGCGCTTCGTCGTGCGCCTCTTCGACCAGTCTCCGGATCTCCTCGTCGATCTTGGCAGCGACAACGTCGGAGTAGTCCTTCACGTGACCGAAGTCACGGCCCAGGAACGGCTGCGACTCGTTCTCGCCCAGCGCGAGGGGGCCGAGCTCGGACATGCCGAACTGGGTCACCATCTGCTTCGCGATGCGGGTGCAGCGCTGGATGTCGTCCTGCGCGCCGGTCGTCGGTTCGTCGAAGACGAGCTCCTCCGCGACCCGGCCCCCGAGAAGCATCGCGAGCTCGTCGATCAGCTCGGAGCGAGTGACGAGGAAGCGGTCCTCGGTCGGAAGGGTCAGCGTGTATCCGAGCGCGCGGCCCCTGGAGACGATCGAGACCTTGTGGACGGGGTCTGCGTTCGGCAGCGCGTGCGAGACGAGAGCGTGACCGGCCTCGTGGTAGGCGATGACCTTCTTCTCTTTGTCACTGATGACGCGGCTGCGGCGCTCTGGGCCGGCGAGCACGCGGTCGATCGCCTCCTCGAGCTCCTGCATGCCGATCTCGTTCTTGCCGAAGCGTGCAGCGAGCAATGCCGCCTCGTTGATCACGTTGGCGAGGTCGGCGCCGGTGAAGCCCGGGGTGCGTCGCGCCAGCACCTCGATGTCGATCTCTTTGTTGATCGGCTTGCCCCGCGTGTGGACCTTGAGGATGCCCGTGCGACCGTTGAGGTCCGGGCGATCGACCACGATCTGGCGATCGAAGCGGCCCGGACGCAGCAGGGCCGGATCCAGGATGTCGGGGCGGTTCGTCGCGGCGATCAGGATCACGCCGCTCTTGACGTCGAAGCCGTCCATCTCGACCAGGAGCTGGTTGAGCGTCTGCTCCCGCTCGTCGTGGCCTCCACCAAGTCCCGCGCCGCGGTGGCGACCGACCGCGTCGATCTCGTCCATGAAGATGATCGCGGGAGCGTTCGCCTTCGCCTGCTCGAACAGGTCGCGCACGCGCGAGGCGCCGACGCCTACGAACATCTCGACGAAGTCGGACCCGGAGATGGAGAAGTAGGGGACGCCGGCTTCACCGGCAACGGCGCGGGCCAACAACGTCTTGCCGGTTCCCGGCGGGCCGAACAGGAGCACGCCCTTGGGGATCTTGGCGCCCATCGCCTGGAACTTCTGAGGGGCCTCCAGGTACTCCTTGATCTCCTGAAGCTCCTCGACCGCCTCGTCCAGACCGGCGACGTCGGCGAACGTGATCTTGGGCTGGTCCTTCGTCACCAGCTTCGCGCGCGACTTGCCGAACGACATGACGCGGTTGCCGCCGCCCTGCATCTGCTGCATCAGGAAGAAGAAGAACCCGACGATGATCAGGATGGGCAGGAACTGGAACAGGAACGAGAGCCACGGGGAGCCCTGCTGCGGGTCGGCGCTGACCGCGACCTCGTTCTCCATCGCGAGTGTCTGGTACTCATCGATCGTGTCGGTCGGGAGGTGGATCTCGTAGCTCCCGCCGTCGCGCAGATCGCCCACGACCTTCTCGTCGCGGGTGAGGAACTGAGCGGTCTCTATCTGGTCGTCTTCGACCAGCCGGACCCACTCGTTGACCGACGCGAGCTCTTGAGGTTTCTCCGCACCGTGCCGGTAGATGTTGAAGACCCAGACGACCGCAACGATGAGAACGAGGTAGAAGACGGCGGATCTGAATATGCGATTCATCGTCACTGAAGGGTAGCAGTCCCTAGTACGTACGAAACCAGCGCAGTCCGGCTACGTCAGGCGCTGTGAGACGCGTACGCCTCCGGCTTCAGCACGCCGATATACGGCAGATTGCGGTACTTCTCGTTGTAGTCGAGGCCGTATCCGACGACGAACACCGGAGGGATCTCGAAGCCCGGGTACTTCACGTCCATCGGAACCGCCTGCTCGCCCTTCTTCCAGAACAGAGAGCAGATCTCCAACGACGCGGGTCGTCGCGCCTCCAGGTAGCGCAGGAGGTACGAGATCGTGAGTCCCGAGTCGATGATGTCTTCGACCAGCAGCACGTCGCGGTCGGTGATCTCGTAATCGAGGTCTTTCAAGATGCGGACGACGCCCGAAGACTTGGTTGCGGAGCCGTACGACGACACCGCCATGAAGTCGAACTCCAGTGGAAGCTGTATGCCTCGGGCCAGATCCGACATGAACACGAACGCACCCTTGAGGACGCCGACCAAGAGAAGGTCTCGGCCTCTGTAGTCCTCGGTGATCTGCTTCGACAGCTCGTTGATCTTGTCTTGGATCTCGTCCGCGCTGATCAGTACCTGATCGACATCTGGGTGTACCTCGGCGGTCATCGCGGCATCCTAGTCCTGAGCCTCGCGAACGACGAGCTCCTCTTTCTCGATCACGATCTCTTTGCCGCTCGCGACCGCGAACCGAAGAGGAGCCACCAGGTGCTCATCGTCCAGAGCGTCCAGAGCGGCGTCGATCCCGCCCGATCGGTCTCTGACCCGTCCGAGCGCGGCCTCCAACACCCGCCGCCTCAGCGCGCGGGGCAGCCCGAGCAGAGGCTCGAGCTTGATCCGTGGCCCCTCGTCCCCAGCAAGGACGAGGTCTGCGGCCAAACGCTCGCCCAGCAAGGACAACGCGGCGGCGTCCTCGGCCAGCTTCTCCGCGGAGTTCGCGATCGCCTTCACCGCGCCCGATCCCCACTGCGCCTCCACCGCAGCAACGAGGTGCGACCGCACCCGCACTCGTTCGAAGTGCTCGTCGTGGTTCGCCGGGTCTTCGTAGAAGAAGAGACCGACCTCCTCGCAGTACGCCTTCGTCTCGCTTCGGCGCGCGTCGATCAGCGGACGGATCCGAGGACCGTCGACGGCCGGTAGACCGGCGAGGCCGCGCGTCCCCGCGCCGTGGATCAGGCGCGCCAGCGTCGTCTCGGCGCGATCGTCGAGCGTGTGGCCGGTCACGATGCGATCGGCGCCGATGTCCTGGGCGATCGTCGTGAAGAAGGCGTACCGGAAGTCCCTCGCTCTGGCCTGCAGGTTCGGCCCGGCAAGGTCTTTAGCCCGCGCCACGTGCACGTCGTAGCCGAGAGCCGCGACGTCTCTAGCAACGCGAGCCGAAACGCCGGCCGACTCCTCGGAGAGACCGTGATCCACGTGAGCGACCGCGATCTCGAGGTCTAGCTTCGTCTCGAGCCGCGCCAGGACGTCCAGCAAGCAGACCGAGTCCGGCCCTCCCGACACCGCCACGAGAACGGATTCGCCACCGGCGAGCATCCTCCGGCGCAATATCGAGGCGAGGACGGAGTCGACGAGGTCGAAACCGGGGCCTCCCAAAGGACGTCCGCCGGCAGCGTCCACGCTTTTTATGCCGCTACCCGTGTGAGCCATGACGCCGGCGCCCGTAGCTCTACCAGAGTCGGGAAGTGGGACTCGCTCACCCACAGGTGACGGAGCGCGTCGACGCCGCCCTGCGCCGCAACGCCCTCGCAGAACGCCTGACCGAGCTCGTACTGGCGCAGCTTCATCTCGAGACCGATCGCCTGCGCGACCACTCGTTGAACCACCGTCTGTTGCTGCCGCCTGCGCTGGAAGACGTGCCGCATCTGACGGAACGACGGGATCACACGCTCTCCGATCGCGTCCATCACGAAGTTTCCGTGTCCTTCGATGACGGCCATGAGCGCCTGGATCTCGTCCAGGACCTTCTTCTGCTCGTCACTCGCAAGCAGATACATCGGGCTCTTCTCCTCGGAGGGGATCGAGCGGGACACGAGCTTCCGGCCCGCTCCCGCCAGCCGTTGAGCGAGCCCCTTCGCATCCAGGTCGACCGTTCCGAGGTAGTCGTGCACGAGCGAGAGGAACCGGGGGCGCAGCCACGGGACGCCCTCGAACTGGAAGCGGTGGGTGACTTCGTGCAGCGCCACCCACAGGGCGAACTCCTCTGGTACGAAACCGAAGCGCCGTTCGGTCTCGACCATGTTCGGGCCGACGAAGTACAGGTTGGGCCCGGGGGCCGTGCCGCGGCGCGAGGCCGGCGTCGGCGCGGCCTCCTCCGACACCAAGAGGTCGTACTGGCCGAGGACCCTCTTGGAGATGTAGCCGAGAAGCAGGCCGATCTCGGCGGAGACCGCGGTGGTCTGCAGGAGGCGGGCCGGCAACGGCACGCTGTCGAGGCGACGCCCGATCTTCTCGTGGATCGGCGCGAGCAGAGCGGTCATGCCCTTGATGTTCACCTCGGCCCAGGTGGCGCGGTCGATGATGCCCCAGTCGACGGGTGGGGGGGCCGGAATCCCGCTGAACTCGGCGACCAGCTGCTCCGAGCGCGGGACCGCATCGGAGAGATCCCGCTTCAACCGTTCGAGGAGAAACGAGTCGTCGATCTCCGACGACCCCGCGACGCGCCGGGCAACGGCCACGGCGATGCGCGGCTCGATCAGGCGCGCCATGGCACGGTCCTCATCAGAGGTTGCGGGCTGCCCCCCGGAGTGGGGGTTAAACCCGGCCGCGCTGGCGGCTGCCGATCATCTTGTAGTACAGGCCGCCCATCGCGAGGAACAACAGCAACAGCAGCACGAGCGTGATCTTGGACATCTGGTAGGTCCACTGCGGTCCCTCTTCTTCGGTCTCTAGCTGCTCGCCCGCGCCCGCGCCCGTTTCGGCACTCGGCTCGCCCTCGCCGCCCTCGCCGAGATCGTCTTCGCCCTCGGAGGTGTCGGCGCCCTCACCGGTGTCGGTGCCAACGTCGGCCTGGTCGCCCCCCTCGTTCTCGACATCTTGTCCGGCTTCGGACTCGACCTGAGCTGAGACGGTCGGCGCAGCGTGGGCAATGGGCGCGAGCACGCCCGCGGTCGTGAGAGCGGCAACGAGCAGAAGTGCGAGCCGGCAGCGCATCCGGTTGCGATCCTCCGGTCTTCGTCGGGAGTGGACCTGCGCAGGATATCTCGCGACTACCGCGGCATTACGAAGGTTCGAGCGACGGCTGGAGCGCTAGGCCGATCCGGCTGCGGGCTTGCGACCTCGGAGGCGGGGAACCTTCATCTCCGCGTGGGCCCAGCACCTGTCTCGCTTGTTGTACGTCGACAATCTCGTGACGCAGTCGGGGGCGGCACACACCCGCCCCTCCGGGAACTTGCGCGATGCCCGCGGCACGGCCTGCGGGCGAGACCCGCGGATCGCGTTGTCGTTGCTCATCCCAGAGCTCCTCTCCAGACCTCGTCGGCGCCGCGCTCTGCGCGGCGGCGTCTCTTGACCTCTATTCGGTTCGACGCCGCCGAGCGGTTTGGAGTTGCCTATTAAATGTGGCCATGAACCGCCCCCGCCGCCCTCAACTCGACCGGTTCGCGCTGCCGATCCGCTGGGTCGGCCTCGTGGCGCGGGCGATGCTGGGCGCGCCCGGACGAGCGGTCCGAGGCGGCGCCAGGATCGTCGGCGACCCGGCCCGCCAGGTCGTCGACTACTGGGCGTCGGAGCGCGTCACGATGCGCCAGGGCTTCATCGCGGTCTGCATCGCCTCGCTCACCTCGTTGATCGCGGGCGTGACGCTCGCCGGGATGAGCAACCGGATCGACGCCGTGGAGGGACTGTTCATCCTGATCCCGGTATCGATCGGGATGAGAGGGAACATCTTCGGCGGCCTCGCGGCGCGACTCGGCACCTCGATCCACTCGGGTCTTTTCGACGTCTCCAACGACCGTGAGGGGATGCTGTACCAGAACGCATACGCCGCCACCCTGCTGACGATCGCCACCTCCGCCACCATGGGGGTGCTGGGGAGGGCGATCGGCGGGCTCTTGGGGCTCGAAACCGTGTCGGTGTGGGATTTCGTCGTGATCGCCGTCGTCGGGGGGCTCCTGTCGTCCGCCGTGGTGCTGGCGGTGACGATCTACCTCTCGATCGTGTCCTACAGGCGCGGCTGGGACCTCGACTCCGTGGGCTCTCCTCTGATCACCGCGATCGGCGACGTGGTTACCCTGCCGTTCCTCCTGCTCGCCTCGTTCCTCGTCGGGATCAACTACCTGACCCCGATCCTGGGCGGGCTCGCCGTGGCGATCGCGGTCTTCTCGTTATGGCGCGGTTGGTCCTCCGCGCGCGTCGTATCGCGCCGGATCGTGCGCGAGAGCTTCCCCGTGTTGTGCATCGCGATCGTCCTGGACCTCCTGGCGGGTGCGGTGGTGCAGCCGCGCGTCGAAGAGGTCTTCCTCGTGTTCCCGGCTCTGCTGATCGTGGTGCCGGGTTTCCTCGAGAACACGGGCGCGCTGGGTTCTGTGCTGGCGGCGCGTCTCGGCTCGAAGCTGCACCTGGGAGCCGTGACGCCTCGCGCCCGTCCCGAGGCTGCAGCTCTGCTCGACGCGACCATCGTGCTCGCGCTCGGGCTGACGGTGTACGTGATCACCGCCGTCAGCACTCTTGGCCTCGCGGAGGTGATCGGCGCGGAGTACCCGGGCGCGTTCCGCTTCGTCGGGATCACGTTGCTGGGAGGCGCGCTGGCGACCTTGCTGGCTGCGGTCATCGGCTACTACGCGGCGACGACGACCTACCGGTTCGGGTTCGATCCCGACAACCACACGATCCCGCTCGTAACCAGCGGCATGGACCTGCTCGGAGTCATCTGTCTCGTGATCGCGCTCGTCGTCTTCGGAGTAGCCTGATGCGGAAGGGGGAACGGAGAGGCATGGATACAGGAGAAGGTCGAAGTACCAACACCGTCAAGGGGCTCCTCGCTGAGATCAAAGACTCGTCGGAGCTCATGGTGGACCTCGCTTACGCGTCCGTCTTCTACGCGGATGCCGACCTCGCCAAGGAGGTCGTGGGCCTAGAGGAACGGATGTTCTCGGACCTCCGGCAACTCCGAAAGCTCGTCATCCTGTCTGCGCGGAGTCCAGAAGATGCGGAGCACATGGCGGGCGTGCTGGAGATCGCGTCTGCCGTCGAGAAGATCGCCGACGCGGCCGAAGACATCGCGCACGTCGTCAACTCGGGGATGGGCATCCTCGATGACCTGCGGAAAGACCTCAGGTATGCCGACGAGATCGTGTCGCGTATCAAGGTCCGCGACGGCGGCGGCGCGGTGGGGCGCTCGTTGCGCGACCTGTCGATGCCGGTGGAGATCGGGATGTGGGTCATCGCGACCCGCCGCGGCGGCGACTGGGATCTCGATCCCGGGCCCGACTACGTGGTTGCTACGAACGACGTGATGTTGATCAAGGGTCCCGAAGACGGCGTCGCGCTAGCGCGCCAGCTGTTCGGCGCGCCGGAGCTGCCGGAGACGCCGGAGCCTCCCGCCGTCGTGCTGTCGGATCTCGATCGCGCCGTCGACCTGTTGGTCGAGATGAAGAACTCGGCGGAAGTAGCGGTCGGGCTCGCCTACTCGGCGCTGCTCTTCAACGATCCCGCGCTGGCGGCCGAGGTGGGGAACCTCGAAGCGCGTTCCGACGCGGTGCACGACGAGCTGGAATCGTGGGTGCTGCGGAGCTCGCAAGAGGCGCGTAACCCCGACGACCTCCGGGGGTTGCTGCATCTCGCCCACGCGTCCGAGATCATCTTCGACTCCGCGCGCGAGATGACGCGGCTGGTCGAGCAAGGTGAAGAGCTCCATCCCGTGATCGCCGCAGCCTTGGTCGAATCCGACGAGTTCGGTCACGAGACGATCGTGGGCGAGGGTTCGCCCGCCCAGGGAAAGACGATCAAGGAGCTGTCGATCGAGACCGAGACCGGCATGTTCGTCCTCGCGGTGCAGCGTGGGCGGCGCTGGACCTACCGGCCGAAGCCGGGGCTGACGCTCTGTCCGGGTGACCGCATCATCGCGGTCGGGCCCGCCGAGGGGGCCGAGGAGCTCGACAACCTCGTCGGCATGAAGCGCGAGCTCGCGGAGGCATAGGTCCAAAGCAAGGCGGGCATACTGCTCCGCGAAAGGAGCAGTGATGGCCAAACACAAGATCGGGAAGAACAAGATCAAGAAGGACGCGGGTGTCCAGGCCGACGGGTCGATCCCCGTGAAGCCCACGTTGGCCCAGACGATCGGGGCGATGATCGCCGGGATGCTGGCGGTCAAGCTGGCGACCTACGTAGCCACCACCCTGTGGCGCCTCGTGACGCGGGAGGACCCACCCCAGGTGGACATGGACGTGCCTGCGGGCAAGAAGGCCGCATGGATCGCGCTCACCGGCGCCGCCGCCGGCGCCGCCCGCCAGATGGCGCGCGACAAGATCAAGCCGCCCACCGGAGGCGCCGCCTAACTTCGAAGTGGAGGGTTCTTTGGGACAACGCGGTCGCTCAGCGCAACCCACGCCCCAAAGAACCGTGGAACCGCCTCCAACAGCGACTGGCCCCGGGCGCGTGTGGGCTTGGCTCCGCCCAAAGCTGCGAACCAGGTGGTTTCCGTGGATCGCGTTGGGGATCGCCGCGCTCATGGCAGTCCCCGCAGCGCTGCTTGCGATCTTGGGGACGTGGCTCGAGCACCGTGTCAATCCGCCGACCTGCTACGGGATCGGGTGGGGTTGCACCCTCGACGCCGGAGGCGCCGGCTTCTTCGTCGGATTCTTCTGGCTCTACGCGTGCGGCTGCGTCGCGCTAGCCCTGGGGATCACGGAGCTGTTCTGGCACAAAGTAGTGGTGCTGCGGTCGCTCGTCGGCGGCGCTAGCGTGATCGTCGCCAGCGTCACCTTGCTGCTCATTTGCGGGATCGTCGTGACCACCGCCCTCGAGTGATGCCGATCCCGCCCCCACGCCTCCCGGACGCGCAACGGATCTAGGAACGTCGCCCAAGACCCGCGGTGGCGAACAGTGGAGGATGGGTAGGTGGCGACGTGGGAAACCGTCAGGTCCATCGGACTGGCGCTGCCAGAGGTCGAGGAATCCACCTGGTTCAGGACGCCTTCGCTGAAGGTCCGTGACAAGTCATTCGTCCGACTGAAAGAGGACGATGTGATCGTGGTGATGGTCGACCTCGATGAGAAGGAGGCGATGCTGGCGGCGGAGCCGGAGGTCTTCTTCACGACCCCGCACTACGACGGGTACCCCGCGATGCTGGCGCGGCTATCTGCCATCGCGGACGACGAGCTTCGGGAAGTATTGATCGAGTCGTGGCGGCGGAAGGCGCCGAAGAAGCTGGTGCGCGACTTCGACGAAGGTCTCCTCTAGCGCCGTGCGCATTCAGAGCGGGGAGGCGAATCGAAGTAGGCAGGGGTCGCTGCGCTCAGAGCCGGGGAGGGGAATCGAACTAGGGCAGGGCGTTTCTCATCCCCTCCCACTTCGTCTCTCACTTCGTTGAGCCGGCGAGGGGAAATCAGTAGCGATAGCAAAGCGGCTCGTCCCATTCGTTTGCACACGACGAGTCGGTCACTCACAGATCACCGAACCTGAGGCCGTCCGCCCCGATAAAGCGACCAACGGAAGGCGAGATCCTGGTGTGGCGGCGCGCTGCACGCTGCAACCTATCCGTGCCGAGCTCGCAGTCGTCCCTGCTTTGCGGCCATTCGCACCGGTACGAGGAGGAAGAGCGCGCCGAGCAGGATGACTGCCGCCGCCGGCAATGCACCACCGATCGGCACGCCCGGCGGCTTTCCGCTGAGCACGGAGCGCTCGCCGACGATGAATGCGAAAACGCCTGCGAAGTAGAGAAGCTCCCTCACGACCGCTTGTGCGGCGCCCTGCTGGTTCCGCGCTACAAACTTGAAGCCTCCTCGCACGACGACGAGGAAGAGGGCGGCCCCGATCCAGAGCGCCAGCCCGCCGCCGTTGCCTTTGAATCCGGTGCGGAATCCGTTCGCTCCGAGCACGAGATTGTTCAGCGCCCCGTACATCATCAAGGCAAGGCCGCCGACGAGCAGGAGCTCCGTCGCGAGCGCGCCGAGGAAGCGGAACGCGGGTCTGCTCCGTCGCTCTCCACCGACCGCGGCCTTCAGCGCCCCGCGCGCGACGACCAGCACGAGCATCCCGGTCACAGTCAGACCGAGGAAGCTGATCCAGTTCCACATCGGCGTCATCAGGCGTTCGTTGCCGATCTGTCCGAGCCCGATCCCGAGCAAGATCGTGCCGACGACGAGGACCACGCCGTCCGGAATGAAGTCCCCCACCCGCCCGGTTGTCCGCGGCCCCGGGGTAAGTGCGAAGGCGATCCCGCCAAGCACCAAGCCGATCGGGACAGTCACGAACTGAGCGACCGCGATGGAGTATCCGACGCCGCCTTGGTGGAACTCGTCGTTCGTGACCGCGAGATAGACGAGCGAGGCCGCCAGCGTGAGCGTTCCCGCCGTCATCCCTGCGTGCGCGCCGCGCGCTAGCAGCAACGCGCCTCCCATTGCCGCCAACGCTCCGCCGACGGCCTCTGCGGCTCGCGCACCCGAATCGACGGGAGCGAGCAACGCCATCGCCACCATGGCCACCCCGAGTGCGAGGAAGCCGAAGCCAAGCGCTTTCGCACTGCCGTTCGCAGATGCCGTGGACGTGGTCTCAGCCGTGGTCATGCATGCTCCTCCCGCAAGTGATGGCCGACGGCCTGATATTAGTCGGGCCTAAAAATAACTCTATAGGCGTCTAATCGGCGGAACCGCGGGGGGTGCGAGGCGGGTGGCGGCCGGCCGATGCGTCGCGGGTGGCAGTGCTTCGAGAGCGAAAGCGCAGGAAGGACCAGAGAGGCGGGAAGGGGGAATCGAAGTAGGGGCGGGGGCGTTTCTCATCCCCTCCCACTTCGTG